>NZ_JBFAGS010000075.1:0-1141 GCF_040653835.1 Micromonospora sp. NPDC050980 | reverse complement strand
GCGGGCGTTGACGGACTCGATCGCGTTCGTGGAGCAGATGACCTTGCGGATCTCGACGTCGAAGGCGAGGAAGGGCACGAACTCGGCCCAGGCGTTCTCCCACAGCTTCACGATCGCCGGATACTTTCTGCCCCATGCCTCGGCGAACTCGAGGAACCGCTCGGTCGCGGCGTCCTCCGTCGGCGCGGTGTAGACCGGCTTGAGCGCTTTGGCGATCTT
Source organism: Micromonospora sp. NPDC050980 (assembly GCF_040653835.1). Taxonomy (NCBI): domain Bacteria; kingdom Bacillati; phylum Actinomycetota; class Actinomycetes; order Micromonosporales; family Micromonosporaceae; genus Micromonospora; species Micromonospora sp. NPDC050980. The sequence continues at coordinate 922 of NZ_JBFAGS010000075.1, read as the reverse complement.
GTCCCAGTCCTGCCGGGCGGCGTAGCGGAACGAGTTGCGCAGCAGGTGCACCACGCAGGTTTGCACGATGGTGGGTGGCCACACCGTCTCGACCGCCTCGGGCAGGCCCTTGAGGCCGTCGCAGACGAGCATGAGCACGTCGGCGACGCCGCGGTTCTTCAGCTCGGTCAGCACGTGTAGCCAGTGCTTGGCGCCCTCACCGCCGTCGCCGGCCCAGATGCCGAGGATGTCCCGGTGTCCGTCGACGGTGACCGCCATGGCCAAGTAGATCGGCCGGTTCGCGACCTGCCCATCCCGGATCTTCACGTTGATGGCATCGATGAACACAACCGGATACACCCGGTCCAGGGGCCGGTTCTGCCACTCCGCCATGCCGTCCATGACCTTGTCCGTGATGGTGGAGATCGTCTGCTTGGACACCTCCGCGCCGTACACCTCGGCCAGGTGCGCGGCGATCTCCCCATGGGTCAGGCCCTTGGCCGACAACGACAGCACCATGTCGTCGACGCCGGTCAGGCGCCGCTGCCGCTTGCGCACGATCTGCGGCTCGAACGTCCCCGCCGCGTCGCGGGGAACCCGGACCTCGACCGGCCCGACGTCGGTGAGCACGGTCTTGGTCCGGCTGCCGTTACGGGTGTTCCCGCTACCCCGACCCGCCGAGTCGTGCTTGTCGTAGCCGACGTGATCGGTGATCTCACCGTCCAGCGCCGATTCCAGGACCCGCTTCGTCAGCTGCTGCAACAGCCCGCCCTCACCGGTCAGCTTCAGCCCGTCACCACGAGCCCGATCGACCAGCATCGCGATCAACTGCTCATCCGTGACCGCACCCGACGGCTCAGCGGCCGGCTGTCCCACGGTGGTCTCGGTCGTCATCTGGCGTCTCTCCCTTGATCGGTCGATCAGCCGTTATTTGTACAGTCCC
>NZ_JBFAGS010000074.1:0-1246 GCF_040653835.1 Micromonospora sp. NPDC050980 | reverse complement strand
CGTTAATTGATACAGAAAAACATGCTATCGCCATAGCAATGGAAGATTTAAAAGTGTATTCAGGTGAGAATGATTAGTAGTGTGGATTACAGTAATATTAAAAATTAGCTTCCAATAACGATAATTATGTAAATAAGCTGCCCATATGGACAGCTTATTTTATTTTTTGCTTAGCGTGGGTTTTTTCCGAAATGCTGGCGGTACCCCATGCCCATCAACTTAATAATTTTTACTACCCCCAAGTACAAAAAAACGTTACTCTTTCTTAATAATCTATGAGGAAGGGTGACGTTTTTTATGAATCTCTCGATTCAAGAGGAATTACAACCATTTGCAGAAGAATTACAGCGCTATATCACACCTGGATTTTTGGAAGAACTGGCAAGAGAGATTAAGTTTATAAAGCGAAAACGTAAGTTTTCAGGATCAGATTTAGCTACTATTTGTATTTGGATTAGTCAACGGGTGGCCAGTGATCCTTTAGTTCGATTATGTAGTAGGCTTCATGCAGCTACAGGTACTTTACTCAGCCCAGAGGGCTTAAATAAACGATTTACTGCAAAATCAGTGTTATTTTTAAAACATATCTTTTCTTTGTTGTTACAACAAAAAGTCTGTGAGCAAACTCACATTTCTAACCAACTTTTTGTCCATTTTAAACGCATTCGTATTATGGATGCCACCATGTTTCAAGTACCTAATACTTTGGAACATATATACCCTGGTTCAGGAGGATGTGCTCAAACAGCTGGGATCAAGATTCAATTAGAATATGATTTACATAGTGGACAATTTCTTAATTTTCAAGTGGGCCCTGGAAAAAATAATGATAAAACATTTGGAACAGAATGTTTAGATACTTTACGACCCGGCGATCTATGTATTCGTGATTTAGGGTACTTTTCATTAGAAGACTTAGATCAGATGGATCAACGTGGCACGTATTATATTTCGCGGTTAAAGTTAAATACGAACGTATATGTGAAAAATCCAAATCCAGAATACTTTAAAAATGGTTCCATTAAAAAACAATCAGCATACATACAAATAGATGTTATACAGATTTTGAATCAACTCAAACCTGGAGAAACGATAGAATACCAGCAAGCTTATATCGGTGATAAACAGCAATTATTCTCACGCCTTATTTTTCATCGTTTGACAGAAGCACAATTAAAAAAACGCCTAGAGAAAATTGCAGAAAAAGAAAAATCAAAAAACAAAACCTATTCAGAGAAAAGTAAAC
>NZ_JBFAGS010000073.1:0-1353 GCF_040653835.1 Micromonospora sp. NPDC050980 | reverse complement strand
TTCTACGATTAGTAGATTCACTTGTTCTTGTAATACTTGCTTTTCTTCCCACCATTTTTGACCATTCTCAATGGCCGCTTCTTTCCCAATCAATGTTCGTTCTCTTTGGTTCACTTCTAATTCTTTATAGCTGATATCCAACTCCCTTTGATTGATGAACTCCTCTCTTTCATTTATTTGGCTCTCCCGGGCTTCTAGCAAACTTTTAGACCTATCTATGGTACTTAACCCTTCTTCGATACTAGAAACACCCCTGAGACGCTTAGAAAGCTTCTGGGCGTCTTCTTTTGTCAGAATATAGTTTCCTGTTTTTACTTCTTTCTTTTTCAGTACTCCTACTTTTTCCGTTTCTGCTTTCAACCTTTTCATATCAAATAAAGGAAATCCTTGTAAATCTCTTTCTACCCGTTCCTTTGTTTCTACTAGTTTTGTAATCTCCTCTTTCGTATCTCCTACTTGTTTTTGTAGGTCTTTCCGTTCTTGTTGTTGTTCTCTCACGATCTGTTCTAACTGTCCTTGTACGGTTTGTAACTCTTCTACTTTCCCCTCTGACTGTTTCACTTTTTTCTCTACCCGTTGTAAATAGGTTTCTTTTTTCTGTACCTGCTTTTCTACAATCGATTTTGTTTCCGCATATTCTTTGTATTGTTTTACTTTCATGTATTTATGTGAACCTACATTCGCTCGTTCAAAATCAGGGATACATTCTTTCGCCAATGCTTCAATATACGCCGTTTCTATCATTCTCCAATTTGCAATCAGTTCCATTCCTTTTCCATTTACGCCTTGTTCTTGCAAGGCTCTATCCATTCCGACACGCCTCGTTAATCCTCGACTACTTTCGAAATTCGGTACATAGTTAATATGTAGATGCGGATTTGCTTCATCATCATGTAAAACCATGTTATAGACTACTAGATTTGGATTTCGCCCTTGAAACACCTCTGCATACTGTTTTAACGCTTCTTTTTTAGCTTCCCTATACTTTGGGTCGTCTTTACCTTCCCCAATCGCTACAACGAGTTCTCGTTGCTCATGCGTCTTATCGTCTTTATGTATTTTGTCATAGTAATCATCAATCTTACGGTCATTCCGTTTTTGTTTCTCGTTATACTTGTCCAACGCTTTTTGAAAGACATCCTTGTATACAATTCGGATGTCCTTTTGAACAAAGTAAATATTCTCCTCTGACCTGGATAGATCTATACCAGGATTTCCATGAATGTTTTCTCTGTTATTGTGGCTCAATGAACTTTGGTGAGATTGATTAAATGAGATAGACCCCAACATAAAATGCCACCACTTTCCCTAGATTAATTGATACCATAAGTCTAGCAAAGCGACGAAATGGAG
>NZ_JBFAGS010000072.1:0-1419 GCF_040653835.1 Micromonospora sp. NPDC050980 | reverse complement strand
CGGTTGCGTCCACGGGAGTGGTGTACGACTTGCCCGTGATGGGCGTGTTGCGTAGATGAGAGACGGCCACCGCGTCGATCCTTCAAGACGACCAAGTCAGAGAAGGAAGAGAGAACGCGATGGCCGCATCAGAGAGTGTGAACCCTGCTGACCTGCTGCGCGAGCAGATCGAGGGCGCGTCGCCGGATGTGTTGCGGGCGATGGTGAAGACGTTTGCGCAGGCGTTGATGTCCGCCGAGGCGGATGCGATCTGCGGTGCCGGGTATGGGCAGCGCAGTGAGGAGCGGGTCAACTCGCGTAACGGTTACCGGACGCGGGAGTGGGACACCCGGGCGGGCACGATCGATCTGGCGGTGCCGAAGCTGCGCGCCGGTTCGTACTTTCCGGACTGGCTGCTTTTGCACCGTCGGCGAGCCGAGCAGGCGTTGGTGTCGGTCGTGGCCACCTCGTATCTGCTCGGGGTGTCGACTCGTCGGGTGGAGAAGCTGGTCGAGCAGCTCGGTGTTCGGCAGTTGTCCAAGTCGCAGGTGTCGGAGATGGCCACGCATCTGGACACGCAGGTGGAGGCGTTCCGCAACCGGCCGTTGGACGCCGCCCATTACCCGTTCGTGTGGATGGACGCGTTGACGATGAAGGTCCGCGAGCATGGCCGAACCGTCAACGTCCACGCGCTCGTCGCGGTCGGAGTCAACGCCGATGGTCAACGCGAAGTCCTCGGCCTGGACGTCGCCTCCGACGAGGACGGCGCCGGCTGGCTGGCGTTCCTACGGTCGTTGACCGCCCGCGGCCTGTCCGGGGTTCAGCTGGTCATCTCCGATGCTCACCGCGGTCTCGTGGGCGCGATCGGTGCCGCGCTGCCCGGCGCGGCCTGGCAACGCTGCCGCACCCACTACCTGCGCAACCTGCTCACCAAGGTGCCCAAGTCGGCGCAGCCGTGGATCGCCACCCTCGTGCGGACGATCTTCGACCAGCCCGACGCCGACGCCGTGCGGGCCCAGTTCGACCGAGTCGTGAGCACCATCGAGGCGAAGTTCCCGACCGCCGCTGACCACCTCGCCAACGCCCGAGAGGACCTCCTGGCCTTCACCGGTTTCCCGCGTGAGATCTGGCGCCAGATCTGGTCGAACAATCCGCAGGAACGGCTGAACAAGGAGATCCGCCGGCGCACCGACGTCGTCGGGATCTTCCCGAACCGGGCGGCGGTCATCCGCCTCGTCGGCGCGGTCCTCGCCGAGCAGACCGACGAGTGGACCGAGGGACGCCGCTACATGGGCCTGGAAATCCTCGCCAAAGCCCGCCTCGTCACCATCCAGCCAGACCAACACGACACCGAACAGGCCGATCACACCCCGATCGCCGCATAGCATCAGACCGGATCCAGCGATGGCCGTCTCTTACACCACCAGCGCGGACGTGACC
>NZ_JBFAGS010000071.1:0-1660 GCF_040653835.1 Micromonospora sp. NPDC050980 | reverse complement strand
GGCATGCCCGTCGTCGCCCTCGCCACCACCGAAGCGGTCGAAGCCATACCACCGGACGCCGGGGTGCTCTCCACCCGGGTCGACGTGCTGGTCGAGGCGACGCGCTGGCTGGCCCGGGACGCCGACGCCGCGCGCCGGCTCGGCGCCCGGGCACGCGAGGTGGCCAGGGAACGGTTCGGTCTGGACCGGTTCCTGGCCGACTGGGATCGGATCTTGGAGGAGGAAACATGCACATCGCGATGATCTCGGAGCACGCCAGCCCGCTCGCCGTCCTCGGCGAGGAGGACGCCGGCGGCCAGAACACACACGTCGCCGAACTCGCCTGCGCGCTCGTCGAGGCGGGCCACGACGTGCGCGTCTACACCCGCCGCGACTCCCCCGCGCAGCCCGAGGCGATCACCGCCCCGGACGGCGGCTACCAGGTGTGCCATGTGCCGGCCGGCCCCGCCCGGCGGGTGCCGAAGGACGAGCTGCTGCCGTACATGGGCGAGTTCGGCAACTGGCTGGCGGACACCTGGCGGCGCGGCTGGACCCCGCAGGTGGCGCACGCCCACTTCTGGATGAGCGGACTGGCCACGGTGCACGCGGGTCGTCGCACCGGCGTGCCGACCGTGCTGACCTACCACGCGCTCGGCACCGTGAAGCGCCGTCACCAGGGCGGCCGGGACACCAGCCCACCGGGGCGGATCGGCTACGAGCGGGCGCTCGGCCGGGCCGTCGACCGGGTCGTCGTGCAGTGCGAGGACGAGGTGGCCGAGCTGGTCCGGATGGGCGTGCCGCGGTCCCGGATGGCACTCGTCCCCTCCGGCGTCAACCAGTCGGTGTTCCGCCCGGACGGCCCGGTCGCGCCCCGCGACCCGGCCCGCCCGCGCATCCTCACCGTGGGGCGGATGGTCGAGCGCAAGGGCTTCCTCGACGTCGTCCGGGCGCTGCCGGCGGTGCCAGGCGCCGAATGCGTGGTCGTCGGCGGCCCGCCGGCCGACCTGCTGCCCGCCGACACGTTCGCCCGCCGGTTGTCCGCGCTCGCCGAGTCGTGCGGCGTGGCCGACCGGGTACGACTGCTCGGCGGCGTGCCCCGCGAGGAGATGGGCACCTGGTACCGGTCGGCCGACGTGCTCGTGGCCGCCCCCTGGTACGAGCCGTTCGGGCTCACCCCGCTGGAGGGGATGGCCTGCGGCGTGCCGGTGGTCGGCACCGATGTCGGTGGCATCGCCGACAGCGTGGTGGACGGGCTCACCGGCGACCTGGTGCCGCCGCGTGACCCCCGGGCGCTGGGCGTCGCGCTGCGCCGGCTGCTCAGCGACAACGTGCGCCGGTTCGCGTACGCCACCGCCGCGCTCGACCGCATCCGCAGCCGCTACTCCTGGAAGCGCTGCGCCGAGCAGCTCGGCGCGGTCTACGACGCGCTGACCACCGCCGCCCGGCCCGCCCAGGCGGTGGCGTGATGACGCACGCCGACCCGCTCGACACCCACCTGTCCGGGCTGGCCGCCGCCCTGCTGCCGTACCGCCGGGAGGCGCAGCGGCTGGCCGGCTGGGGCAGTGAGCTGGCCTGGACGCTGGTCCGGGGCGGCCGGTTGCTGGTGGCCGGCAACGGCGGCAGCGCCGCCGAAGCCCAACACCTCACCGCCGAACTCGTCGGCAAACTCCGCGACGACCGC
>NZ_JBFAGS010000070.1:0-1675 GCF_040653835.1 Micromonospora sp. NPDC050980 | reverse complement strand
GGCATGCCCGTCGTCGCCCTCGCCACCACCGAAGCGGTCGAAGCCATACCACCGGACGCCGGGGTGCTCTCCACCCGGGTCGACGTGCTGGTCGACGCCGCCCGGGGCCTGCTGGACGACCCGGTGGCCGCCCGCCGGGCGGGTGCCGCCGCCCGGGCCGCCGCCCGCGACCGCTACGGCCTGGAGCGTTTCCTCGCCGACTGGGACCGGCTGCTGGAGGAGGAAGTATGCGCATCGCGATGATCTCGGAGCACGCCAGCCCGCTCGCCGTCCTCGGCGGGGAGGACGCCGGCGGCCAGAACACGCATGTCGCCGAGCTCTCCGCCGCGCTCGCCGCCGCCGGCCACGACGTCCGGGTCTACACCCGGCTCGACGCGGTGGACCTGCCGGTGACTGTGCACACCCCGGACGGCTACCGCGTGGTGCACGTGCCCGCCGGCCCGGCCGAGCCGGTGGCGAAGGACGACCTGCTGCCGTACATGCCGGCGTTCTCCGACTGGCTCACCGACCGGTGGGGCGCCGGTGACTGGCAGCCCGAGGTGGTGCACGCGCACTTCTGGATGAGCGGCCTGGCCGGGCTCGCCGCCGCCCGGCGCACCGGCGTGCCGGTGGTGCAGACCTACCACGCGCTCGGCACGGTCAAGCGCCGCCACCAGGGCGTCCAGGACACCAGCCCGGCCGACCGCGTCGACCACGAGCGGGAGCTGGGCCGCTCGGTTGACCGGGTGGTCGCCCAGTGCCAGGACGAGGTGGCCGAGCTGGTCCGGCTGGGCGTGCCACGGTCGCGGATGACTGTCGTGCCGTCGGGGGTGAACCTGTCCACCTTCGGTCCGCTGGGCCCGGTCGCCGACACCACCGGCGGCCGGGCCCGCATCCTCACCGTCGGGCGGCTGGTCGAGCGCAAGGGCTTCCAGGACGTGATCCGGGCCGTTTCCGAGGTGCCGGACGCCGAGTGCGTGGTGGTCGGCGGGCCACCGGCCGGGCTGCTGGAGACCGACCCCTACGCGGTGCGGTTGCGCGCCCTCGCGCGCTCGCTCGGCGTCGCCGACCGGGTTCGCCTCGTCGGCGCGGTGCCGCGCGAGGAGATGGCCCACTGGTACCGCTCGGCGGACGTGCTGGTCGCCGCGCCGTGGTACGAGCCGTTCGGGCTCACCCCGCTGGAGGCGATGGCGTGCGGCGTACCGGTGGTCGGGACCGCGGTCGGCGGGCTGACCGACACGGTGGTGCCGGGACGCACCGGTGACCTGGTGCCGGCCCGCGATCCGGCGGCGCTCGGCGCGGCGATCCGCGGCCTGCTGGGTGACCGGATCCGCCGCTTCGCCTACGCCACCGCCGCGCTGGAACGGGCTCGCACCCACTACTCGTGGGCGACCGCGGCCGACCGGCTGGGCGAGCTCTACGCCGAGGTGGCCACCGTGGGCCGGCCGACCCGGGTGGTCGCCTGATGACGGCCACCCCGGCCACCGGTCCGGCGGTGCTGGCGGAGCACCTGACCCGGCTGGCCGCCGCGCTGCTGCCGTTGCGTGAGGCGGAGCCCCTGCTGGCCCGCTGGGGCGAGGAGTTGGCGCACCGGCTCGCCGGGGGCGGCCGGTTGCTGGTGGCCGGCAACGGCGGCAGCGCCGCCGAAGCCCAACACCTCACCGCCGAACTCGTCGGCAAACTCCGCGACGACCGC
>NZ_JBFAGS010000069.1:0-1701 GCF_040653835.1 Micromonospora sp. NPDC050980 | reverse complement strand
CGACGGCTCAGCGGCCGGCTGTCCCACGGTGGTCTCGGTCGTCATCTGGCGTCTCTCCCTTGATCGGTCGATCAGCCGTTATTTGTACAGTCCCGTACTAGGCCGCAGCCGAGACGGCGGGCAGCCTGCCGGTTGCTGGTAGCCGGCAACGGGGGCAGCGCCGCCGAGGCCCAACGCCTCACCGCCGAAGCGCGTTCATTATCGCGGTGGTGCGGCGACGGGTTGAACTCAAGTCGACCTTCTTCGAGGCCGAGCTCGACCGGGCAGCACAGGGCGCCGAAGGCGATATGGATCGCCTGGCTCCTACAGCCCGAATGGCGAGCCCGCTGCCAGGTAGATGATGGATGCAATGATGCCCATCAGGCAGGCAACCACCAGCAGTACGTGCCCCTGCCGCCACTTACGCACTACGGGGCCAGTGGTCGCCACCATGGGCGTTTCCTCCATGAGCTCAAGGATCGCCCTCAGCCTTCGTTCGTACTGGGCCACGGTCAGCCGATGTCCGCCGCCCACGCCGGGTATCAATGCACTGATATCGATGGGGGAATGCCCCAGCACCCGCAGCTCGATGTTGAGACGCGAATTCCCCTGAACCCCATCGACGATCGTCCGTGGCACATCGTATCTGACCATGGGGTTAGCTACTACGACGTGCGTTTTTGTCACCGCAATATAGGCCGCCGGGCCAGCTAGATAGAAGAGCACGATCATGGTTGCCAGAACGGGAATTGATCCGACCACTACTCTGAGGTTCTCATCCGTTACTGCTGTCAGCGACCACGCCCCGGCCACCGCTAGCATCGCCATAAAGACGAAAGGCAGCTTATCTAGCCGGCGTATCGGAGCCGGTCGTTCTAGTGCCATCATGACTGCTCCCATGAGAACCCCGCACCAGACCCTTCCTCAGCCCGTCCACGCCAGGGCCGGTTATTATCCCATACACCCTGCGTGTGCAACGTGTTGAGGTATCCATAGGCAGTCGAGATCATGGTTGTGACACCGTGCATCACCCATTGCATTTTGACAGCCAGAGAAGCTGGTACGACGGACCTCAGATGGCGGGGCATGTACTTTACTGAGCTGCCAATGGCCTTCGCATGACGCGCCACATACTCTAGTGAACCGCCGAGGGCCTTGACTAGACCATCAACTCCGAATTTACCCAGCCTTTGCAGCCCTAGTATGCCGAGTAGCGCTCCACCGGCGGCACCGATGAAAGAGCTCCAATAGCACGAGCAATCCCTAAATGCGGCTACGAAGTAGGCCACCGCCGATGCTACACCGAAGAACGCTGTGATGCCGGCACAAACGCCACACAGGAAACCGGGGACCAAGCCAGCAACTTCCGAGATTTTGCCAGCAATGCCGCCAATCAATGCTGCCGTCGAAGGCTTCTTCGATTCCAACTTCGTTGGCTTCGGCGTCGGCGTCGGCGTCGGCTTCGGCTTCTTGCCTCCACTCTTAGGCTTCGACGGCTTCCGCGCATTCGCCCAGTCGTCATCGCCGCAAGAGCCATGACAGCCGTCATTGTTGCCAGGCTTCACAACGACGTTTCCATTTACGTCTTCGTAGTCTGCGCCCGGCCCGCACCTGTCATCAGAGCAGGACGCCTGGGCCGAGTTCGTGCCCTTCCTCGCCTTCGACGTCGAGATCCGCAAGGTCATCTGCTCCACGAACGCGATCGAGTCCGTCAACGCCCGC
>NZ_JBFAGS010000068.1:0-1712 GCF_040653835.1 Micromonospora sp. NPDC050980 | reverse complement strand
ATTACAGGAATAATTCTAGTTAGCGGACCAGATAAACCATTAATTATCAACTCTGTACTAAATAATGCAACAGCTGTTACATCTAATTTATAATCAATAAGATATTGACCTGTAGTTGTAACAGTAAATATAGTATTTGTTCCATCAACTGTTATACCACCATTAAGAATTTGACTATCAGGAAAAGGAAGTGGAGTTCCACCTAGAACTACATTTATTAATGGGTTCCCTTGCAAAGTTTTTAAATAGACAAAACAAGCCTCGTTTGGTATGTAGAATTTATGCAGTTTTGAATAGTTTCTGTAATTCGTTATACGTCGAAAAACCAAAGTTCGGTTGCGAACTTTGGTTTTGTTTATATATAGCATGAATCGTTTCGATTCCTTTGCTTGTACGTGAAGCATGACGAAGGTTTTGAAATCCTGCGGATTTAGCAAAACGTCGCTTGATATGTCTATGGTCCTGTTCGATGAGATTATTGAAATGCTTAACAGTGCAATGTTTCGTATGCACATAAAAGCCATTATGTTTCAGTTTTTTGAACGCACAAAGTAAGGCAGGAGCCTTGTCTGTTGTGAGAACCGTTGGTTCTCCAAAAGCTTTCACTAACCTTTTCATAAACATATAGGCCGCTTGATGATCTCGCTTTTTGCGAAGTTGAATATCCAATGTGTGACCTTCCTTATCAATCGCACGATACAGATAACGCCACTTTCCCTTGACTTTGATATAGGTTTCATCTAAATGCCATACGGAATGTGCTGATTTATTTTTCTTCTTCCACATTTGATAAATAATATTTCCGTATTCATGAACCCAACGCATAATCGTTGTAGGATGAACTGAAACACCACGCTCTCTCAAAAGTTCAGATACATCGCGATAGCTTAAAGAAAAACGACAATAGTAGCCGACGGCTACCAAGATAATGTCTCTCTCGAATTGTTTTCCTTTAAAATATCCCATATGTTATGCTCCTCATCTCATTTTTCTACAGTCTAGCTCAGCTCCAAAAACTTTGCAACAGAACCCATTTCTCCTTCTATATACCCATCCGCTCCTTCATCTGCCTTGGCAAAATATCTCCTTAATTTATCCCAACTGCTTTCATTCCAACCAAGTGTTAATCCCTTTCCTTGAAAATAGTACGTTTTGTTATCATGAACGGTCGTATAATACGGGTTACCCCCTTTTCCATCGTTTCGAATTGGGATCGTGTCATGTACTTCTACCTGCTTGCCATCTGCCGTATGATACAGGAATTTTGTCCCTTGTTTTCTCCATCCGGTATGCATACGCCACTTCATCCCAATCTTCTCACGGTCCGCTGCGGCAACATCTGTTGGGGGTTTGGGAACTAACTGGTTTTCATTCTTATAGTCTCCACCTTGTAACTCACCAAAGTAATACGTATAGTTCTGGCCATTTTCTGGAATATTAACTTCTCCTTTTGCTACGGAACCCACTGGATAATTGTCTTTATTTCCTTTTGGATAAAAATACAGTTTGAACAATTTCCCCACTCTATCTGCGATCTTTGTTTTCCAGCCGACATTCATCTTTCCGGTGTTTTCAAAATGATACCAATACCCCTCGATTTTTGCCCAGCCTGTTGCCTCTTCTCCTTGTAAAATGCCGGTTTGATCTCCCGCTCGACCTACATAACGATACTCTCCCTCTGCATCTCTATACCAATAGCCGGGTTCTTTTTG
>NZ_JBFAGS010000067.1:0-2102 GCF_040653835.1 Micromonospora sp. NPDC050980 | reverse complement strand
CGTGGTGCCGATCAGCTTGGACCTGGCCGGCTACCGCACCGGTGACGTCGAGGTCCCGGCGCTGCTGCGGGCCCTGGTCCGACCGGCCCTGCGCCAGGTGAACACCACGGGCGCCGGCACCGGCTCACTGCCCGCGCGACTCGCCGGGATGGCCCCTGCCGCGCAACACAGCCTCCTGCTCGACCTGGTGACCAACAACGCCGCCGCGGTGCTCGGCTACGGCGCCACCGACACCATGGACGCCGACCAGCCGTTCAAGGCGCTCGGCTTCGACTCGTTGACCTCGGTGGAGCTGCGCAACCGGCTGCGCGCGGCGACCGGTGTGCTGCTGCCGGCCACGCTGGTCTTCGACTACCCCACCCCGGCCGCGCTCGCCGGCTTCCTGCTGGAGCGGCTGACCGGTGACAGCGGCCCGGCCGCGCCCGTCGCACGGCCGGCCGTCGACGTCGGCACCGATCCGATCGTCATCGTGGGCATGGGCTGCCGCCTGCCGGGCGGGGTGTCGTCGCCGGAGCAGTTGTGGGAGGTGGTGGCCGGTGGCCGCGACGCGATCAGCGGGTTCCCGGTGGATCGGGGTTGGGACCTGGCGAACCTGTACGACCCGGATCCGGACCGTCCCGGCACGACCTACGTGCGTGAGGGTGGTTTCGTCGACGCCGCCGCCGAGTTCGACGCCCGCCTGTTCGGCATCTCCCCCCGCGAAGCCCTCGCCATGGACCCCCAGCAACGAATGCTGCTGGAGGTGTCCTGGGAGGCGCTGGAACGCGCCGGCATCGCCCCGGACTCGCTGCGCGGCACGCCCACCGGCGTGTTCGTCGGCGCGGCGTCCTCCACCTACGGCGTCGGTGTCGACCTGCCCGACGAGGTGGAAGGACACCTGTTGACCGGCGCGGCGACAAGCATCATGTCCGGTCGGGTGGCCTACCAGTTCGGGCTGGAAGGCCCGGCCGTCACCGTCGACACCGCGTGCTCGTCGTCGCTTGTCGCGCTGCACCTGGCCGCGCAGGCGCTGCGCGCCGGCGAGTGCGACCTCGCCCTCGCCGGCGGCGTCACCGTGCTGACCAACCCCAGCATCTTCACCCTGTTCGCCCGGCAGCGCGGCCTCGCCGCCGACGCCCGGTGCAAGCCGTTCGCCGCCGCCGCCGACGGCACCAGCATGGCCGAGGGCGCGGGCGTGCTCGTCGTCGAGCGGCTGTCGGACGCCCGCCGCCACGGCCACCGCGTGCTCGCCGTGGTCCGCGGCAGCGCGGTCAACTCCGACGGCGCCTCGAACGGCCTGACCGCCCCCAACGGGCCCGCCCAGCAGCGGGTCATCACCCAGGCGCTGGCGAACGCGAACCTCGCCGCAACCGACGTCGACGCGGTCGAGGCGCACGGCACCGGCACCGCGCTGGGTGACCCGATCGAGGCGCAGGCGTTGCTGGCGACCTACGGGCAGGACCGGGACCGGCCGTTGTGGTTGGGGTCGGTGAAGTCGAACATCGGCCACACCCAGGCCGCGGCCGGCGTGGCCGGGATCATCAAGATGGTCATGGCGGTGCGACACCAGGAGCTGCCGGCGTCGCTGCACGTCGACGCGCCGACCCCGGAGGTCGACTGGTCCGCCGGAGCCGTCCGGCTGCTCACCGAGGCCCGGCCCTGGGACACCACCGACGAGCGGCCCCGCCGCTTCGCCGTCTCCTCCTTCGGCATCAGCGGCACCAACGCCCACGCGATCCTCGAAGCGCCGCCCGCCGAACCCGCACCTCCCGCGCCGGAGCCGGTGGACCGTCCCGTGGTCTGGGCGGTGCACGGCCGCACTGGGGCGGCGCTGCGGGCGCAGGCCGCCAACCTGCGGGAGCTGCTCGCCGGGCACCCCGCCCCGGCCGACGTCGCGGTCTCGCTGGCCATAACACGGGCCCGACTCGCCCACCGCGCGGCGGTCGTCGCCGCCGACCTGCCGGGCTTCCTCGCCGGGCTCGCCGAGATCGAGGCCGGCCGGGCCGGCGGCGTCGCCGCGGCCGGGAAGACCGCGTTCCTGTTCACCGGTCAGGGTGCGCAGCGCATCGGGATGGGTGCCGGTCTGGTGGGGCGGTTCCCGGTGTTCGCGGAGGTGTTCGACG
>NZ_JBFAGS010000066.1:0-2154 GCF_040653835.1 Micromonospora sp. NPDC050980 | reverse complement strand
TGTCGGTTCCGCCTGAAAACTGACCATGTGGTTCCGGCTGAATCGGGACCACCTCCTGAAGCATCGGGAGGTGCTGAGCGTGGAGGACTGGGCGGAGATCCGGCGGCTGCGGCGGTCGGAAGGGATGGCGATCCAGGCCATCGCTAGACGGTTGAGGATGTCTCGCAACACGGTGAAGAAGGCCCTGGCCAGCGACGAGCCGCCACGGTACCGGCGGGCCGCGAAGGGGTCGATCGTGGACGCGGTCGAACCGCAGATCCGGGTGCTGTTGGCGGAGTTCCCGGACATGCCCTCGACGGTGATCATGGAACGGGTCGGGTGGACCCGGGGAAAGACGGTGTTCTGCGACCGGGTACAGCAGTTGCGGCCGTTGTTCCGCCGTCCGGACCCGGCGCAGCGCACGGAGTACCTGCCGGGCGAGTTGGCGCAGTGTGATCTGTGGTTCCCGCCGGCGGACGTGCCGTTGGGGTTCGGGCAGACCGGCCGGCCTCCGGTGTTGGTGATGGTGTGCGGCTACTCGCGGTGGCTGTCAGCGGTGATGATCCCGTCTCGGCAGTCACCGGATCTGCTGGGCGGGCACTGGACGCTGATCTCCGGATGGGGACGGGTGCCGAAGGCGTTGGTGTGGGACAACGAGTCCGCGGTCGGGCAGTGGCGGGCGGGACGGCCGCAGCTGACCGAGACGATGAACGCCTTCCGCGGCACCCTGGGCATCAGGGTGATCCAGTGCCGGCCGGCGGACCCGGAGGCCAAAGGGCTGGTCGAGCGGGCCAACGGCTACCTGGAGACGTCGTTCCTGCCCGGGCGCCGGTTCGGCTCACCGGCGGATTTCAACGCCCAACTCGCCGAGTGGGTGGTGCGGGCGAACAACCGCCAGCACCGGATGTTGGGCTGTCGTCCGGCGGAGCGGTGGGACGCCGACCGGGCCGCGATGGTGTCGCTGCCGCCCGTGGCACCGGCGGTCGGTTGGCGGCAGAGCACACGTCTGCCGCGTGATCATTACGTGCGTTTGGACGGCAACGACTACTCGGTGCACCCGGCGGTGGTCGGCCGACGGGTCGACATCGTCGCCGACACCGATCGGGTGCGGGTGTTCTGCGACGGCCGCCAGGTCGCCTCGCATCAGCGGTGCTGGGCCAGGCATCAGAGCATCACCGACCCGGCCCATCGTCAGGCCGCCGCCGACCTGCGCCAGGTCGCCCGGCAGGCACCGGCCCTCACCGCTGAGGTCGAGCACCGGCGGCTCAGTGACTACGACCAGATGTTCGGCCTCGACGAGGAGGTGGCAGCCTGATGGCCACCAAGACCAGCAACCGCGACGTCACCTCGGAGATCGCGTTCCTCACCCGCGCGTTGAAAGCGCCCTCTCTGGCCGCCTCCGTGGAACGTCTCGCTGAACGGGCCAGGGCCGAGTCGTGGACGCATGAGGAGTTCCTCGCCGCCTGCCTGCAACGTGAGGTCGCCGCCCGGGAGGCCCACGGCGGTGACGGGCGCATCCGCGCCGCCCGGTTCCCGGCCCGCAAGAGCCTGGAGGAGTTCGACTACGACCACCAACGGTCCCTGAAACGGGAGACCATCGCCCATCTGGGCACCCTGGACTTCGTGGCGTCGAAGGAGAACGTGGTGTTCCTCGGCCCGCCCGGCACCGGCAAGACCCACCTGTCCATCGGCCTGGGGATCCGGGCCTGCCAGGCCGGGCACCGGGTCGCGTTCGCCACCGCAGCCCAGTGGGTGTCCCGCCTGGCCGATGCCCACCACGCCGGCCGCCTGCAGGACGAACTGGTCAAGCTCGGCCGGATCCCACTGCTGATCGTCGATGAGGTCGGCTACATCCCCTTCGAAGCCGAAGCCGCGAACCTGTTCTTCCAACTGGTCTCCAACCGCTACGAACGCGCCAGCCTGATCGTGACCAGCAACAAGCCCTTCGGCCGGTGGGGAGAGGTCTTCGGCGACGACGTCGTCGCCGCAGCCATGATCGACCGCCTCGTCCACCACGCCGAAGTCATCTCCATGAAGGGCGACAGCTACCGACTCAAAGACCGCGACCTCGGCCGGGTCCCACCGGCCACCAAGACCAACGACTAAAGATCAACCAAACCGAGGTGGTCCCGTTTCAGCCGGACCACGGTGGTCCCGGTTGGGCCGGCGTTGACA
>NZ_JBFAGS010000065.1:0-2234 GCF_040653835.1 Micromonospora sp. NPDC050980 | reverse complement strand
GGCAGAAGCGGCACCGCTTGAACGACGTGCGGACACTGCCGCAAGCGCCTTGATATCCCTTGTCGGTGAAGGTCAGCAAGTTCGCGTTGGTCAGCGCGTCGATGATGCCGTGAGTGCGGGCAGCGGTCAGGTCGTGGACGGCGCACGGCAGCGCGGGCGAGGCCCAGACGAGACGGCTCGCAGCGTCCGCGATGACCTGCACGTCGCGCCGTTGGCGGGGTAGCGCGGCCCCTTTGGCTACGCTGGCTCCGGTGAGCTACCCCCGGCAGGCGTATCCCTCCTCGACTATTCCTAGGTTCGACGATCCCGGCCGTGGGGACGATAATCTTCGACGTATCGCGGAGGCAGTGGAGCGCATCGCTGACGCGGTCGCCGGTCCGGTTAGCCGGCAAGTGCCGGAAGCCCTACCCGCGTACCCCATCGTCGACTGCGACGGCCCCACTCCGGAGTCGGGCGTAGCCGAGCCACACATCCAGCGCTCGGCCGGCCGCCTCTACTACGCCGTGTGCACATACTGCCCAAACCGTCCTGGTCAGACCGCCGATCCTCGTGAACCGTCGACCTGGCTCGAGTACAGCGAATCGTCCTACGACCTCGATGAGCAGCGCGCCGCCCTGGCCCGTCACCTTACCCATCACAGCAAGCAGGCCAACTCCACCAGAGCACTCCTGATCTGGACATGGTCAGACTGCTTATGTCCCCGCTGCCACGCACCCGCTGACCACAAGTGCCGCACCAACTCGGGACGGCCAAGCACTGCTCCCCATGCCGAACGATGGCAAGATCATTCAGGCCAGTACTGGTGAGTACTCGAGCCCGGCACCTCGGCCCCAAGGAGCAGTTTCAAGACATATGGCTGGCAGTTTTACCTGGAACTGGGCGAAGCCGGCCACGCAGAGCCGGAAACGGCGGCGTCGAGGAGGTCGCCGAGCCGGAGCCAAGCGTTCGGCCCGGTTGGGGAGGCTGGGTTGGCGGCAAAACGTGTCCATGCCTTGCCGCTATCGCCAAGCGCGGTTGTGACGACGGAGGTGACGGCCCGGTTGCCGGCACGATACCGGTATGCGCCGGCAAGCTTGAGGACGACCCATGCCGGAAGCGCGCGGATCAGCTCGTCCTCGCAGTCGGGCAGGGCCAGGATCTGCCGTGTCCACGCTTCCCGATAGTTTGGGCTGCCACCGAGCCGGCGGCGCAGATCCGTGGTGATGTTCAGCAGGGCGGCCCGCGGTGTCGAGTGCCGGGCGAGTACGTCGGTGAACGAGAGCTGCGGCCGGTATGTGCCCCAGGCAAAAGACAGCAACGCGTTCTCAACCAGGTCGTCGTCCTGGCGGTGCCGGTTCAGGTAATCGTCGAGGACGTCATCGGGCGCACTGGCCAGATTGCGGGCCGTGACCTGGCGAGGATCGCCCAGGGCCACCCCACGAGTCACCGCTGCGGGATCTCCGAGGATCCCCTCGATCGATGCGCGCAAGTCGGCTGTGTGTCGCTGCCGCTCCGAATCTGTGTGGCTGGTGACCGACCACCGGCTTTCAGGGGCGGGACGGTTGGCTGAGAGCACGGCTCGGACGCGCTCGGCGATGTCATCGGTGATGGTCGGCAGATGCAGCAGCATGAGATAAAGCCACCGCAGGCGAGGCGGGGTCGGATACCTCTTGGAGGGTTCAGGCTCCCAGAGTGCCAGCGCTTGCACGGCCGCTTCTGCAAAGCGCTGGCCAAGAGTTCGCAGCAGTTCGGCTGGGGCTTCCCAGGCGTGGGAGCGCCCGATCTGGTCTTTCGCTTCTTCGGGTGCGAGGAGGTATCGCCAGGAGCCGTCTGCTGCTTGCTCTACCCAGGAGATGGCGGCCTGGCAGCCGAATTCCTGGACGTCCGCGATGTCATCGAGGAATCGCTCTACGTGTGGGAAATCATCGGCCGGCAGGGCGGCCAATTCGTCTGCGTAGTCGACGAGCACCTGGGCTTTGGCGGCGCCATCGCGCAGCGATCGGCACATGCGGGTGATCAGCACGCTGCGCGAGAAGCTGTCCAGTTCGTGCGCTGCGACTTCCTTGAGTAGTGCCGGCTCGACTTTCCACGGGAGGGTGCCGAGCAGGTGCGCACGGATGACTCCATCAGCCTTCGTACCGTCTGCCCATTCGAGCAACTGGCGGTGACGATCGGTATGGACGGTCAAGACCTGCTCCCACATCGCCTTCCACGCCTTGGTGGTTGCAGAATAGATCTCCCACCATCCATCCGAG
>NZ_JBFAGS010000064.1:0-2340 GCF_040653835.1 Micromonospora sp. NPDC050980 | reverse complement strand
TCACATACGCCAGCGCCGCCGGATCCACCTCCACCGGCCGCTCGAGCCCCGGCCCACCGTCACCCTCCGGGCTCAGCTCCCCGGCCACCGCGCCGAGCCCAGCGGGGTCGCCGCCCGGCGGCACCTCGTCGGCCACTTGTGCGGGCCCGCCGCCACCGGCGCGGATCAGCACCTTGGCCCCGGCGCGGCCGAGGATGCGTTCCCGGCGGGCGACCGGCTGATCCACCCCGACCGGCACGTACACGCCCCCGGCGGCCAGCACCGCCAACACCGCGACGATCTGCTCGGCACCCTTGGGCAGGCACACCCCGACCGGATCGCCGACACCCACCCCGGCCCGCACCAGCGCGCCGGCCAGCCGCAACGACCGCTCGGCCAGCTCCCCGTACGACACCGACACCCCGTCGCCGAGCACCGCCGGCCGCCCCGGATCCCGCCCCGCCCAGCCGAAGAACCCCTCGTGCAACAGACCCACCGGCACCTCGACGGCGGTGTCGTTCACCCGCTCCCGCACCGCCGCCTGCCCCGCCGGCAACCCCACCGGCACCGGCCGCGACCAGTCCTCGCGCGCCAACCCGCGCAGCAACTCCAGGTAGCCGTCGAACATCGCCTCCGACATCCCGCCGGGGAACAGCTCCGCCACCAGGTCCCAGTTGACGAGCAGGCCGCCGTCGCGCTCCATGACCTGGTTGTCCAGCCACACCTGCGGGGTCTGCGAGGCGCCCCAGATCTGTTCGCCGAACGGCAGGTCCATCGTGACCAGCTCGTCGCTGATGCCGAGCGCGCTGGTGAAGACCACCGGCATGGTGGCCGCGGGCGCGCCGGTGCGGCGGGCGATCTCCCGCAGCACCCAGATGGCGGACACGCCGTGGTGCTCCATGCCGTCCCACATCCGGTCCTGCAGGCGGCGGACCAGGGTCAGGAAGTCCTCGCCGGCGGCGGGCCGGTGCGGCACGAGCAGCAGCGAGGTGAAGTCACCCAGCACGTGGTCGATGTCGGGATGGACCTCGCGGCGGTCGAACAGGGTCAGGTTGAGCGTCAGGTCCGCCCGGCCACTCCAGGCCGAGAGCACCTCGGCGTACGCGGTCGCCAACACCGCGGCCGGGCTCACGCCGTGGGTGCGGGCGGCGGCCACGAGGGCGGACCAGTGCGTCGGGTCGAGGCGTCCCTCGTGCCGGACGAATCGGGGCGCGTGCACCCGGTCCGGGTCGACGGCCAGCGGAAGCTGCGGGGCGGGCGGCAGCTCGGCGGCCTGCGCCGACCAGTAGCGCCGGTCCTCGTTGACGGTGGCCTCGTCGGGCCGGGCGTGCAGCACGTAGTCGCGGAAGGACACCCCGATCGGGCGCAGCGGCGCGTCGAGGTCGGTGTAGAGGGCGGACAGCTCGGCGAAGACGGTGACGATGCTCAGCGCGTCGAGCACGATGTAGTCGAAGCTGAACGCCAGCCGCACCCGGTTCCCGCCGTACCGGGCGGCCTCGATGGCCACCAGCGGCCACCGGGTCGGGTCGGCGACCCGGTGGGACAGCCGCTCGCGCAGCGCGGCCGGCGCCGCCTCGCCCTCGGTGACCGCGATGGCGACCTCGGGCACCTCGGGCAGGATGCGTTGCCGCCCGTCGGGGTCGATCACCGCGCGCAGCATCTCGTGCCGGCGCACCAGCCGGTTCCAGGCCGTGGCGAGCCGGTCGAGGTCCACGTCCGCGCCGTCGAACTCCCAGTACCAGTGCGAGCCCACCTCGCCGAGCGCGAAGTCGCCGGTGCGCCCGATCCAGTAGGCCCGTTGCACGTCGGTGAGGGGGAACGGGTCGTGCCGGTGGGCGAGGTCCTCGGTGAGCGACGCGGTCGCGCCGGCGGCACGTTCCAGCCGCAGGCCGGCGGCGAACCCGCTCAGCGTGGGCGCGGCGAAGAGCCGCCGCAACTGCCCGCCGGCCAGCCCGGCGGCCCGCATCCGCCCGAGCAGGCGGGTGGCGAGCAGGCTGTCCCCGCCCAGGGCGAAGAAGCTGTCCGTGCGGCCGACGGCCGGCACGTCGAGCAGTTCGGCCCAGACGGCGGCCAGCGCCGACTCCACCGGGCCGATCGGCGGCTCGATCTCGGCGGGCCGGTCGGCACGGTCGGCCAGCCGCTCGGCCAGCGCCCGCCGGTCGACCTTGCCGTTGCCGCTGAGCGGCAGCTCGTCGAGCACCGCGATGTGCTCGGGGATCATGTAGGCGGGTAGGCGTTGGGTGAGGTGGGTGTGCAGCTCGTCGGCGTCGACGTCGTGGTGGACCGTGACGGCGGCGGCGAGGCGGCGGGTGGCGGTGCCGACGGCGACGGTGACGGCGTCGCGGACGGCGGGGTGGTGCA
>NZ_JBFAGS010000063.1:0-2340 GCF_040653835.1 Micromonospora sp. NPDC050980 | reverse complement strand
CCGCGATCGCGCACCTCGACTTCGCCGCGCCGCGCATCCCCGTGGTGTCCAACCTGACCGGTGAGCCGGTTGAGCAGTTCACCGCCGGCTACTGGGTGCGGCACGTGCGCGAGGCGGTGCGCTTCGCCGACGGCATGCGGTGGCTCGCCGCCCACGGCGTGACCCGCTGTGTAGAGGTGGGGCCGACCGCCGTGCTCAGCGGATCCGCCCAGGACGCCCTCGCGGACGGCCTCTGCGTGGCGACCCAACGCAAGGACCGGGACGAGACCGAGGCGCTGCTGGACGCGCTGGGTCGCCTGCACACCGCCGGCGTGAACGTGGACTGGCCGGCCATGTTCGCCGAGTGGGGCGGCACGACAGTCGACCTGCCCACGTACCCGTTCCAGCGGGACCGCTACTGGCTCACCCCGTCCGAGCCGGCACCGGCGGCCGGCGACGACGACAGCGGCTTCTGGTCGGCGGTGGAGAGCGCCGACCGGGACGGCCTCGTCGCCGAGCTGGGCCTGGCCGCCGACGACGCGGCGGCGTTGGACGGCCTGCTGCCGTCGCTGTCCGCGTGGCGTCGCCGGCGTCGTTCGCAGACCGTGGTGGAGGGTTGGCGGTACCGGGTCGGTTGGGCGCCGATGGCGGAGCCGGCTCCTGCGGTGCTGTCCGGTAGGTGGTTGGTGCTGTCCGACACGCGGGCTGACGATGTGGTGTCCGCGCTGTCGTCGGCCGGCGCCGAGGTGGCGTGTGTGCCGTCCTCGGCCGGCGCCGACGTGGTGCGGGCGGCGGCGGTCGAGGATGTACGCGGTGTGGTGTGGGTCGGCCGGGAGCCGTGGCCGCTGGTCGCCGCGGTGCAGGAGGTCACCGCCGCTGGTGTCACCGCGCCGGTGTGGGCGGTGACGCGGGGTGCGGTGGCGGTGGGTCGGTCCGAGTCGGTGACGGACGTCGCCGCGTCGACGGTGTGGGGCGTGGGTCGGGTGGCCGCGCTGGAGTTGCCGCAGTCGTGGGGTGGTCTGGTCGACGTGCCGGCGGTGCTGGGCGAGCGCGACGGTCGCCGGTTCGCGGCGGTGCTGGCCGGGGGCGGCGAGGACCAGATGGCCGTCCGCCCGTCCGGGGTGTTCGTGCGCAGGCTCCGGGCGTCCGCGCCGGTCGGATCAGTGGCTCCGGTGTCGATGTCGGGCACGGTGTTGATCACCGGTGGTACGGGTGCCTTGGGTTCCCGGGTGGCGCGCTGGGTGGTGGGGCGCGGGGCGTCGCGGGTGGTGCTGGTGTCGCGGCGGGGCGAGCAGGCTCCCGGTGCCGGCGATCTCGTGGCCGAGCTGACCGTTATGGGCGCTGAGGCTTCGGTGGTGGCGTGCGACGTCGCCGACCGGAACGCTGTTCGCGACGTGGTGGCTGGCATTGAGGATCTGGCCGGTGTGGTGCACGCGGCGGGTGTGTCGGGCATGGAGAGCCTGCTCGACGTCACCGAGGACTCGTTC
The DNA here is from genome assembly GCF_040653835.1 of Micromonospora sp. NPDC050980. Taxonomy (NCBI): domain Bacteria; kingdom Bacillati; phylum Actinomycetota; class Actinomycetes; order Micromonosporales; family Micromonosporaceae; genus Micromonospora; species Micromonospora sp. NPDC050980. The sequence continues at coordinate 874 of NZ_JBFAGS010000063.1, read as the reverse complement.
GGGGCGGTGGTGTCGGGGAAGGTGTCGGGTGCGTTGCACCTGGACGAGGCAACCGCCGACCACGATCTCGATGTGTTCCTGGTGTTCTCGTCGATCGCCGGGGTGTGGGGCAGCGGCGGTCAGGCCGCGTATGCGGCCGGAAACGCGGCGTTGGACGCGCTGGTGGAGTCGCGGCGGGCCGCCGGCAAGCCGGGCACGGCGGTCGCGTGGGGTCCGTGGGCCGACGGTGGGATGGCCGGGGAGGCCGGTGCGGCGGACTATCTGGCGCGTCGTGGTCTGGCGGCGATGGACCCCGAGCTGGCGATGCAGGCCCTGGCGTTGGCCGTCGACGCCGGTGACGTGACGACGACTGTCGCGGATGTGGACTGGTCGCGGTTCGTGCCGACGTTCGCCGCGCAGCGACCGGCGCCGCTGTTCGGCGAGCTTGTCGTGGCCGAGGAGACGGTCGCGGACCGTGGGCTGACCGCTCGCCTCGCGGGTCTGTCCGAGGCCGAGCGCCGTCGGGAGTTGCTGACGTTGGTGCGGGCGCAGACCGCGAAGGCGCTGGGTTATGCGGGTGCGGGCCAGGTGGAGGCGGGGACGGCGTTCCGGGACCTGGGTATCGACTCGGTGACCGCGGTCGAGGTGAAGACCCGGATCAACGCGGCTACCGGTCTGCACCTGGGGTCGTCGCTGGTGTTCGACTACCCGACCCCGCAGATCCTCGCCGATCACCTCCTCGACACGCTGGGTCTGGCCGGCGCGGGCGATGCTCCCGCCGCCGTGGCCCAGCCGTTGACCGGCGACGACATCGTGATCGTGGGGATGGCGTGCCGGTATCCGGGTGGGGTGGAGTCGCCGGAGGATCTGTGGCGGTTGGTCGCCGGTGGCGCGG
>NZ_JBFAGS010000062.1:0-2351 GCF_040653835.1 Micromonospora sp. NPDC050980 | reverse complement strand
CTGAACGCCTTCCAGATCACCTTCGAAGGCCGGCTCACCCCGGCCAACCACTGACCACCTCAACAACCAAGATCAGCCGTTAACTTGACAGACCCACATCGTGGTAAGGATGGCGGGATGGCCGGGATCAGCCTGCCCGCCGGGGCGCGGCTGGTGTACTTCCGCGCGGTTATGTGCTGAATGGAGGCCGGTCGCTGCGCAATTTGGCCGGCCGAGGCTTTCGGCAACGCACAGGGTCGAGCTGCGGCAGCGCTGGAAGGCGCGCCGGGCCGCCACCGAAGTGATGGTCGCCCAATCGAGAGGCTGTGTTAGCCGATCAGCTACCGCCGGTTCGGTGGGGCTCTGGCGCGCATTCTGTGATTGATCTTCGCGGAGACGGTTCGTGGGGTGGTCAGGATGCGTTTGCGGAGGAGGTGGGCTGGGAATGGCGAGCCCGTTCGGCCGGCGGGAGGTGAAGCTGGTCCTCGTGGTTGTCCTGGGCACCCTTCTGGTCGGCGCAGGGATCCTGCTCACTGTTCGGCTGCGCGAGGCGATCGACGAGCGGGTTCGCGTCGGCGCCGAGGCGACAGGCGAAGTGGTCCACGTCGAACGGTTCAGGATCACGCGTTCGTTCTCCGCCAACAGGCTGACTGTGGACTACACGTTCGACGGCGTGCGGTACCGGGAGCGGTTCTCCAGCGAACTCGACGAGAGTGAGTTCCGCGTCGGCGAGTTACTCGACGTACGCGTCGACAGGACGGATCCGACCCGGGCTGCCACGCCCGACGGGTACGCGACGGAGGATCTGCTCCTGCAGGTGCCGACCCTCCTGGAAGTACTCGGTGCCGTCATGATTGTGATCCCGCTCGCGTTGATCAGAACGGGCCCCCGGCGCGATTAGGTGGGCGGGTGGAACTCGACTGCCGCCCCGGCCCTGGGTCGGGTCGGCAGGTTTGCGCCGGGGTCGTCGACTGATTGATGGCGGAAGGGTGGTAGGCCGCGCGACCCTGCGCCGTCCGACGGATCTCGCCAATCTGCTCAACGTGCCCTGAATCGCCTGGCCGAGAGCAGCCGAGCGCACCGTAGCCAGCGTCGGTCCTGTCGACGACGTCTCGAACCGGGCCGGCATGCCTTGCTCGCTGTGGCTGAGCCGGGCAACGGCGACACCTGCGCTCGTCTCACCGCCGGATTCGAGATCGGTGTCGCCACCGCTTGGCGGTACGTGCAGGAAGTGATCGTAGGCACCCCTTCAGGGATGCGTGCCGGGTCGCGCCGCCATCCTGGCGACAGGCGCTCGTCGTGATCGGTGCTCATCGTTCCGAGACGGCTGCCCCCACACTCTGGCGCGTCACCGGAGGCGTCACAAATCAAGATCGAACAGCCGGCATAGCCGGTAGTGCGCGGCAAAATCTGACATAGCCATGGGCGCATATCCGCACTTGGTAGCAGGTTTCGGCAGGGTCCGGCATTGGCCGTGACGAGGTTCACCTTTCTGGCAGTGTGGGGGTCAGGGGTTCGAGTCCCCTCGGCTCCACCTTGTGTTTGTGCAGGTCAAGCGACATCTCTCATAGAGAATGTCGCTTTTCTTGATCTTTTGGTCAGAGATTTGCTCACAGCTGCGCCCCACACTCCCGTCCGGACGGCAAGATCTACAACCGGGTCGAAACCGCCCTGCCTGGTGGTTGTGTAGCTCGCGGTGCGGCTGCTGGCGAGGGCGAAAAGTGTGGGGCGTGACCAGGGAGCCGTCGCTCGATGGCCTGGACCTCGACGGGGTCCACGGACGGACGTCCATCGATGTCAAACCGCGTCTGGACATCAGCCCATCGCCGCCACCGCCGGACGACGTCGCTCGCGTCGAGACCGGTAGCTCTCGCGATGTCCGTCAGGTCGGGCCCGCCCGTAGAGCGGTGTGGATCATTGAGGGTTGCCAGCGAGTCCACCAGGACACCACCGCAGCGGACAACGCCAGCTCCGCCAGGACGGCATCGAGTCCGGATTCCGGCGTCCGAGCGACGGCATGGTCATGAAGATCGAGAGGGAGTTGGAACTGGTTGATCTTTTTCGCATCGGCGAACCGCACCGGCGGTTCGGTCGGTCGGGCCGGGTTCATCGGGCACCGCCCGATCCGCGTGAGCTGAGGCAAACTCAGTGGTAGCGGGTCACCGGCGATCATGGCGGTGTGCTTCGCATGTGGCACCTCCGGCCCACCTTGTTGATCTTTCTGCGAACCCGCTGGCCCCCGCGCGTCGCGACGCTCTGCGCGCTGCTCGACGCGGATTGCGGCTGGCCACGCATCCGGCGCCGAATGTACTAGCGTCGGGGGAATGAGGGACCGCGCTGCGAGGTATGAGCCACTGACGGTGGCACGCCTA
>NZ_JBFAGS010000061.1:0-2868 GCF_040653835.1 Micromonospora sp. NPDC050980 | reverse complement strand
CACGCTCACGCAGCTCGTCGGGGTACTTCTTCGGTGCGGGCATCGCTGGTGTTCCTCCAGGTTTCGATGTCTCCATCTAACCCGGGGCGGAACAGTCGGCACCTTCAAGGTGTCAGGTGGAGACGTTCGCTCGCTGGTTCTACCGCTGCCTCCGATGCACGAGCAGCGAGCCATTGTGGCGCACCTCGATGAGCAGACGTCGAAGATCGACAGCCTCATCACGGAGTCGGAGCGGTTCATCGACCTCGCCCGCGAACGGCGCTCAGCACTGATCACGGCGACGGTGACGGGGCAGATCGACGTACGGGAGCTGGTGTGATGGCCGACCACAACGAGGTCGTCTTCGAGTCCGAGATCTGCGCATACCTGGAGTCCCATGGGTGGCTCTACTCGGCAAACGACGCCGGCTACGACCGGGAGCGGGCGATCTTCCCCGAGGACCTGTTTGCCTGGCTGGAGAAGACCCAGAAGCCGGCGTACGCGAAGGCGTTAAAGGCTGCCGGGTCGGAGGCGAAGGTTCTCGATGTGCTGGCCACGGCGCTCGACAAGCCTCTTGAACATGGTGGCGGGACGCTGAACATCCTCCGCAGTGGGGTGCAGTACATCGGCGGTGGTCGGTTGAAGATGGCGCAGTTCCGCCCCGAGACCAGCTTGAACGCGACCACCAACGAGCAGTACGCGGCGATGCGGGTTCGGGTGATGCGGCAGGTGCACTTCTCCACCGCCGACCGGCGCAGCATCGACCTGGTCTTCTTCATCAACGGGCTCCCGGTGGCCACCGTCGAGCTGAAGACCGACTTCACCCAGTCTCTCGATGAGGCGATCAACCAGTACCGCAAGAACCGGAACCCGCTGACCAACGGGCGGCCGGAGCCGCTGCTGTCGTTCGGGCATCGGGCGCTGGTCCATTTCGCGGTCTCCAACGACCTTGCCGCGATGACCACCAAGTTGGAGGGCGAGAAGACGCACTTCCGGCCGTTCAACATGGGGCACGACAGTGGCGCGGGGAATCCACCGGGTGAGGGCGGACGGTCGGCGACGGCGTACCTGTGGGAGCGGGTCTGGGAGAAGGACGCCTGGCTCACCATCATCGGCCGGCTGATGATCGTGGAGACCAAGGAGGAGTGGGATGTCGCGACCGGGACGTCGGTGCGGCGGACGAGCATGCTCTTCCCGCGGTTCCACCAGTGGGAGGCCGTGACGAACCTCGTGGCAGCGGTGCGCGAGGAGGGGGTGGGGCATCGCTACCTGATCGAGCACTCGGCAGGTTCGGGGAAGACGAACACCATCGCCTGGACCGCGCACCGGCTGGCGCGGCTGCATGTAAACGACGAGAAGGTCTTCGACTCGGTAATCGTGGTCGTGGACCGCAACGTGCTCGACGGGCAGCTTCAGGAGGCGATCCGGCAAATCGACGGGTCGGGGAAGATCGTGGCCACGATCAGCCCGGAGGACGTCCGCAAAGCGGGGGCGAAGTCGAAATCCGGGCTGCTGGCCACTGCGTTGAAGAACGGGGAGCTGATCATCGCGGTGACGGTGCAGACCTTCCCGTTCGCGCTCGACGAGATCCAGGTCGACTCGTCGCTGAAGGGGCGGCGGTTCGCGGTGATCGCCGACGAGGCGCACTCGTCGCAGTCCGGGCAGATCTCCCGCAAGCTGCGAGCCGTGCTGACCGCGGAGGAGATCAAGGAGATTGAGGAGAGCGGTGAGGTCGACGTGGAGGCGATCCTGGCCTCGGAGATGACCGAGCGGGCCGAGTCGGAGAACATCTCCTACTTCGCGTTCACGGCGACCCCGAAGAACAAGACCCTGGATCTGTTCGGCCGCAAGGGGCCTGACGGGAAGCCGGTCGAGTTTCACCTCTACTCGATGCGGCAGGCGATCGAGGAGGGCTACATCCTCGACGTGCTCAGGGGCTACCAGTCCTACGACACCGCGTTGAAGATCGCAGGCCGGGCCGAGAGCGGCGACGGCGGCGAGGTGGTGGAGGAGGCTGCGGCGCGTAAAGGGCTGATACGGTGGGTGAAGCTTCACCCGACCAACATTGGCCAGAAAGTACAAATCATCGTCGAGCACTTCCATACCAATGTCGCCCACTTGCTGGAGGGCAAGGCGAAGGCGATGGTCGTGACCGACTCGCGCAAGGCCGCAGTGAAGTACAAGAAGGCGATCGACGCCTACATCGCCAAGCGGGCCGCCAAGGACGCCTCGTACACGTACCGAACCCTGGTCGCCTTCTCCAACTCGGTGACCATGGCCGAGGACGAGGAGTGGGCCTCTGACTGGGGGCCGCAGCCGAGCAAAGACGACGAGTTCACCGAAGCCAAGCTGAACCCCGGCGCCGGCGCGGACCTGGCCGCCGCCTTCAAGGGCACGACGTACAAGATCATGCTGGTCGCCAACAAGTACCAAACGGGCTTCGACCAGCCGCTACTCTCGGCCATGTACGTCGACAAGAAGCTCTCCGGGGTCACCGCCGTGCAGACGCTGTCCCGGCTCAACCGCACCCACCGCACCGCAGGCGGGGAGCAGAAACGCAAGACGTTCGTCATCGACTTCGTGAACAAGCCTGAAGGCATCCGGGCTGCATTCGAGCCGTACTTCACCAACGCCACCCTGGAGACCGAGACCGACCCGTACATCGTCGTTCACCTGGCCAACAAGCTTGCCCAGGCCGGGATCTACACGCCAGAGCAGGTGCGCGAGGTCGCCGAACTGTGGGTCACGCGCAAGGGTAACAACGCACTTTCGGCGGCGATGAGCCCGGCCAAGAAGGGTCTGTCAAGTTAACGGCTGATCTTGGTTGTTGAGGTGGTCAGTGGTTGGCCGGGGTGAGCCGGCCTTCGAAGGCGATCTGGAAGGCGTTCA
>NZ_JBFAGS010000060.1:0-3618 GCF_040653835.1 Micromonospora sp. NPDC050980 | reverse complement strand
CTGAACGCCTTCCAGATCGCCTTCGAAGGCCGGCTCACCCCGGCCAACCACTGACCACCTCAACAACCAAGATCAGCCGTTAACTTGACAGACCCACTGTCCGCCACGAAGCTGCCGGCCTTGATGTCGAGGATCTTGTAGTTGACATAGCAACTGCTGCCAAGGCTTCCGCGGCTGTTCACGTAGAGGTCCCCGAAGACGGTTGCGCCGTTGTCGGAGGAGCAGACGCCCACGTTCCAACTGTTCTGCGTTGAAGTGACGCACCCGCCCCCGGCGAGTGCGGAGTAGTCGTCCGATGAAGCCTGCGCCGCGATTGGCACGGCGCTAAGCGTCACGGCGGTGGTGGCAAGCGCCGCCAGGGTTGCCGATCGGAGTCGCCGCAGCACGAACTTACCCATGAGTCCTCCCGTGGATGGGTGTCGATGCGCTACCGACCGTAGACGCGAAAGTTGCACAGCGCAACCCATTGGTCGCCGAGAGTGGGGGTGTGGTGACGGAAAGGCGACACTCCTTGAAGTGCGTATAACTGACCAGGACGCACTTGCAGGTGACCGGAAACTTCGGTTCAGACGAGAGTGTCGACGGCCGAGAACGTGACCCTTAACCAGATGGTAAAAGAGTTCCACGCCCCCGTGGCCAAAGCTACTCCAATGAGGATGAGCAGCGTTCCGCCTACCTTGGAGACAATCCCATTGTGCTTGCGGATAAATCGGAACAATCCCAGCAGGCGGCGAAAGAAGATTGCAAAGAGAAGGAAGGGGATGCCGATTCCTGAACAATACGCTGCGGCGAGCACTACGGCGCGCTGCTCGGTGCCGTTCACGATTGCAAGTTGCATGACCGCTCCGAGCGTTGGACCGACGCACGGAGTCCATGAAAGTGCGAAGACGATGCCAACAGCCGGTGCTGCCCAGACGCCCGCAGGTGGCAATTTGCTGATGCGCCACTCGCTCTGAAGGCGTGGAATGACTCCCATGTAGACAACGCCTAGCGTCGCGACGAGCAGGCCGCCGACGATCTCGATAGACCGTTGATGAATAAACAGCACTTTGCCAACTTGGGAACCCATGACGAGAGTTGTGACAAAGACGAGCGAGAAGCCTGCGATGAAGAGCAGTGAGCCGGCGATGACGCGGCCCCGGTGCCGCTGCTCTAGATCACGCCCCGTCAAGCCGGTGACGTATGCCACATAGCCGGGGACGAGAGGCAACACGCAAGGCGACAGAAAGCCTGCCAGCCCTGCGAGTAGAGACACGAGAACTGCGAGGGGGAATGATCCCGTAAGGGCAATATCGCCGAATTTCTCGCCCACCCTGATCCTCGCAGTCGTAGAACTCGTGCCGGCCTGCCGTCTCCAGCGCCGTCCAGCATGTTAGCTCGTGCCCCGAAAGCGCAGGGGACGAAAGCGAAGCCCCTGCTGGGCGCAACGTCCGGCGGGACCTTCGCGTTGCCTACACGAGAACCCTTCACACCTGATTCTCCGCCCAAGCCCGCTGGAGCGTAGCAAGGCCCTCCGTGCGCTCGCTGCCTGTGCGTGGACCTAGTGATCGCGATGCGCGACCATGAGTCGTGAGCGAGTGGACCTAGTGGGCTCAGTTCGGCGGCTGTTCTGCCTGGGCCGCTTCGGGGTCCGCGAAGTACAGCCCGAGCATCTGGGTCGACCAGGTGGGCTGAGTGACATCGCCGCGTGGGCCAAACTCTGAGAACCAGGGCTTGATGTCCAACACGGGCGTGCCGTCCACAGCGTCCAACTCTTCAACGTGCAGGTCGAGGCCGTCAACCTTGACGAGGCGGCATCGAGACACACCCAACCAGTTGATGCGACGCATGTTGCGGTGGCCGAAGATTCCCACCTCGGGCCACTCCGGGTTGTCCCTGGGCTGGCGTGCTCCGAGGTTTAGATCGGTTGGGTCAGTGAGATGGAACCGAAACACGATCTCAAGGTGAGAAAACTCCTCTAACCCCTTCACGGACGCCGGGGTGAACCGATTTTCATCGATTCGGATAACGGCCCGGCTTGCGCCCCAATAGTCATCCGTGGGCTCGGATCTTCCGCCTACAACCCACGCAATGGGCTCCACGGTGAAATTCTCGGCTGCCATTCCCGCCTCTCCTTCTGCTGCTGACCGTTTAGGCGAAAGTTGAAAGATAGTTCTTGGCGCGGGTGTCCACGTCTTGGACTCTTCGGACGCTCCGGCGTCTGTACGGAGAGAGGATGGCACGCATCTCGGCGGCGACCTGGCGTGTGCGGCCGGACCGGACGCCTTCCATGGCATCGAGCGCACGCGACCATGTCGTGCAGGCTTCTTCAATCTCGCCCTGTTTGGCTTGAACGGCTCCCAGATATCCGAGCGTCACGGCATGGGTTCGAGTGAAGGCTGACGCCTTGCGGGTTTTCACGCTGCGGAGAAACTGAGCTGTCGCTCCGGCCGCATCGCCGGTGTCGCGCAGCGCGCAGGCTGTCTCATGCGCCAAGCTCGCTTCCCCGAAGAAGAAGACCCGACCGGGCTCGTCATCTCCGCTGGTGGCGGTAGCTAGGTCATCTTCGGCCCGAAGAAGTGCACGAGCGGCGCTCTGCCCTTCGCCGTTGACAGCCAACGCGCGTGCATATACGACCCCGAGCAAGGCACGCTCTCGTGGAGATGCAGCTTCGTACCGTTCGCCGTCTACTGAAGCCGAGGCGAGGTTGAGAGCGCGTTTCTGGTGTCCGAGGTCGATGGCCTGGTGCGCCATCGCGCGCAGCACATGGCCTGCCATCGCCGGATTGTCGGCTTCCGCCGCCAGCTTGACTGCAACGTTGAAGTAGTGCTGAGCCACGTTGTGTTCGCCGTTGTCGAACGCCATCCAGCCGGCGAGGTAGGAAAGCTCGCTGGCAGCGGTGAACATGTCCCGTCTCAGAGAGTCGTCCGGGTAGCGTCCGCACAGATAGCTCGTCACGTCGGATGTGAGATATTGGACGACTGCCGAGCGTGCATGTCCACCGCCCCGTCGTTGGTCGACGCGGGAAAAGAGAGACATCATGTCGTGCACTGCCTCGACGTCGCCCCGGCTGACGGTCATTCCGCCGGCTGCGCCACGTGCCCGGCCACGTTCGACCATTCGCGGCCACCAGCGTTCAGAGGGCAGCGCCAGCGCGGCGAGCGAGTAAGCGGCAGTGCTGAGAACGCGTCTGCGTTCAGCGTCCACGTCGACTCTTCCGATCTCAGTTAGCGCCGCCAGCGTATCGACTCGCCATCCGAGCATGTCCTTGGAGGACAGCGACGGACTCGGCAACCCGATCTCATCAAGGGTGACCACTCGGCCAAGCTTCCGCGACAGCGCCTCACACAGCAGCATGGGTGCCCGCCCGGAGGGCTTGGAGCCCGCTACCCAGTGTGAGACGTGGGAGCGGCCAACGCCTGCGAACTCTTGGGCGTTGCACTCCTGCGCGACGCGGAGGAAGGCGCGGGCCACCTCGGCGTGCGACATGCCGGCCTCGGTGATGACGGATGCGAGCTTGGTGTTGCCGGATCGCACCTGCGGCACGTTGTCAAGCCCCGGGTTTGGTGGAGAGTTGGTTAGCTGGTTTTCAGGGGTGCGGTGACCGGGTGGGTCATCGCGTGTAGGGCCTCGTGTTCG
>NZ_JBFAGS010000059.1:0-4054 GCF_040653835.1 Micromonospora sp. NPDC050980 | reverse complement strand
AAGGTCCGTGAGTTCACGAATTCCGAAGTGTCATTACGCCGGAACTGAAGGGAGGTACGCAGCTATGAGGCTATCTGAGTCCGTGGGTTCACGAACTGACGGCAGGGTGATCGCCGTTCGTCGATCGAGGGCGGCAGGTGCCGGACGGCCTCAGTCGGTGGCGCTACCTCAGCCGGTGGTAGACGACGCCTTCAAGGTCGTCGCGGTTGAAGGCGGCTGCGTTGGTGAGGTGGCCGTCGTATGGGCCGACCTTGGTCACTGCTCGGCCGTCTCGCAGAACGATCTGGAGTCCGTGTTCGGGCTCCCAGTCGCAGTTGCACTCGACCGTGACGTAGACGTGCTGGTCGCGGAAGCTGTCTCGCTCGACGGCAACCTCGACAGGGTGGATGTACGCCCAGACCTGGTCAGGGCTGGAGATCGTTACGGGCAAGGAGCCGTCCGTGAACTCGGATGCGACGTCCTGGTAGTAGTCGAAGATTGCTGGTGCGGCGGCCTCCACGACGGAGTCGTCGATGCTGAGGAACGCGGCGATGGCTGCGTGGAAGTCTTCCTTGGCCGGATCGTCGTCGTAGCCGTTGACCATCACGTAGAGGATGCGGTCGCCCAGGGCTGGCACGGTGACAGGCTCGCTGCGGTACCACCCGTCGAGGTCCTCGGTGACCGTTCCAAGGCCGGGGATTTCCATGCGGGCACCCTATGGCAGCGGCGTTCTGGTACGTGGTTCGGCGGGTTCGATGCCGGTGAAGGCGTACCGCTCGGCGGTGGGGACGGACACGCCGAACATGTCGGTCAGTCGGCGGACGTCTCCGGCGGTGGTGATGGCTTCGTGCAGGATGCGGTCCATCCGCAGTGCTTGGGCGGAGACGCCGATGGTCTTGGTGATCCAGTTGGTGCTGGCCGGGGCGGTGCGGGTGGCGTTGTAGTGGTTGAGGAACAGGTGCGGGTTGGCGGTGTTCGGCCAGCGCCGCTGTCGTTCGTCGAGCCACGCGGCGAGTCGTTGCCGGACGGGGGTTGCCAGCGGGATGGTGCGGTCGGGCAGGTGCAGGCGGCCGTCGCGGATCTCGTGCAGCTGGATGGCGACGACCTGGTGGGGTCGCAGCGCGTGGAACGCGATCAGGGCGGCGAGTGCAGCGCGCAGGGGATTGTCGCTGGTGATGGCGTCGCGGACCGGGTCGAGGTCGATGGGGAGCACTTCGCGCAGTTGCACGGGGACGCTGCGGATGCGGGTGGTGGGGTTGGTGAAGATGACCCGTCGTGCCTTGAGGTAGCGGAACAGCGACCGCAGCGAGGTCAGTGTCTTGTCGCGGCGCGGCGCGTCGGTGGGCAGCACGTCGAGAACAGCCTGGCGGTCGATGGTGCGCAGAGACTGGTGTCCGGCGCAGCTGAAGTCGCGCAGGGCACCAACGGCGAAGCTGACCAGCGAGGTGACGGTGCGGCGTGTTCGGGGCCGCGATCGCGGCGGTGTGGTGGAACCGTCGCGCAGCATCTCGAACCACAGGCGCAGCTCGTCGGCCATCGGGGTGGCGATGTCGCGCTGTTGGGCGCGGAACCAGGCGTTGATGGACGGTTCACGGTCGTCGTGCAGCATGCCGGCGATCCGCAGGATGGTCGTCACATTGCGGGTGCTGCTCAGCTCGATGGTGCGCAGCTTCGTCACGTCGCTGGCGGTGATGGGTGCGCCAGGGGTCTGCTGCGTGGCGAGCAGGATCCGGATGGCCGAGCGGGCGCTGACCACGGTGCCTTTGGCCCAGCCGTGCGCGGTGGCGTGCGCGACCAGTACGTCATCGAGGTAGGACGCCAGGTCGGGCAGTGGCGGCTCAGCGAACCCGCCACGGCGACCGGCGGCCAGGTCGGGCTCGGTGGGCAACAGGACCAGTTGCCGGTGGGCGACGGGATAGTGCCGAGGGCGTGCGGGAAGGGCCACGGGCTTGGGTTCTGGTCGTTTCTGACGGAACAGGTCTGCCAGGAACAACTGCTGCCCGTAGCGGTTGGCGCGGAGCACGTCGTTACGTTGGTGTTTGGGACGCACCAGGTTGGCCTGGCGCATGCAGAGGCGGCAGTCGCCGCGCAGGTTGACCGGCACCCAGCGTTGGCAGCAGCGGCAGCGCTGCGAGGTCGGGAAGCGGATGCGCCACGCGGCGCATCCTTGGCAGATCCAGTCGCGGCGCCGGGTGACGCCCCAGGCGAGGCAGTCGCCGCAGCTGTCGACCACGGGTGCTTTGCGGTGGCAGCGGCGGCATCGGCCGGCGGTAAAGTAGTCGGTGGTCGTCCCGCACTTCTTGCACCGCGGCGGGCCTTTACGTCTTCTCGGTACGCACTCGTAGCAGGTGCTGCGCCCGAAGTAGGCGATCGGGTTGACGCCGCAGCGGATGCACGGGCGTGGTGTCAGCGTCTTGGGCACGCATTGGTAGCAGGTGTCGCGACCGGGGTAGCCGACGGGGTTGATGGCGCAGCGGCTGCAGCGGCGCGGTCGGCTCATGCGGGTGGCTTCGTGCGGTTGCGACCCAGCCGGGGCGCCGGACCGCCGACGGCGGCGGCCGGTGGCTGCTCACGCTGCGGCCGGCGCGCGGCGACTTTCTCCGGTTCGCGGATGAGCAGGTCCGACGGCGTGCAGCCAAGCACGTCACAGATGACGTCGAGGTCGTCGAGCCGGATGGTGGTGGGGTTCCCGGTCCAGAGCGCCGACATCTTCCCGGCGCTGATCTCAAGCCCGGCCTCGGCGAACCGCCGACGCATCTCAGTGCTCTTCCAAATTCCCTGTTCGGCGGCCTTCATCCGCAGGTTCCAGCGCATCAGTTCACCTCGGGTCCAGGCTGAGTCGAGCCGCGACGCGGTCGTTGGCGGTGTTCCAGGCATGCTCAACGTGATTGTCGTGGACGTGGATGTAGCGGGTTGTGGTGGACAGCCACTCATGGCCGAGAAGCTCCTGGATCGCCTTGAGATCCATCCCTCGGGCATACAACGACGAGGCGCAGTAGTGCCGCAGCACGTGCGGTGTCAACCGACCCTGCCAGGCCGGCAGCCACTGCCGAACAGCGGCGGCCAGGCCAGTGCGCAGGGCGTCGTCTCCGGTGCGCCTGCACAGGCCGGTGAGCTGGTCACGGCGTTCGCTGGGCAGCAGCGGCGCGTCGGGGTTTCCGTAGTCGGCGTCGAACTGGTGACGCACATCGGTCAGCCACCAGTCGAGCAACGCGTCGGCGTCGTTGATCCCCGGCACGAGGCGCGTCTTCGGGCCCTTGCCCATGCTGCCCTTGCCGAAGCGAACGTGCAGCCGACCGTGCTCGCCGAGGTCCGGACGCCAGTCACGGATGTCCAGCATCAGCGTCTCGCTGATGCGCAGCCCAACCCGTCGCCACAGCGACGCCGCGAGATAGTCGCGGGTGGCGGGCAGGTACTTGCGAGCATCCGGCAGCGCCTCACCCCATCGGCCGAACAACTGATCCACCTCGTCGTCGCTGGGCGGCACCCGCGTCAGCGTCGCGTACTCGGCGCGATTCGGCCGGTTGAAGTGGTCGATGGGCTGCTCCAGCACGTGTCCGGTCTTGGCGTAGATCTCGCCCTGGTAGCGGCTCATCAGGAAGTCGAAGAACCGGCCCAGCATCAACGCCCTGCCATGCACCGTGCGGTGCGACAAGCCCCGGTCCTTGCGCAGGTGCGCCAGGAACCGATCGCCGTCGCTCACCGTCGCGGTCCACACCGGTCGGCCGAGGAACCGCACGAAGGCGAACAGCACGCCACGTTCCTGCGCCACGTACCCGTCGGTGTGACCGGCTCCCACGCCGGCCAGTGCGTACTGGTCGACCAACTCCTGCTCGAAATCCTCGAACTCCTGAGCGCTGGACAGATGAGGGGTCGACCTCAGCGACCGCACCACCGCGAGGCTCACCGACCCGCCACCTCAAGAGTCTCGATCACTCGTCATAGATACCACAGAAGCGTCAGGAATCCCGACAGGCCATCAACGGTGGCACCGCGAGGCAACCAGCGCCTACCACCTCGACCTCGACCGACGTTTCACCAGCAAGCCGTGGAAGAACCCACGGCGTTACCGACA
>NZ_JBFAGS010000058.1:0-4459 GCF_040653835.1 Micromonospora sp. NPDC050980 | reverse complement strand
CGACGGCTCAGCGGCCGGCTGTCCCACGGTGGTCTCGGTCGTCATCTGGCGTCTCTCCCTTGATCGGTCGATCAGCCGTTATTTGTACAGTCCCTACCGCGAAGGACCGGCTGCCACCGAGCCGGGTCGGCTCCCGCGGCAACGTGCAGGAGTGGCTCGCCGACTGGGTCGAGACCGAGCGGACCCACCGGCACGTCTCACACCTCTACGGCCTGCACCCCAGCAACCAGATCACCAGGCGGGGCACCCCGGCGCTGTACGAGGCCGCCCGCCGGACGCTGGAGCTGCGCGGTGACGACGGCACCGGCTGGTCCCTGGCCTGGAAAATCAACTTCTGGGCTCGGCTGGAGGACGCCGCCCGCGCCCACAAGCTGCTGCGCGACCTGGTGCGCACCGACCGGCTCGCGCCGAACATGTTCGACCTGCACCCGCCGTTCCAGATCGACGGCAACTTCGGCGCCACCTCCGGGATCGCCGAGATGCTGCTGCACAGCCACGCCGGCGAGCTGCACGTGTTGCCCGCGCTGCCGAGCGCCTGGCCCACCGGCCAGGTCACCGGCCTGCGCGGTCGCGGCGGGTACACCGTCGGACTGTCCTGGAGCGACGGTCAGCCCGACGAGGTCGCCGTCCGCGCCGACCGCGACGGCACCCTGCGGCTGCGGTGCCGGCTGTTCACCGGCGGCTTCGACCTCGTCGACACCACCGACGGCAGCACGCCGGCCCCCACCCGGCCGGAGGCGGACGTGGTGCAGTTCGCCGTGCGCGCCGGACACACCTACCGGGCCGCGCGGCCGGGCGTGACGCCGTCGCCGACCCTGACCGCCACGCCCACCCCCACGACGAGCACCTCGCCGACGCCGACGCCGACGCCGACGCCGACCATCAGCTCACCGGCGCCGTCCGGCGCGCGGGCGACGTACGCGGTGACCGGGTCGTGGCCCGGTGGCTTCCAGGGCGAGGTCACCGTCACCGCGGGAGCCACCGCGATCCGGGGCTGGACGGTGTCCTGGACGTTCCCGAACGGCCAGGTCATCAACCAGCTCTGGGGCGGCTCGCACACCCAGAACGCCGCGAACGTGACGGTGCGCAACGTCGACTACAACGGGACGCTGGCGGCCGGCGCCTCGACCACCTTCGGCTTCATCGGCACGGTGAACGGCGCCAACAACCCGCCGACCACCATCACGTGCACGACCACCTGAGCAGGACGGGACGCGCCCCGGCCGGGCGGGGCGCGTCCGCCCGTACCCCCGCCGCCGGGCGCGGTGACGGTCAGGCCAGGAGCGTCTCGCGCAGCCGGGCGCCCAGGTTGATCCGGCCGACCACCCGGGGGCCGGCCGGGTCGTACACGTCGATGCTGTGGTTGCGGCGCATCATCTCCCGCACCGGCGGCGGCAGCCGGGGCGGGTCGTCCATCGCGGCGAGGACCTGCGCGGCGGCGTGGGTCAGCCGCTCGACCAGGGTGGTGCCGTCGGTGTCCACCCGCACCCGGCCGAACTCCCAGCCGGCGGTGGTGAGGTCGAGCACCTCGAACAGGCGGACCACGAACGGCTGCGGGTCGGTCACCTTGTCGAGGCGCTTCGCCCGGCCGCCGACCACCGTCGCGGCGGCGGTCACCTGCGCGTACGGGTGCAACCCGCCGGGCAGCGCGCCCAACGGCCAGCGCAGCGACGGACCGGCCTCCTTCCACAGGGGCCGGTAGTTGCGGCGGTGCACCAGCAGCCGCCGGCCGGTGCGCCGGAACACCTCCTGCGCCTGGCGCTGCAGGTCGGCGTGGGCCTCCTCGGCGGCCTCGCACACGATCCCGGCGGCCACCACCAGACCGTCGTCGTTCGACAGCAGCCGGCTGATCGCGTCAACCTGGTCGGGGAACCGGATCCGGGCGTGCGCCCCGTAGGAGTGCCGCACGTCGCGCAGCAGCGCCCGCTGGTGTTCCGGGTCGAGGTCGGCCCCACCGCCGCCGCCCAGCAACCGCCGGAGCCAACCCATCGTGCCTCGCTTCCGTCGCCGTCTGCGGACCGGGCAATGCTAGTGCGTCGGTGGATTCTCGTATGGTGACGGGGTGGCAGAGCGATCCCTGACCCTGATGGCGGTGCACGCGCACCCCGACGACGAGGCCACCAGCACCGGTGGCATCCTCGCCCGCTATGCGGCCGAGGGCATCACGACAGTGCTCGTGACCTGCACCGACGGCCGGTGCGGCGACGGGCCCGGCGGCGTCAAGCCGGGCGACGACGGGCACGACCCGCAGGCCGTGGTGGCGATGCGCCAGGCGGAGCTGACGGCCAGTTGCGAGGCGTTGAAGGTCACGCACCTGGAGACGCTCGGCTACGCCGATTCCGGAATGATGGGTTGGGCGACGAACGACGCGCCCGGCGCGTTCTGGAACACGCCGGTGGCGGAGGCGGCCGACCGGCTGGCCGAGCTGATCCGGCGTTATCGCCCCGACGTGGTGGTCACCTACGACGAGAACGGCTTCTACGGCCACCCGGACCACATCCAGGCGCACCGCGTCACCATGGCCGCGGTCGAGCGCACGGGCATCCCGGCGAAGGTCTACTGGACCACCGTGCCGCAGCGCGCGTTCCAGGAGTTCGGCAGGGTCATGCAGGAGATCGGGGTGGAGTTCCCCGAGCCGGACGCCGCCGACGAGATGCCGCCGCTGGGCCTGCCGGACGACGAGATCACCACCTGGGTGGACACCCGGGCCCACGGCGGGCAGAAGTTCGCCTCTCTCGCGGCGCACGCCAGCCAGGCGGAGAACATCTTCTTCCTGCGCCTGGGCGAGGAGCGGTTCACCGAGCTGATGGGGATGGAGACGTTCGTGCGGGTGCGCGACAGCACCGGCGCGCCGACGCCGGAGGACGACCTCTTCGCAGGTCTACGCTGAGGCCACCGGCCGGCCCGGTCAGGCCGCGACGGTCTGCGCGGCCAGGTGCTCCAGCACGGCACGCACGTCGCCGCCGGTGTCGGCCATGATCCGGCGTTGCCGGGTGGCCCCGGTGCCGATGCGGCGCAGCCGGTCCACCTCGCGCACCGCCAGGTCCAGGTCGCCGTGCCGGCGCAGCGCGGGCGCGACGGTGTCGATCAGGTCGTCGACGAGGTCCCAGGCCGGCCGGGGCCGCCCGGTGCGCAGGTCGACCAGCTCGCCGTCGACCCCGTCGTGGGCGGCCCGCCAGTGCGCGGCGGCGACCAGGCAGTCGCGAATGCGCGGGGCGGTGACACCGGCGCCGATCTCGTCGATCGCGGTGGCGACCAGGGCCCGGACCAGCGCGGCGACCAGCACGGTGTCGTCGACGGTGGGGCAGACGTCGCCGACGCGGACCTCCACGGTCGGATAGGCCGCCGACGGCCGGGCATACCAGTAGACCATCGCGGCGTCGAGCATGATCCCGGCGGTGATCAGGTCACGCACGGTGGCGTCGTAGTCGGCGGCGGAGTCGAAGTGCGGCGTCGGGCCGATGCTGGGCCAGCGCTCCAACTGCATCGAGCGCCAACTCGCGTGCCCGGTGTCCCGGCCGTCGTGCAACGGCGAGTTCGTGGTGAGCGCCTGCACCACCGGCAGCCACGGGCGCAGGTGGTTGCAGACCTGCACGGCGAGTTCCCGGTCGGGCACCCCCACGTGGACGTGACAGCCGCAGACCGCGGGGTCGTGCGCCACCGGCCCGAACCGGCGGGACATGTCGTGGTAGCGCCGTTCGTCCGGCACGGTGCGGTGGGCCTCGCAGACCGGAGTGGCGCCGACCGCGACCAGCCGCGCCCCGACGGCGTCGGCCGCGCGGGAGGCGGCACGGCGCAGCGCGACGAGGTGCTCCCGCAACGCCGCCAGGTCGGGACTGACCGGGGTCACCATCTCCACCATGCTGTGCCGAAACTCCTGCCGGCTCTGCTCGCGGGCGGTCCCGCGGAGCGCGTCGCGGACCCGGTCGGCGACCGGCATGCTCTCCCCGGTCACCGGGTCGAGCAGCAGGAACTCCTCTTCCACCCCGAGGGTGAGGGTGGTGGGCGTCGTCGCGGTGGCGGTGGGGGGCCGCGGCCTCACCGCCGGCCTCCGCGTCGCGCGGGTCCGGTCGGGGTGTGGTCGCTCGGCGGGGCCATGTCTCGACGGTACGAGGCCGGGGACCTGCGGGCTGCCGTTTCCTCCGACCGCCGCCCCCGCGAGCGACAGGCGGGGGCGGCGGTCGAGGACGGCTGTGACGTCAGCAGTCGTAGTACATGGCGAACTCGTGCGGGGTCGGGCGCAGCCGCACCGGGTCGACCTCGTTGGCGGTCTTCCAGTCGATCCAGGTGGAGATCAGGTCGTCGGTGAAGACGCCGCCGTCGAGCAGATAGTCGTGGTCGCGGCCGAGCGCCTCCAGCGCGTGCGGCAGCGAGCCGGGGACCTGCTTGACGTCGCCCCACTCCTCCGGCGGGAGGTCGTAGAGGTCCTTGTCGATCGGGGCCGGTGGTTCGATCTTGC
>NZ_JBFAGS010000057.1:0-4934 GCF_040653835.1 Micromonospora sp. NPDC050980 | reverse complement strand
CAACGGCAAACCCATCCCGGCACGCTGCGCACCCTGACCGGTGAACAGGAACGCCAGACCACCCTCGACCACCACACCCGACACCGCCGCCGCCCACGCACCAGCAGCATCCGACCCGGCAGCGTCCAAGCCGCCAGCCTCCAGGCCGGCGGACGCCTGCCGGTCGGCGACGTCCTGCCCGGTGGACGTGTGCAGGCCGGTCAGCAAGTCCGCACGCGCACCGGCCAGCAGGACCGCGCGGTGCTCCAACGCCGCCCGACCGGTCGCCAACGACCACGCCACCGCCGCCGGATCCAGCTCCCCCACCGTGTCACGCAACCGGTCGAGCTGCCCGGCCAACGCCTCCGCCGACCGCGCCGACACCAGCCACGGCACCGGCCCGTCGACGCCGCGCGCCTGGCCCGCCGGCCGCTCGGCCAGCTCCCGGTCGGGCGCCTCCTCGATGATCACGTGGGCGTTGGTGCCGCTGACGCCGAAGGACGAGACGCCGACGCGGCGGGGGTGCGCGCCCGGCTGCCAGTCGCGGGCCTCGGTGAGCAGCTCGACGGCGCCGCCGGACCAGTCGACGTGGTTGGTCGGCTCGTCGACGTGCAGCGTCGGCGGCAGGACCCCCGCGCGCAGCGCCATCACCATCTTGACGATGCCGGCCACGCCGGCCGCGGCCTGGGTGTGGCCGATGTTCGACTTGACCGAACCCAGCCAGAGCGGCCGGTCCCGGTGCTGGCCGTACGTGGCGAGCAGCGCCTGCGCCTCGATCGGGTCACCGAGCCGGGTGCCGGTGCCGTGCGCCTCGACGGCGTCCACGTCCGCGGGGTCCAGCCGGGCGCTGGCGAGCGCCTGCTGGATGACCCGCTGCTGCGCGGGCCCGTTGGGGGCGGTCAGCCCGTTCGACGCGCCGTCCTGGTTCACCGCGGAGCCGCGGACGACGGCCAGCACCTGGTGGCCGTGGCGGTGCGCGTCGGCCAGCCGCTCGACGAGCAGGACGCCCACGCCCTCGCCCCAGCCGGTGCCGTCGGCCGCCTGCGCGAACGGCTTGCAGCGGCCGTCGGCGGCCAGGCCGTCCTGCCGGCCGAACTCGGCGAACGCGCCGGGCGTCGCCATGACGGTGACGCCGCCGGCCAGGGCCAGGTCGCACTCGCCGTTACGCAGCGCCTGCATCGCCAGGTGCAGGGCCACCAGCGAGGAGGAGCAGGCGGTGTCGACGGTGACCGCGGGGCCTTCCAGCCCGAACGTGTACGAGGTGCGACCGGACAGCACCGCGGCGGCGTTGCCGGTGCTGACGTAGCTGTCGACGGTGCTGTGCAGCAGCAGCGCCGCGTAGTCCTGGCCGTTGGTGCCGGCGAAGACACCGGTGCGGCTGCCGGCCAGCCCGAGCGGGTCGAGTCCGGCCCGCTCGAACGCCTCCCAGCTCGCCTGGAGGAAGAGCCGCTGTTGCGGGTCCATCGCCAGCGCCTCTCGCGGGGCGATGCCGAACAGGTCGGCGTCGAAGTCGCCGGCATCGTGGACGAACGCGCCGAGCGGTGCGTACAGCCCGGAGGTGTCGGTGGTCCAGCCCCGGTCGGTGGGGAAGTCGGCCACGGCGTCCCCGCCGTGGAGCACGAACCGCCAGAGTTCCTCGGGGCTGCGGACGCCGCCGGGGAAGCGGCAACTCATCGCGATGATGGCGATCGGCTCGTCGTCGGCGACGGTGGTGGGGGCCGCGATCGTGGTGGCGGCGGCTCCGCCGAGGAGCCCGTCGAGGTGCCGGGCGAGCAGCATCGCGCTGGGATAGTCGAAGACCAGGCCGGCGGGCAGCGTCAGGCCGGTGAGCGTCTGTAGCCGGTCGCGCAGCTCGACCGCGGTGAGCGAGTCGATGCCGAGGTCCTTGAACGCCTTGCCGGGGTCGATCCGTTCGACGGTGTCGTAGCCGAGCACCCCGGCGACGGCGGCCCGCACCGCGCCGACCAGCGCGGTGCGCCGCTCGGCCGCGGTCAGGACCGCGAACGGGGAGTCGGGCCGGCCGGGCGGGGCGGTCGACTCCTGCGCCGGAGCGACGTCGGCGAGGAACGGGCTGGGCCGCCCGGCGGTGAAGAGCGCGGTGAACTGCGGCCAGTCGACGTCGGCGACGGTCACGCAGCCGGCGTCGGCGTCGACCGCCTCGGCGAGCGCCTGGATCGCCAGCGCCGGCGGCATCGGCCGCAGCCCGCGACGGCGCAGGTAGTCCTCGGCGCCGGCCTCGGCAACCAGCATGCCGGCCTCGGCCCACGGGCCCCAGGCCACCGCCGTGCCGGCCCGGCCCGCGGCCCGGCGGGCCTGCACCAGGCCGTCCAGGAACGCGTTGCCGGCCGAGTAGGCGGCCTGACCGCCGCTGCCCCACACCCCGGAGATCGAGGAGAACACCACGAACAGGTCGAGGCCCTCGGTCAGCGCGTCCAGGTGCACGGCGCCGGCGACCTTGCCCCGGACGATCTCGGCGAAGTCGTCCGCGTCGGTCTCGGTGAGCAGGCCCACGCCGGAGACACCGGCCGCGTGCACCACGCCGCACAGGTCCGGGATGCCGGCCAGCAGGTCGGCCACCTGCGCGCGGTCGGAGACGTCACAGGCCACCACCGACACCTGCGCCGGCGCGAGGTCGGCCACCAACTCGGCCGCACCCGGCGCGTCGGCGCCCCGCCGGGAGGTCAGCACCAGCCGCCGTACGCCCCGACCGACCAGCCAGCGGGCCACCTGCCCGCCGAGCGCGCCGGTGCCCCCGGTGACGAGGATCGCGCCGTCCCAGGTGCGCGGCGCCGGTGGTCGTGACGGGGTCGCCGCGGGCCGCAGCCGGCGGACGAAGACGCCGGAGGCGCGTACGGCGACCTGGTCCTCGGCCCCGCCGAGGAGGTGGACCACCCGCCGGCGGGTCCGTTCGTCGGTGTCGGCCGGCACGTCGACGAGGCCGCCCCACAGTTCCGGCAGTTCCAGCGCCGCGACCCGGCCGGCGCCCCAGAGCATCGAGCCGGCGACATCGGTCAGCGGGTCGGAGCGGCCGATCGACACCGCGCCGCGGGTGATCCACCAGAGGCGGGCCGGTACGCCGCTGTCGGCGAGGGCCTGCACCGTGGTCAGGAAACCGTAGTGGGCGTCGGCCGGTGAGCCGGCCGGGAGCAGTGACACCACGCCGGCCAGGTCGTCGACGTCGTGCGCCACCGCGGCGAGCGCGGTGGCCAGCGGCTGCCGGGCCAGGTCGTCGCCCGTCACGACCAGTTCGACGAGGTCGAGGCCGAGGCCGCCGAGGAACGCCTCGGCGGTTCCGGCCATCGGGGCTAGGACGAGCCAGGTGCCGGTGGCCGGCTCGGCGGCGTCGGTGATCGGGCGCCAGGTGACGTCGTAGCGCCAGGACGCCACCTCGGTGGCCGCGACCCGGTCGCGGCGCCAGTCGGCGAGCGCGGCGCTCAGCGACGCCGGGACGTCGGTGTGCAGCAGGTCGGCGAGGTTGTCGTCCTCGACCGCCTGCCAGAACGCCGATTCGACGGGGTCGGCGGTCGTCGTCGGCAGTTCGAGGGGAGTCAGCCAGTAGTGGTCCCGCTGGAAGGCGTAGGTGGGCAGGTCGACGCGGGGCGCGGCGGGCAGGATCGCCGCCCAGTCGACAGGCACGCCGGCGGTCCACAGCGTCGCGACCGCGTGCAACAGGCTGTCGGTGTCGTCGCGGTCCCTGCGCAACGCCGGCACGTACGTCAGCTCCGGCGCCGCCGTCGCGGACAGCACACCGGCCGGGCCGACCTCCAGGCACCGGGTCACCCCGTGCTCCGCGAGCCAGGTCATCCCGTCGTGGAAACGCACCGCCTCCCGCACGTGGCGCACCCAGTAGTCCACGGTGAACTCCTGCACCGGCTCACCGGTCAGGTTCGACACGATCGGGATCCGCGGCATGCCGAACTCGATGTGCCCGATCGCCGCGGCGAACTCGGCCAGCATCGGCTCCATCAACGCCGAGTGGAACGCGTGCGACACCGCCAACCGTGTCGCCTTGGCGAACCGCGACGCCAACTCCTCCACCACCTCGGCCGGACCGGAGACCACCACCGACGCCGGACCGTTCACCGCGGCGACATCCACACCCGTGCCAGCAATGATCTCCCGCACCTCGGCCTCGGACGCCTGCACCGCCAACATCGCCCCACCGGCCGGCAACGCCTGCATCAACCGACCCCGCGCCGCCACCAGGGTGACCGCGTCATCCAGCGACAACACCCCCGCCACATGCGCGGCAGCGACCTCACCGATCGAATGCCCCAGCAGGAAGTCCGGGACGACCCCCCACGACTCGACCAGCCGGAACAACGCCACCTCAACCGCGAACAAACCCGCCTGGGTATAAACCGTCCGATGGACCGCCTCGGAATCGATCGCCTGCCGCAACGGCACATCCAACAGCTGATCGAAGCGGGCACAGACCCCGTCGAACACCTCCGCGAACACCGGGAACCGGTCGACCAACCGCAAACCCATCCCCACCCGCTGCGCACCCTGCCCCGTGAACAGCACCGCCAAGCCGCCCTCGGACACCACACCCGACACCACAACCGCATCCGAAACCACGACGTCCAACCCGCCGGACGCCCCCAAACCAGCCAGGAACCCGTCCCGACCACCGGCCAGCACCACCGCACGATGCTCCAACGCCGCCCGACCAGTCGCCAACGACCACGCCACCGCCGCCGCATCCAACTCCGGCTCGGCAGCGACGACATCGTGCAGGCGGACGGTCTGCGCGGCCAGCGCCTGCGGCGACCGCGCGGAGACCAACCACGGCAGCGGACCCTCGACGTCGGGCCTCTCGATCACGGCGGGCGGCGCGGCCGGTTCCGCCAGGATCAGGTGGGCGTTGGTGCCGCTGATCCCGAACGCCGACACACCTGCGCGGCGGGGATTGCCGTCGGTCTCCCACGGCCGGGCCTCGGTCAGCAGCTCCA
>NZ_JBFAGS010000056.1:2980-5044 GCF_040653835.1 Micromonospora sp. NPDC050980 | reverse complement strand
CTGGTCTTTCGCGTCGTGGACATGTCCATGACGGGTTGTGCCGGTGCTGCCTTGTTGGCTCGATAGAGTCGCCGTCATGGGCGTGGAGATCGAGGTCGTGGGGGATGTCACTGACGAGGTTGTGGAGGCGTTCGGCCGGTTACTTCCACAACTGTCGCGGTCGGCCGAGCCTCTGGGCGCGGAGGCGTTGCGGACGCTGGTGGCATGGCGGGGCAATCGGCTGCTCATCGCCCGTGTTGATGGTCAGATCGTCGGTGCCTTGACGCTGGTGACGTTTCCAATCCCGACGGGGTTGCGGGCGTGGATTGAGGACGTTGTCGTTGACGAAGCGGCGCGGGGACAGGGCGTTGGCGCAGCCTTGACTCGGGAGGCGGTCCGGCTGGCCCGTGTTGATGGGGTTCGGACGGTTGATTTGACGTCGCGGCCGTCGCGGGTGGCGGCGAATCGGTTGTATGAAAGGCTGGGGTTCAAGCTGCGTGACTCGAAGGTGTATCGGTTCACGGACGAGCCGTGACGGAGCCGGCGTCCGGGAGATGTGACGGCAGCAGGGCCGCTGGCAGGGTCATAGTGCGGGGATGTCGTCGAAGGTCGGGTGGGTCGAGGCGCCGATTGGGCGTGGCGCGACGTGGGAGCAGGCGGCGGCGTGGTTGTTCAGCCATGCCGCGTTGCTGGTGGTGACGACGAAGGTGGTGCCGTTGTCATCCTGTTTGACGATCAGGTAGGCGGTGACGGCGGGCGGGTCGGGGATGACGCCGACGGAGGGCAGGTGGCGCATGTCGCCTTGCCAGCCGATGTCGGGTGCGGCGTCGGCGAGGGCGAGGACGGCTTGCAGCGCCCATCGGGTTGCGTGTGGGGAGGCGTCGTTGAGCCAGTCGGGTAGCGGGGTGAGCCCGTCGAAGACGTCAATGGGTTCGGTGAGGCGGTAGACGAACATCACGGCTCCTTCGCCGGTGCGGGTGTGTGGCGCAGGCGGCGGATTTCGCCGTGCGCGGTTTCCAGTTGGCGGGTGAGGTCGGCGTTGTCGGCGCGGAGCTGTTTGATGCGGGCGAGCGCGGTGTCGAGCCGGTGCCGCAGCGAGGTGGTGCTGGCCGGTTGAGGGCTGGTGCGTTCAGGGGCGGGATGGCGTTGCTGGAGTTGTCGGATGGCGTCGATGAGGTCGGGTTGGGTGTAGAGCCAGGACCGGGACACTCCCGCGGTGGCGGCCAGTCCGGCGACGGTGACGGGGTGGCCGGTGCGCCCGGCTGCGGCCAGTGCGCGTTCGGCGCGGGTGCGGGCCTGCTTCGCCCGTTGACGGGCGGCCCGGGTGAGGGCGGCGGTGTGGTCAGCCGGCGGCATCCAGATCCTCCGCGAGGGTCTCCACGGCGCCGCCGGCGACGATCTGTCCCGGCTGGGTGGTTTCCAGTGCGGTGATGATGGCGTCGAGCTTGCCGAGGGTGCGGCGGTTGCGTTCGGCGATGCGGGCTAGGTCGGTGCGCTGCGCGTCGTCGATGAGTTTGGTGGTTTCGTCGCGTTGGCGGCGGTGCTGGTCGAGGAAGTCGGTGGTGGTGATGAAGAATCGGCAGTCCAGGCATGGGTTGGCGTATTCACAGTCGGTTTGCACGGGGGCGCCGCAGTAGCCGTTGGGCAGAGTGACTTTGGCCCGGACCATGGACAGGCGCATCCACGCCGCGTCGGCGAGGGGATGCTCGGGTGGGATGGTGGCGGCCTGCCCGTCGGCGTTGACCTTGACCGCGTTTTCCCAGTGTCGGCGCACGGTCTTGTTGTGGAGCCGGGCGTAGACGGCGGTCATCTGCGGCGACATGTGGTCCAGCAGTTGCTGCACCACATGCTGGGGGACGTCGGCGTTGATCAGCCGGGTGCCCAGGGTGTGGCGGAACTGGTGGGCGGTGACCCGAGTCGGTTGGCCGTGCTCGTCGACCAGGCGGATGCGTTCCAGCCAGGTGTCGAGGTAGTCGGCGAAGGTGATGCTGGGCATCGGCCGGGCGCCGTCGAGGTTGACCTTCAATGCCGGGAACAGCCAGCGGCAGCCGCGCGGGAACCGGGTCCGCACCGTCTGCTGCTGGG
>NZ_JBFAGS010000056.1:1246-2883 GCF_040653835.1 Micromonospora sp. NPDC050980 | reverse complement strand
AGTGGAGATGCGTCCGGCGAGGTCCTCGCTGATCGGGAAGAACGCCGCTCGGTGGCGGATCTTGTGGTTGATCCAGGCCAGGTAGGGTGCGTCGGTGTCGTCGCGGACCACGCAGTCCAGCGGCAACTGGCGGGCGTCTTTGAGTCGCAGCCCGCAGTTGATGAGGATGCGCAGGACCAGCCGGGCGTCGTCGCTGCCGAACACCGCGAGGTTCTGCTCGGACTCCAGCTGCCGCATCACGTGTTCGCTGATCCACCGCGGGTTGGACGCCGGCTTGGTCGGGTAGTCGTCGAAGACCATCGCGTTGCCGGGCAGGCCGGGAGCCCAGCCGAGACGGTGCACGTCGCGCAGGAACACGCCGAGCCCGCCGATGTGCCCGGCCGGCCGACCGCCGGCCAGCCACGCCTCGATCGCCTCGCGGGTCAGCGTCTCCGGTCCGCCCGCCGCGTCGGTGCGACCGGCCAGGTGGGCGGCGAAGCTGGTCAAGCCGTGCAGGTTGCTGTGCACGGTGCCCACGCTCAGCCCGCGGGCCAGCCGCCACCGGCACCAGCGGCGGGCCAACTCGGCCAGCCAAGACTGCGGGATGCCAGCGAAGCGCAGGTAGCGCAGCCCCGCCGTGGTGATGCCCAACAGCCGTAGGTCCCAGACGTCGCGGGGGTACTGGTCGGCCCACGGGTCGGCGGCGATCAGCAGCCGCTGCAGCCGGATCCGGGTGTCCAGCACGAACTTCAACGACACCGACGCGTAAACCCGCTTGCCCTCGTAGACGCGCCGGTTGGTGCCGAAGAAGGTGCGCCAGCCGTCCTCGTCCCAGTCCAGGATGCTGCCCACCGCGGAGTCGGCCAGCCGTTTTGACCGCGGCGGTAACCGCGCTGGCCACGGTGCGTTTGTTCGCCTCATCGTGGCGGCACTGCAACCCGTACTGCACCTCCAGCCGCAGCTGCCGGCCCAACCGCTGAAGGTTGACCGGCGGGACCTGCCGGGCGGCCGCCTTGACGGCCAGGTCGGCCTGCCACGTTTCGAGGTCCGGCCGGCCGGCGATCTTCCACCGGTCGTGGTGATGGTGGCAGAACGGGTTCGCCGGCCCGTTCGTCCACCGTGGACAGCCGGGAAACGTGCAGTCTCGCTCTCCGTCAGGCGTCGGGCTGTACTCGAAGCGGGTCAACCACGCGTCCAGTGATGGCCGGCCGGCGGCCACCCACCGGGGCACGTGCCGCTGGCACAACCTCCGGTAGCTGGTCGAGCGGTTGCACCCGGCCACCGCGCATGCCGGCGCCGCCGCCACGGCACGCTGGGCGAGCCGGCCGTCCTCGGCAGCCAACCACCCGTCGAAGTCGTCGTCCTCGCCACGGGTCGTCAGCCACCGCTGGTAGTGGCTGTTGCAGACGCCCCGCGCTGAGCGGCCCACCACGTTGGGACAGTTGACCAACCGGCACTCCCCGCGCACGAACACCACGTCGTCGCGGACCGGACGGAACACCGCACCGCGGAACTCGGGCCGCACCGCCTCCATCAGCCGCTCCAGCAGACCAGCCGGCCCGCGCGGCGCGGATCTCGCCGCGCGGCGGCCGGTCACGTCAACACCCCCGCCGCCGTCAACGCTCGCCGATGGTCCTCCACCGTCAAATGGCTGTATG
>NZ_JBFAGS010000056.1:0-1150 GCF_040653835.1 Micromonospora sp. NPDC050980 | reverse complement strand
ATATCTGCGAGGTCGTGATCGCGCTGGCGTGCCCGAGCAACTCCGCGACCACCTCGACCGGCACCCCGGCCCGCAACAGCCGCGTCGCGTACCCGTGGCGCAGCACATGTGGGGTGAACCCGCCGATCCCGGCCCGCGCCCGCAGCCGAGTCACCAGCTTGGCCACCCCGTCGCCGGTCATCGGCGCCCCGACCGGCGGGCGGAACAGGTTCACGAACACGAAGTCGCAATCCAGCGACCCGTACTCGACCTCCATGTAGTCGGCGTACGCGTCGAACACCACCGACGGCGCCGGCACCACCCGCGCCTTCAACCCCTTCACCCGCGCCCCGTTGACGTTGTCACCGCGCGGCACCACCGCGACCTCACCGGCGCGCAGCCGCAGATCCGCATGCCGCAGACCAAGAGCCTCACCCAACCGCAGCCCGGTCTGATCCAGCAGCACCAGCAGAAACCGGTCCCGCCGACGGGCGCAGGCGTCCACCAACCGGGCCACCTGAGCATCGGTCAACGTCGCCGGCGGCCTCCGCGACAACGACATCCGCAACGGGCTGAACGAGTCCGCGTCCGGCCGGCCCCGCCGGGTATGCACCAGCATCGGCACGAACGGCCCCGTCGCCCGCGGCCCCAACCCCGCCCCCAACAGCGCCGGCACCGACACGTCCCGGCGGGCGTGGAACCGGTAGAAGCTCGCCACCGCCGCCCGCTTACGCAGCAACGTCGCCGGCTCCAACGCCGACGGTGTGCCCGGCAGCATGAACACCCCTGGTTCCCGCGCCGCCGCCGGCCGAGCCAACCAACCGAAGAACCCGGTCAACTCCTCCAAGCTCAGCACACGGAAATCCCCGCCGATCTGGTCCAGCCACTCCACGAAGTCCCGCAGGTCGTGCGCGTACCCCGCGACCGTGTTCGGCGAACGGCCCACCGCAGCCAGATGCGCCAGGAACAGCTCCACCGCCTCGACCGGCAACCCGTCCGATCCGAGCACCGTGTACGACACCACACCCGTATCCGGCGCCCGCAGCCGCTGCACCCGCACCCAGAACCCCCGTCATGGACACACCACCACCAAGCGTCCATAACAGGCACCTGGCACCGCCAAGACCAACGACGAGGACATCAAAGACGGCACGGGCCAAGCTCCGGATAA
>NZ_JBFAGS010000055.1:0-5262 GCF_040653835.1 Micromonospora sp. NPDC050980 | reverse complement strand
CCTCGATCTCCACGCCCATGACGGCGACTCTATCGAGCCAACAAGGCAGCACCGGCACAACCCGTCATGGACATGTCCACGACGCGAAAGACCAGGTCAACCTCACGGCCAGCTCACAAGCTCCGGATAACGGCGACGCCGACAAGGTGCCAGTACGACACCCACGCGGCGATGACGGCGATGACCGCCGCTGCGGTAACGCGGATCGCGCCGAGGTGCCAGCGGTGGTGAGGAACGCGGGAGATCAGCTCGACGGTGAGCAGGAGCGCCAGAGGCGGCCAGGCGGCGATGATCTGGCTGATCGGGTTCGGTCGGGCGTGTAGAACGTTCGCGGCAACTGACGCGGCGACGCCCAAGACGAGGGTTGCCCGCACCGCCCACCGCAGCCTGCGTAACCGCCTGTCGTCGGCGCTGCCGGCGCCGACGGGTGTACCCGGCCCGATGTCCGGATGAGCGGCGCCGCTCACGTGGACGCCCGACCGTCGGAGGAGCGTGGGCCGCGCCGTGAGCGCACCTCGGCGATGAGCCGGTCGGCGAGGGTGAGCGTGTCGTCGGTGGGCTCGGCGTCGATCTCACTGAGTCGTTGGGTCAGGGTCCGGCGCAGCATACGGATGGCATCGAGGTCACCCAGGGCGGCGTGGGCGCGCATCGCCCGCTGATACAGCTCCTCGTTGTAGGGATGGTGAGGCAGAGCGGTGGCGTAGACGGCGGCCTGCTGATCGGGCTCGTCGGCGAGGTCATCGGTGAGGGCGGTGACGGTGTCGAGAGCTTCGCGTTGCACGGCATGCCGGTGAGGGTCGAGCCATTCGTAGTCGCAGCCTTCGGCCAGGGGTCGGTAACCCTCGACGGCGCGTCGCAGAGCCTGCACGCGATCGGATCGACTGGTAGTGACGCTCCGCGCTGCGCGCAGCCGCCACAGGTCGATGTCGAAGGTGTCGGGGTTGAGCTGGTAGCGGTGGTCAGGGCGGATGAGATAGGTGCCGGGCCCGGCATGATGACGCAGCACGGCGCGCAGGTCGGAGGCATAGGTGTGCAGCCGGTGCGTGGCTTTGCTGGCGGGAGCGTCGGGCAGAAGGTCTTCGAGGATCGCCTCGGCCGCGGCGGCGCCGTCACAGACGGCGAGGTACACGAGCAGTTCCATCGACTTAGCGCGTAGGGCGCGCGGATGGTTGGTGCCGAGGATGGTCGGCGGGCCGAGCACCGTCACCTCGACCCGGTCGCGGTGCACCTCGGCCGAGCCAGCGCCTGACGCGTCGTCCGTGAGCGGCCCGATGGCAGGGGCGCTGTCGTGGTCGTGGGTTCCGCTGTTCGCGTTGGAGGGTCCGTCAGCGCCCGTCTGCGCCGTGCTGTCTTCGTTGACAGGCCGATCAGCGGTCGGTGAACTGGAGCTGTCGATGTGCGGCTTCGAAGAGGTCTCCGCGTCGTGTTCGTCGGGGCCGACGAACTCCTGGTCGGTGCTCTCGCCGGCCGGCTCTGGGGCGTCCGCTATCTCGGCGGGGGCCACGGCTGTCGCGGGCCCGGGCTCCGGTGGCGTCTCGATGGGTGCGGGTGCCGGCATCTGGCCGGTGTGGGACTCCGCGAGGGTCGTGAGCAGGTCGACGGTTTCGGTGGGGTCGAGGATGGCGAGGCGGCCGACGTCGGCCGGGTGGGGGCCGTGGCGGGCGTCGCCGTCGGCGCGAGTGACGGTGCCGTCGGCGGCGACGACGGCGGTGTCGCCGTCGGGCCACGCGCCCAGGAGCACGCCGTGGATGTCCAGGCGTTGGCCTTGGGCCAGCAGCGCGGCGATGCGGGCGCGTTCGTGGCGGCCGGTCGCGTCGGCGAGCAGCATCACCGGCGCCAGGGGTTCCTCGAAGGGGTCGGCGGTGCGCAGTTCGGCGATGGTGTCGACTTCGTGCTGGTAGGCCAGCCGGGTGCGATGCAGGGTTTGTTCCTCGAGGATTTCCAGGGCGTCGTCGAGGTCGGCGGCGACGGTCAGGCGGGGGGTGCGGGGCAGGTTGACGGCGGCGGCGCCCAGGAGGGTCGCGGCGGTGGTTGCGGGGATGACTACCTGGGTGCGGGCGTCGGGGTGTTCCGCCGCGCCGGCGGCGAGGGCGGCGGTGAGGAAGCCGCGGGCGGCGGCTTCCGCGCTGGGCCCCGTGAGGCCCAACCCTGCCGGAGGCCACACGGCCGACAGCGGGTGGGCGAGTGCCGGTGCCACCGGTTCACCGTCGGAGGCGTCATCACCAGCGGTGGCGGCCTGTGCGGGGTTGGCTTCGCGGACGGCATCGGCTTCACCGGTGTGGGCCTCGTCGGTCTGCGGGGACGGGCCCTTCTTCTCGTCGGCTGGGCTGTCGAGGGGTGGGGCGTCGGTGGTGGTCGCCGCGTCGCGCAGGCCACGGCGGATCTGGCGGACCACGCGGGGCATGGGCGCCGGATCGGGGTCCGCCGTGGGGTGCTGTGCCGGCGGCTTGCGGGCGCGGTAACGGCGCTGTCGGTGTGCCCACACGAGGGCCACCGCAGCGGCGATGGCGAGCGCAAGCCCGCCATCGATCCAGCTGCCGGTTGGCAGGGACACGCCGTGGCCCGGGCGGGCCGTCCTGTCAGTGTCCGAGATGGTGGGGTGTGCGGCGGTGGCATCGGCGGAGGGCGTCGGGGTAATGCTGGTGGGTGTCGGACTGCTCGTAGGCGCAGTTGTGGGCGCAGCGGAAACCTGCGGATCGGAATGCGCGGACGGCTGGTCAGCTGGCGGGACGGCGGCTGTGGTCTCTGGTGCTGGCGTGCGCGGCGCAGGAGGCGTGGAAGCTGGGGACCGGGGTTTCTGCCCGGCGGGTGGGGTGGCGTCGGTGGGCAGGTCCAGTGCCCAGCCGGGGAAGATCACGTTCGGGTTGCGTAGCGTGCCGCCGACGTCGGCGAAGTGAGTGCCCCGGTTGAGGGCGAAGATTTCCGGCCATCGGTTAGCGTCGCCGAGCCACTGCTCGGCGATCTTCGACAGAGTGTCACCGCGCTTGACGGTGTGCACGTACTCGTGGCCGTTCGCCACCAGGGTGACCTTGCCCTCGGCCAGCCTCCGATCGGGTGTCGCGCTTGCCGGCGACACCTTGGTGCTGTCGGCCGGTAGAGACTCGTGGTGCGCGACAGCCGCTGTGGCCGCGGCGACGCCGGAGGCGCCCGGGTGGGCCTGGGCGGGACCGGCGAGGGGTGGACTGGCGGCCTGCGCGGCAGTGGCCAGCACCCCGCCGGTGATCATGGCGATGAGAAGCGCGGCAAGGCCCCGGGCTGGGGTCAGAGCGCGCGGTTGAGGCAACCGACGGCCGGTGACGGCGGCGGCGAGTTCGGCAAGCACGGACCAGGCGAACGAGGCCCAGGCGGCCCAGAGCAGCGCGGTGACGACCGCGCCGATCATCTCGTCGGTCAGCGGGCTGGTCAGCACGGTGGTGACGGCGTGCCAGGTGGGCGGCTGATCGGGCAGCGGCGGGTCGAGGTAGCGCAGCAGCGCGTACGGCGGGCCGACGAGCAGCAGCGCCAGGGCTGCGCCGCCGTAGGCGCGGCGGACGGCGGCGGTCAACGTCGCGATCACAATGGCAACCTCCCGGGGCGTAGGCGTCGACGTGGGCTTACGTGGCGGTGGTGACGCCGGTAGCGGGCGTGGCCGTGGCCGTGGCCGTTACCGGGATGGCGGTGATGCCGACGAGGTGCAGCAGCTGTGTGCGGTGCTGGGTGGTGACCGTGACGGTGACCTGCTCGGTGGTGGCCGTTACCGCGCCGGGTTGGCCGGCTTGGGCGAGGAAGGCCCGTGCGGCGATGGTCGCGGCGCTCGGATCGAGTCGCACCATTCCGTTGCTACGGTGCAGACCGAGGTCGATCTGCCCGGCGCCGGCGCGTGCGGCGGCCTGAGCGGTGTCGTACGCCGACACCTTGGTGGCCATGGCCATCCCCTCGTCGAAGACGAGGCCGGCGAGAATGAGCACGATCAAGGTCCCCACAACGGTCCAGGGGGTAATCTGTCCCCGGTCATCACGGCGGGTGCGACCTGCCCATACGGCAAAGCGGGCCCTCACGGTTGTGTCCGGAACGGGTCCAGGGGCTGGCGGGAGGTCGCGGAGATCGTCACGGCGCCAGGCACGCCTAGTCCGTAGAGATCCTCGAGCCGGACGCTGCATGTCACGGTCGCACTGACCTGTCCACCGGGGACGAACGCGCCGGGGTCGACGGTGACCGTCGAGCGTTGGCAGGGCACCCCGCGTCCGGTGAGCGTGAACGAGGCCGCGTCGCCACCGGCGAGCCGGGAACCGGCGGGCGTGGAGGCCAGGGATGCCTGCCGCGCCGCAGCCGCGGCGGCGGAGCGCACGTCGATCGCGGCAGATGCCAGACGCAGACACGCCACGACGGCGAGGACGGCCAGGACCATCAGCGGGACGTAGCCGAGCACCATCTCCACGCTGACCGAGCCGCGATCATTGCGCGACCCGGCGCGCCAGCGAAGGCGTGGGCGGTTGGCAGAGGTTCGAATAGTCACCGCGCTGCTCCCTTGCTTCTGCCCGAGTTCTTGGGTGGTTAGTCGGTGTCTGTTGGCCGGAACCGTTCGACGGGAGCGCCGACCCTGGTGCTGACCGGCAGGCGCAGCCCCGGCACCACCGCGACGGCCCGGCCGGACACCGCGACGGTGGCCGTGTCGGCGGTGCGGTCCACGGACACCCGCGCGTCGGTGACGGCGCGGCCGGCGACCTGCTCGAGCACGGCGGTGGCGTCGGCATGTCCGGTGGCGGCGGTGCCGCCGGACACCCGGGTGGTCTGCAGGGCGTGGTTGGCGGCGTGCTGCACGCCCAGCTGCGCCAGCGCCCACAGGGCCAGCTGCACGCCGAGCAGGATGAGCAGGAACAGCAGCGGGGCGTAGAGAACCACCTCGGTGCTCACCGATCCGCGGTCTCTGGCGTGCCGACTGCACCTCTGCCCTGGCGCTCTGATGGCTGTCACAGGCTGATGCCGTTGATCTTGCTGAGGATTTTGGAGCGGAAGACGCCGTAGACGGCCAGGACGAGGGTGACTAGCAGGGCGATCCACATGACCTTCTCGGTGGTCTCGCTGCCCCGCTCACCGCTGTCGCGTAGCCGGCGGAGCCGGTCGGTCATCGTCAGATGCAGCATGGTCAGCAGGGCGAACAGCTTACTCAGTCCCATGGTCGGCCTCCTGTCGGTAACGCCGTGGGTTCTTCCACGGCTTGCTGGTGAAACGTCGGTCGAGGTCGAGGTGGTAGGCGCTGGTTGCCTCGCGGTGCCACCGTTG
>NZ_JBFAGS010000054.1:2041-5460 GCF_040653835.1 Micromonospora sp. NPDC050980 | reverse complement strand
GACTGGAAGATTGTCCGGCGGTGTCCTACTCTCCCACACCCTCCCGAGTGCAGTACCATCGGCGCTGGAGGGCTTAGCTTCCGGGTTCGGAATGTGACCGGGCGTTTCCCCTCCGCCATGACCGCCGTAACTCTATGAACATGTCAACCAACCCCGACGGGTGGTGGTTTGTTCAGAGTTGCACAGTGGACGCGTAGCAGCTTGGTAGTCAAGTCCTCGGCCTATTAGTACCGGTCAACTGAACCCGTTACCGGGCTTACATTTCCGGCCTATCAACCCAGTCGTCTAGCTGGGGGCCTTACCCCACAAATGTGGGTGGGATACCTCATCTTGAAGCGAGCTTCCCGCTTAGATGCTTTCAGCGGTTATCCCTTCCGAACGTAGCTAACCAGCCGTGCCCCTGGCGGGACAACTGGCACACCAGAGGTTCGTCCGTCCCGGTCCTCTCGTACTAGGGACAGCCCTTCTCAAGTATCCTACGCGCACGGCGGATAGGGACCGAACTGTCTCACGACGTTCTAAACCCAGCTCGCGTACCGCTTTAATGGGCGAACAGCCCAACCCTTGGGACCTGCTACAGCCCCAGGATGCGACGAGCCGACATCGAGGTGCCAAACCATCCCGTCGATATGGACTCTTGGGGAAGATCAGCCTGTTATCCCCGGGGTACCTTTTATCCGTTGAGCGACACCGCTTCCACATGCCAGTGCCGGATCACTAGTCCCGACTTTCGTCCCTGCTCGACCTGTCAGTCTCACAGTCAAGCTCCCTTGTGCACTTGCACTCAACACCTGATTGCCAACCAGGCTGAGGGAACCTTTGGGCGCCTCCGTTACCCTTTAGGAGGCAACCGCCCCAGTTAAACTACCCACCAGACACTGTCCCTGAACCGGATAACGGTCCGAAGTTAGATACCCAAATCAACCAGAGTGGTATTTCAAGATTGCCTCCACCCATACTGGCGTATGGACTTCACCGGCTCCCACCTATCCTACACAAGCTAATTCAGATACCAATGTCAAGCTATAGTAAAGGTCCCGGGGTCTTTCCGTCCTGCCGCGCGTAACGAGCATCTTTACTCGTAATGCAATTTCGCCGGGCCTGTGGTTGAGACAGTGGGGAAGTCGTTACGCCATTCGTGCAGGTCGGAACTTACCCGACAAGGAATTTCGCTACCTTAGGATGGTTATAGTTACCACCGCCGTTTACTGGCGCTTAAGTTCTCCGCTTCGCCCCGAAGAGCTAACAGGTCCCCTTAACGTTCCAGCACCGGGCAGGCGTCAGTCCATATACATCGAATTACTTCTTCGCATGGACCTGTGTTTTTAGTAAACAGTCGCTTCCCCCTGCTCTCTGCGGCCATACAACGCTCCACCCGCGCGGGGCTTCACGTCTCCGGCCCCCCTTCTCCCTAAGTTACGGGGGCAATTTGCCGAGTTCCTTAACCACAGTTCGCCCGATCGCCTCGGTATTCTCTACCTGACCACCTGTGTCGGTTTGGGGTACGGGCCGCTCAGAACTCGCTAGAGGCTTTTCTCGGCAGCATAGGATCACTGACTTCACCTGAATCGGCTCGGCATCACGTCTCAGCCCACATGCGGTGCGGATTTGCCTACACCACGGCCTACACGCTTACCCCGGCACAACCACCGGCCGGGATCAGCTACCTTCCTGCGTCACCCCATCGCTTGACTACTACCCGCCAGGTTCCCACGCTCCCCCCGTTCGGTCCGAAGACCTCCCAGGGCTCGGGTGGTTAGCACAACGAGGTTCGTCAGGGTCGCTCTTTCGCGGGTACGGGAATATCAACCCGTTGTCCATCGACTACGCCTCTCGGCCTCGCCTTAGGTCCCGACTCACCCAGGGCGGATTAGCCTGGCCCTGGAACCCTTGGTCATCCGGCGGAAGGGTTTCTCACCCTTCTTTCGCTACTCATGCCTGCATTCTCACTCGTGCCGTGTCCACAACTAGGTCACCCCGTCGCTTCACCCCCGGCACGACGCTCCCCTACCCATCCACACACCTGCACCAGGCATCAAGACCTGACGAGGTTAAAATGTGAATGCCACAGCTTCGGCGGTGTGCTTGAGCCCCGCTACATTGTCGGCGCGGAACCACTTGACCAGTGAGCTATTACGCACTCTTTAAAGGGTGGCTGCTTCTAAGCCAACCTCCTGGTTGTCTATGCGACCCCACATCCTTTTCCACTTAGCACACGCTTAGGGGCCTTAGCTGGTGATCTGGGCTGTTTCCCTCTCG
This sequence comes from Micromonospora sp. NPDC050980, assembly GCF_040653835.1. Taxonomy (NCBI): domain Bacteria; kingdom Bacillati; phylum Actinomycetota; class Actinomycetes; order Micromonosporales; family Micromonosporaceae; genus Micromonospora; species Micromonospora sp. NPDC050980. Next base: position 3,201 of record NZ_JBFAGS010000054.1, on the reverse strand, counting down.
ACTACGAAGCTTATCCCCCGCAGTCTCACTGCCGCGCTCTCACTTACCGGCATTCGGAGTTTGGCTGATTTCGGTAAGCTTGTGGGCCCCCTAGACCATCCAGTGCTCTACCTCCGGCAAGAAACACGCGACGCTGCACCTAAATGCATTTCGGGGAGAACCAGCTATCACGGAGTTTGATTGGCCTTTCACCCCTAACCACAGGTCATCCCCCAACTTTTCAACGTTGGTGGGTTCGGCCCTCCACGCGGTCTTACCCGCGCTTCAGCCTGCCCATGGCTAGATCACTCCGCTTCGGGTCTAGAGCATGCGACTCAAAACGCCCTATTCAGACTCGCTTTCGCTACGGCTCCCCCACCCGGGTTAACCTCGCCACATGCCACTAACTCGCAGGCTCATTCTTCAAAAGGCACGCCGTCACCCCGTAAGGCTCCGACGGATTGTAGGCGAACGGTTTCAGGTACTATTTCACTCCCCTCCCGGGGTACTTTTCACCATTCCCTCACGGTACTCGTCCGCTATCGGTCACCAGGAAGTATTTAGGCTTACCAGGTGGTCCTGGCAGATTCACGGCAGATTTCAGGAGTCCGCCGCTACTCGGGAACACCCACAGAAGACCAGCAGCTTTCACCTACCGGACTATCACCGTCTACGGTCAGCCATTCCAGACTGTTCGACTAACCACTGGCTTTATCACTCCTCCAACAGATGTCAGTCTGTTGAGCGGGGTCCCACAACCCCGACCACGCAACCCCTGACAGGTATCACACGCAGCCGGTTTAGCCTCAATCCGCTTTCGCTCGCCACTACTCACGGAATCACTATTTGTTTTCTCTTCCTACGGGTACTGAGATGTTTCACTTCCCCGCGTTCCCCCCACACACCCTATGTGTTCAGGTGCGGGTGACATCACATGACTGATGCCGGGTTCCCCCATTCGGACACCCTGGGATCACAGCTCGGTTGACAGCTCCCCCAGGCCTATCGCGGCCTCCCACGTCCTTCATCGGCTCCTGGTGCCAAGGCATCCACCGTTCGCCCTTGACAACTTGACCACAAAGATGCTCGCGTCCACTGTGCAATTCTCAACAAACAACCAACCCACAACCCCAACAGCCCCACACCAACGACCCGGCAAACACCGGCGGTATGCGAGTCCG
>NZ_JBFAGS010000053.1:0-5509 GCF_040653835.1 Micromonospora sp. NPDC050980 | reverse complement strand
GGACACACCACCACCAAGCGTCCATAACAGGCACCTGGCACCGCCAAGACCAACGACGAGGACATCAAAGACGGCACGGGCCAAGCTCCGGATAACGAACGCCCGACACAGCGAGGACCACGATGCCCCAGAGCGGCGACGACATCGCTCTCGACTCGGCGTTGGATCCGCTGGTCCTCGCGATGGACATCGGGTCCACGGCGACCCGCGGCGGCGTGCACGACGCGTCCGGCCGGCGGATCCACGGCCTGCAGCACAAGGTGCCGCACACCTTCACCATCGCGCCTGACGGCACCTCGATCATCGACCCCGATCAGGTGACGGCCGAGATCGAAGAGGTGCTCGACGCGGCAACCAACGACCTGCGGTTGGGAACCCGCATCGCTGGCGTCGCGATGGACACCTTCGCCGCCTCGCTGATCGCGGTCGACAAGGCCGGCCGCCCCCTCACGCCGTGCCTGACCTACGCCGATTCCCGCAGCGCGCACGCGGTCGCCGCCCTACTCGAGGAACTTGACGAACGGGCGGTTCACCAGCGCACCGGCACCCGCCTTCACACGAGCTACCACGCTCCACGCCTGCGCTGGCTCTCCGCCACACAGCCGCACCTCGTCGCCAACACCGCGAACTGGTGGTCCCTGGGCGAGTACGTCCTGGCTCGGCTGATCGGCCACCCCCTGGCCGGGACCTCTACGGTGGCGTGGACCGGCCTGCTCAACCGCAGCAGCGGCGAGTTCGACGCCGAACTCCTCGCCGCCGCGGGCGTCGACCCCGATCAGCTTTCCCCACCCCGGAACACGAACCAACCGGCTCCCGCAGCGAACACGACGCGCTGGCCCGCACTGGCCAAGGCGGCGTGGTTTCCCGTCATCACCGACGGCTTCGCCAGCAACGTCGGGTCCGGGGCCACCGACGCCACGGTGCTCACCGCGGCGACAGCCACCAGCGGTGCGCTGCGGGTGCTGCTCGACGGCCCGGCCGAGCCCCTGCCGTACGGACTGTGGAACTACCGGGTCGATGCGGGACGCACGCTGCTCGGCGGAGCGATCAACGACGTCGGTCGCGCCGTGAGTTGGGCACGGAGCACCCTACGTCTCAGCCCGGCACTCGCGGGCACCCTCACCGCGCCGCCGAATCACACCACGCCGCTGGTGCTGCCGTACCTCACCGGGGAACGAGCACCGGGCTGAGTCGGCGGGGCACGCGCTGTGCTCGGCGGAGTATCAGCAGCCAGCGACGCCGACACCCTGTTCCGCGGGATCGTCGAGGGCGTGGCCATCACCTATGCGCGAGTCGCCGACGAACTACGCTCAGCCGCCCCGCACATCTTGCAGGTCGCGGCAGCGGGACGCGTCAGCAACGACCACCCGGAATGGCTGCAGATCCTCGCGGACGTGCTGGGGCGACCCGTCACGCACGTGACCCGACGACGCGCGACGCAACGGGGCACAGCGCTACTCGCCCTCGACGAGCTGGCGCCGGACGCACCGCGTGCGAGCCGGGCCACCGGAGCGACATACGAGCCCCAGCCCGCACACGTCGAACACTACGCACAGCGGCGCGCACGATTCGCCGAGGCGTACGAGACGTTCAGACGTAGCTGACGATGCGGTGGCAGCTTCTCCTGTCGAGGGCGTCCAGTCGAGTTGGCGGAATGGCCCACGTCTCGGGATGGAGAACCGCTGCGGATCACGGCGCGACCCGGGCGGCGCGCCGTAGGAGTGCAAGCGCGAAGCGGGTCGCCTCCAGCGAAGGGGTGACGGCTCGGATGCGCCGGTGTTCGAGGTTCCGTCGCGATCCTGATGCTCAACGGGCCATGTGGCAAGCGTGGAGCGGCACGACGGAGACTGCGCGGGAAGCGTATCGAGGTCGAAACTCGGGCAGCGGCCGAGGTCGCGGCGACTGCCACGAGCCTTCCGCCCCGACGGAGCAGCCGGAACAATTCGGCCGCGTCGAACCACGTAGCCGCCCGCCTATCGGCGGAGGTGTCCAGTGTCATCCTCGGCACCGGTGTTCCGCGGGGCTTCGTTGCGGCCGTCCTCGCCGCCGTCCGGCGCACCTATCCAGCGGACGAAAAGCACGGTCGCGTCGTCCTGTAGCCGGTTGTCCTGGTGTGCGATCACGGCGTGCACGAGCCGCCGGGCGATTTCCGGCAGTGGCAGATCGTCGGCCAGGGCACGGACAGCGAGGTCGGACAGCCGGTCGAGGCCGAACAAGTCGCCTTCGGCGGACCGGGCTTCGGTGATGCCATCGGTGTAGAGCAGCACATCGTCGCCGGGCTCAAGGCTGTATCGAGTGACCAGCGGTTGGCGGTACTCCCCGAGCGTGACCGGCAGCGCGGTCGGGGTGGGCAGAACGGCGGCGATCTTGCCCTGCCGCAGCACGATGCCGCTCGGGTGTCCGGCAGAGATCACCCGAAGCTGGCCGGTGCGCTGGTCCAATTCGCCAAACACGCCGGTGATCAGGCCGGATCGGTCGAATCCTCGTGCCGCCGCGTCGATGTGATGGTAGGTCGCCACCAGGTCGTAGCCGGCACGGCGCGCGTTGCGGTAGGCAGCGAGGGCGATGGAGGCCAACATGACGGCCCGCAGGTCGCTCTGCGACCCGTGTCCGACGGCGTCGAACAACGCCAGATGCGCGACGTCGCCGTTGACGGCGAAGTCGAACGCGTCGCCACCCACGTCGTACGCAGGCTCCAGGATCCCGCTGATGACCATGTTGCTGGTAGCGAAGGTCAACGGCGGCAATTGGGCGCGCAGCATCTCGGCCGCCAAATTCATCGGTTCTCGTCTGCGGATTCGCTCAACCGTGTCGCTGTACATGCCGCGCGTGATGACCAACTCTGCGAGCAACGCGGCCACGTCGGCGAACTCCGCCTGCTGCGTGTTGAGCAGCTCGCCTGGACCGATAATCTCCACGACGCCGAGCCGCTCCAAACCGTCGACCAGCGGGAACCAGGCGCTCGCGTCGCCGCCGACTGCGGCGACAGCCCTCATCGTGCTGTAGGCGCGGCCAGGGAGGGTGCCGTCCACGGCGATCACCTCGCGCCGCGGTGACCGCTCGTCGGACAAGGGCGCCAGCACTCGCTGATGGTGATCGACCAGAAACATCACCGCATCTGACGCCCCCAGCTCGCGGACGGCCCGTCTGATCATCCCCGGTAGATCCTCGGGGAGGGCCCGATGGGATCGGACCAACATACGTCGTAGTGACAGAGCCTCGCTCACGTTCCTCATCTCCCTGCGCCCACGCCGTCACCCGTTGACCCCCGCACGACCGGCCAGGTCGGAGGCGTTCCCGCCACTGCGATGGACTTGGCCGTCGTCTGGTGCCACCCTAGGCTGGCGATGGGCCTGTGGCCCGCTCGTCGACGGAGCTGTCGGCGGCAGGCACCGGTTCCTCTGTGCGCGCACGCCGGTCGTCCGCGGTTTCCTCGGCGTCTGCTTGATCGTTGTCGGTGGGACGAGTGCCCGGCGGTGTGCGGTCGACGGTGGGCTGACCGTCGGGATGCGCACCCAGGTAACGCGTGGCGGTGTTGACGACCGCGAGCAGCGGCACCGCGACAAGACCGCCGACGATACCCGCGACGACGATGCCAGCGGCAATGGCGAGGATGACCGCCAAGGGGTGCAGCGCCACGGCACGGCCCATGATCAAGGGTTGAAGGACGTGACCTTCGAGTTGTTGCACGGCGATCACGACGCCCAGAATGATCAGCGCACTCACTGGACCTTGGGCGACCAACGCCACGAGTACGGCGACGGCGCCAGAGACTGTCGCACCGACCACGGGAATGAAGGCGCCGAGGAAGACCAGCGCGGCAAGCGGAAGGGCAAGCGGCACGTCCAGCACGAGCAGACCGATGCCGATGCCGAGCGCGTCGACGAAGGCGACGAGCACGGTGGCGCGGACATAGGAGATCAGCGTGTGCCACGAGTAGTGGCCGGCACGGGCGATGGATACCCGAGCGTCGTGTGGCAGCAGACGGCACAGGAAGCGCCAGATCCGATCGCCGTCACGCAAGAAGAAGAACAAGGTGAACAGTACGAGGAAGAACCCGGTCAGCAGCTCGCCGAGGGTGGTCGCGGTGCTCAGTGCTCCGGAGGTCAGTGCGCCCTGGTTCTGGGTGACCTGCGCCTGGGCCCGGTCGACCAAGCTACTGAGTTGTTGGTCGTTGAGATGCAGCGGGCCGCGGGCGAGCCACGCCTGCACCTCGTCGAGGCCGCCGCGGACCTGGTCGGCGAGTTCGTCGTACTGGTCGATGAAGGTCCGCACGATCATCGCCAGCGTGCCGAACACCGCAACCAGTCCCGCGACCAGGACCAGTGCGGCGGCAGGTGCGGCTCCGATACCGCGCCGGCGCAACAGCGCTGCGGCAGGCTGCAGGAGCGCTGCCAGCAGCAGCGCCACGATGACTGGGATGACGACCACTCGTAGCACACTGACCGTCTTGATGAGTACGTAGGCGCCGGCAACCAGCAGGATCAGCCGCCAGGCCCATGCGGCGGCCACTCTGATCCCGCGTGGCACCCCCAGGGCGTGAGCACCGTCCGGCTCATCCGGATCGACGACGAGCACCTGGCCGATTCGGGTGCCCAGGCCGGACTCGTCGAAGGGTGGCGGCTCGGCCTGCCGGGCAGCTTCCAGTCGCGCGCGTGCCTGGTCCCGCACCTGCGACGTCCAACGCATGGCTCGTCCCCCTGATGTGGTCTGCCCTGCGCGGCGGCGGTAGGCCAGAACGTCCTGACGGCCTCATCCCTACCCCTCGGTCAGTGACGGAAACGCCGCAGGCCACGACGGTCGACGGCTGATACAGATCTTGAATGGTCAAATCCGTCCGATGTGGTCTGTATGATGGCTCGGGGCTGGGGTAGATCGATGGAATGAGTTATCCCGATGGAGGTGGGTTGTCCGCGCGGGGGACGCGGTTGGCCAGGGAGGTCGCAACGGTGCCGACGGCTCGCCTGTCCGCCGATGTCGGTCCGGCCTGGCATGGTAGGGGGATGTGCAGAAACATCCGCGTGCTCAACAATTTCGAGCCGCCCGCGACCGAGGACGAGATCGAGGCCGCCGCACTGCAGTACGTGTCAATCCCCTGGAATCGTGGAGGGCTCCGTTATGCGGCCTGGGCCTCCAGGGCGCGGGTCTCTGATCGTTCGTAGTCGATGGGTGAGCGCCAGTCGCAGACGGAGTGCCGGCGGCGCCGGTTGTAGAAGTCGGTGATCCAGGTGGCGATCTTGATCCGGGCTTCGGTACGGGTGCGGAAGTGACGGCGGTGGACGTACTCGACCTTGATGGTGGAGAAGGTGGCCTCGGCGACGGCGTTGTCGAAGCACGAGCCGACCCGGCCCATCGACTGGCGTACCTTCCACCGGGCGCAGGTCCGGGCAAAGTCGGCCGAGGTGTACCTCACCGCCCCTGTCGCTGTGGAAGATCACCCCTTCGACACTGCCGCCGCGGGTGACGGCGGCCATGTTCAGCGCGGCGACGACCAGCCCGGCGTCGTGCT
>NZ_JBFAGS010000052.1:0-8243 GCF_040653835.1 Micromonospora sp. NPDC050980 | reverse complement strand
CCGCGCCACCGGCGACCAACCGCCACAGATCCTCCGGCGACTCCACCCCACCCGGATACCGGCACGCCATCCCCACGATCACGATGTCGTCGCCGTCGACCCGCGCCGGCAGCGTCGCCACCGGCGCGTCGGCCACGGCCAGGCCGAGCGCGTGGAGGAGGTGGTCGGCCAGTGCCTGCGGGGTCGGGTAGTCGAACACCAGCGACGACCCCAGGTGCAGGCCGGTGGCCGCGTTGATCCGGGTCTTCACCTCCACCGCGGTCACCGAATCGATACCCAGATCCCGAAACGCCGCCCCGGCCTCCACCTGCGCCGCACCCGCATAACCCAACGCCTTCGCCGTCTGCGCCCGCACCAGCGCCAGCAGTTCCCGACGCCGCTCGGCCTGCGGAAGGCCGGCGAGGCGACTTGCCAGCGCCTCGTCGGCGGGGTTGTCGGAGGCGGCGACGACCGCCAGTTCCCCGAACAGCGGCGCGGGCCGCTGCGCGGCGAACGTCGCCACGAACCGCGACCAGTCCACATCCGCGACCGTCGTCGTCACATCACCGGTATCGACCGCCATGTCGAGGGCCTGCATCGCCAGGTCGGGGTCCATGGCGGCGAGGCCGCGACGGGCAAGGTAGTCAGCGGCGTTCCCCTCGCCGGCCATCCCACCGTCGGCCCACGGACCCCACGCGACCGCCGTGCCCGGCTTGCCGGCGGCCCGCCGCGACTCCACCAGCGCGTCCAACGCCGCGTTTCCGGCCGCATACGCGGCCTGACCACCGCTGCCCCACACCCCGGCAATCGACGAGAACACCACAAACAAGTCGAGATCCAGATCGGCGGTCGCCTCGTGCAGGTGCAACGCACCCGACACCTTGCCCGACACCACCGCCCCGAACGACTCCTCAGTGACATCAAGCAAACCCTCCATGCCCGACACACCCGCCGCGTGCACCACACCGGCCAGATCCTCAATGCCAGCCACCACGGCGCGAACAGCGTTCCGGTCGGCGACGTCACACGCCACCACCGACACCTCGGCACCCAGCCCAGTCAGCTCCGCCGCAAGATCACCGGCACCCGGAGCCCGATCGCCCCGCCGCGACACCAACACCACCCGCGACGCCCCACGACTCACCACCCAACGCGCCACCCGCGAGCCCAACGCACCCGTCCCACCCGTGACCAACACCGTGCCCGACAACGACACCGGCGCCACCGAACCCACCGCAGCAGCCCGCCGCAGCCGACGGGCATAGACCCCGGACGCACGCACGGCAACCTGATCCTCGCCACCCCCCGCCAGCACCGCCGCGAACCGGCGACCGTCGCGCTCCCCCAGCACCACCGGAACATCGACCAGACCACCCCACACCCGCGGCAACTCCAACGCCGCGACCCGACCCACACCCCACACCGTCGACGCGGCGACATCCGTCACCGACTCGGACCGACCCACCGCCACCGCACCACGCGTCACCACCCACACCGGCGCGGTGACACCGGCCGCAGTAACCTCCTGCAACGCGGAAACCAGCGACCACGCCTCCCCGCCGACCCACACCACACCCCGCACGTCGCCGACCGCCGCCGCCCGCACCACCTCGGCGCCGCCCGACGCCGGCACGAATGCGACCTCGGCACCGGCCGACACCAGCGCGGACACCACGTCGTCGGCCTGCGTGTCCGACACGACCAACCACGTACCGGACAGCACCGCAGGCGCCGGCTCCGCCATCGGCGCCCAACCGACCCGGTACCGCCAGCCCTCCACCACACCCTGCGAACGACGCCGGCGACGCCACGCGGACAGCGCCGGCAACATGCTCTCCAGCGTCCGGGCGTCCACGCCGTCGAGCTGGCCGGCGAGGCCCTCGTGGTCGCCGCGTTCCACTGCCGACCAGAACGCTCCGTCCTCGGCGCCCGCTGGCTCGGCCGCCTCGGTGGGCATCAGCCAGTAGCGATCCCGCTGGAAGGCGTACGTCGGCAGGTCCACCCGCGGCGCGGCCGGCAGGATCGCCGTCCAGTCGACCGGCACGCCCTCGGTCCACAGCCGTCCGGCCGCCTCCAGGACGGTCGTGGCCTCGTCCCGGTCCTTGCGCAGCGCGGCGACGTAGGTCAGCTCGGGTGCTGCCATCGCGGACAGCACGGCCGCCGGCCCGACCTCCAGGCAGCGGGTCACGCCGTGCGCGGCCAGCCAGGTGATGCCGTCGTGGAACCGCACGGCCTCCCGCACGTGCCGCACCCAGTAGTCGGCGGTGAACTCCTCGACCGGCTCGCCGGTCAGATTGGACACGACCGGGATGCGCGGCGCGGCGAAGTCGAGGTGCGAGATCGCGGCGGCGAACTCGGCGAGCATCGGCTCCATCAGCGACGAGTGGAACGCGTGCGACACGGTGAGCCGGGCGGTCTTGTCAAAGCGCGCCGCCAGCTTGTCGAGGGCGGCGGCCTTGCCGGAGACGACCACCGAGGTCGGGCCGTTGACCGCGGCCACGTCGATCTTCCGGCGGCCGATCGCCGTCCGCACGTCGGCCTCGGTCGCCTGCACCGCCAGCATCGCCCCACCCGCCGGCAACGCCTGCATCAACCGGCCCCGCGCCGCCACCAACGTCACCGCGTCGTCGAGCGACATGACACCGGCGACGTGCGCGGCGGCGATCTCCCCGATCGAGTGACCCAGCAGGTAGTCCGGGGTGACCCCCCACGACTCCAGCAGCCGGAACAACGCCACCTCGACCGCGAACAACCCCGCCTGCGCGTGCTTGGTCTGGTGAATCTCGTCCGACCCCAGGGCCTCCCGCAACCCGTCGAACCGCGCCACGATCCCGTCGAACACCTCCGCGAACACCGGGAACCGCGCCGCCAACCCGACACCCATGCCGACGCGCTGCGCGCCCTGACCGGTGAGCAGGAACGCGGTCCGACCCGTGCCGCCGGAGCCGGCGTCGAGGTCCGTCAGCGCCGCCGCGAACGACGCCAGGTCCGATCCGACGACGACCGCGCGCCGGTCCAGCACGGCCCGGGTCGACACCAGCGCCGAACCGACGTCGGCCGGCCGCAGCTCGGGCCGCGCCAGCACGTACTCCCGCAGCCGCTCGGCCTGGGCCCGCAGCGCCTCCGGCGTGCGGGCGGACAGCACCCACGGCACCGGCCCGGTGACCGGCGCGGCCGGAGCCGGCGCGGACACCGGGGTGGGCGCCTCCTCCAGCACCACGTGGGCGTTGGTGCCGCTGATGCCGAAGGACGACACCGCGGCGCGGCGCGGCCGGTCGCCCGCCGGCCAGGCGACCGGTTCGGTCAGCAGGTGCAGGGCGCCGCTGGTCCAGTCGATGTGCGCGGACGGGGTCTGCGCGTGCAGCGTGCGCGGCAGCTCGCCGTGCCGCATCGCCAGCACCATCTTGATGATGCCGGCGACGCCGGCCGCGGACTGGGTGTGGCCGATGTTCGACTTGATCGAGCCGAGCTGCAGCGGGTGGTCGGCGGGCCGCTGGCGGCCGTAGGTGGCGAGCAGCGCCTGGGCCTCGATCGGGTCGCCGAGCGCGGTGCCGGTGCCGTGCGCCTCGACCACGTCGATGTCGGCCGGGGCGAGCCGCGCGTTCGCGAGGGCCTGGGTGATGACCCGCTGCTGGGACGGGCCGTTGGGGGCGGTGAGCCCGTTCGACGCCCCGTCCTGGTTGACCGCGCTGCCGCGTACGACGGCCAGCACCTGGTGGCCGTGCCGCCGCGCGTCGGAGAGCTTCTCGACGAGCAACACGCCCACACCCTCCGACCAGCCGGTGCCGTCGGCGTCGGCCGAGAACGGCTTGCACCGCCCGTCACCGGCCAGGCCGCCCTGACTGTCGAAGCTGGGGAAGATGTCGGCGCCGGCCAGCACGGTGACGCCGCCGGTGAGGGCCATCGTGCACTCCCCCGACCGCAGCGCCTGGGCGGCGAGGTGCAGGGCGACGAGCGACGAGGAGCAGGCCGTGTCGACCGTGACCGCGGGGCCTTCGATGCCGAAGGTGTAGGCGACCCGCCCGCTGATCACGCTCGGTGCGGTGCCGGTGAGCGCGTGCGCCTCGGCGCCGTCCGGTAGCGGGCCGGCGGTGCCGTAGCCGGACGAGGACGAGCCGATGAAGACGCCGACCGGCTCGCCGCGCAGCGACTCGGGGTCGAATCCGGCCCGTTCGAACACCTCCCAGCAGGCTTCGAGGAGCACCCGCTGCTGCGGGTCCATGGTCAGGGCCTCGCGCGGCGAGATGCCGAAGAGGCGGGAGTCGAACGCGGTCGCGTCGTCGATGAAGCCGCCCTGGCGTACGTAGTCGGCGGTGCCGGCGGCCCAGCCACGGTCGGTGGGGAACGGGCCGATGGCGTCGGCGCCGTCGGTGACGAGTCGCCAGAGTTCCTCGGGGTTGTTGGCGCCGCCCGGGTAGCGGCAGGCCATGCCGACGATCGCGATCGCGTCGTCGTCGGTCGCGGCCTGGACGACCCGCGCCTGTTGCGGGGCCGGCGCGCCGAGCAGCTCGGTGCGCAGGTGGCCGGCCAGGACGGTCGGGGTCGGATAGTCGAACACCAGCGTGGCGGGCAGCCGCAGCCCGGTTGCCGCGTTGAGCCGGTTGCGCAGTTCGACGGAGGTGAGTGAGTCGAAGCCGAGGTCCTTGAAGGCCCGGCTCGGCACCACCGCGTCGGCCGAGCTGTGGCCTAGCACCCCGGCGGCGGCGGTGCAGACCACGTCGGTCAGCAGCCGTTCCTGGTCCGCGTCGGCCAGCCCGGTGAGGCGTTGCGCCAGGCCGGGGCCGGCCACGCCGCCGTCGTCGGCCTTGCGGACGGCCGTGGTGACGAGCCTGCGCAGCAGCGGCGGCACCGCACCGGAGGCCCGGACCGCGTCGAGGTCGAGCCGCGCCGGGACGAGGTGCGCGTCCGGCAGCCGGTGAGCCGCGTCGAACAACGCCAGGCCCAACTCGTCGGACATGCCGCCGCCGACCCGGGCGGCCACCGCGCCGCCCATGCCGGCGGTGTTGGCCCACAATCCCCAGCCCAGCGACTGACCGACCAGACCGAGCCCGCGACGGTACGCCACGAAGCCGTCCAGGAACGCGTTCGCCGCCGCGTACGCCGCCTGGCCCGCCGACCCGAACACCGCCGAGATCGACGAGAACACGGTGAACATCGCCAGGTCCATGTCCCGGGTCAACTCGTGCAGGTGCACCACCGCATCGACCTTGGGCGCCAGCACCCCGGCCACCCGCTCCGGCGTCAGGCTGGTGAACACCCCGTCGTCGAGCACCCCGGCGCAGTGCACCACACCAGCCAGATCCTCGATGCCGTCGAGGACCCCCGCCAACGCCACCCGGTCGGACACGTCAGCCGCGACCACCCGCACCCGCGCGTCCAACTCCGGCACCGGCCCGCCGGAACGGCTCACCAACACCAGATCCCGCACCCCGTGGACATCGACCAGATGCGCCGCCACCACCGCACCCAACCCACCCGTGCCGCCGGTGATCAACACCGTCCCATCGACCGGGCGGGGAACCAGCACCACGTTCTTCCCGACGTGCGCACCCCGACTCATCGTCCCCAGCACCGCCGGCAACTCCCGCACATCCGCCACGCTCGGCGGCAACAGGCGCAGGTCGCCGGCCTCGAACAACGCCACCAGGTCGGCCAACATCACCGCCGTGCGATCCGCCCCCGCCTCCGACAGGTCGAACGCCTTGTACCAAACCCCGAGCCGACGCTCGACCTCAGCGGCGTCACGAACATCCGCCTTACCCATCTCCACGAACCGGCCACCCGGGCGCAGCATCCCCAACGACGCATCCACGAACTCACCCGCCAGCGAGTCCAACACCACATCCACACCGCCGAACACATCCGCGAACCCGAGGTCCCGCGACGACGCGATGCGCTCCGGGTCCACGCCGAGCGCTTCGACCGCCGCCCACTTCCCCGGCGACGCCGTCGCGAACACCTCCGCACCCCACAACCGGGCCAACTGCACCGCCGCCGAACCCACCCCACCAGCAGCCGCATGCACCAACACCCGCTCACCGGCCCGCAACCGCCCCAGATCCGCCAACCCGTACCAGGCCGTCAGGAACGCCATCGGCACCGCCGCGCCCTGCGCGAACGACCACCCCGCCGGCATCCGCGCCACCACCCGCCGATCCGCCACCACCTGCGGCGCGAACCCACCATGGAACAACCCGAACACCCGATCACCCACCACCAGGTCGGAAACGTCCGCCCCGACCTCCACCACCACACCCGCACCCTCGGAACCCATCACCGCATCCGGATCCGGATACATCCCCAGACCCAACAACACATCCCGGAAGTTCACCCCCACCGCACGAACCGCGACCCGCACCTCACCCGCGCCAAGCTCCGCACCCGCAACCTCCACACACGCCAGGCCCGACAACGCACCGTCACCACCCGGCGCCACCCGCCACGACTGGACGTCCACCGGCAGGTCGAGCCGGTTCGGCGGCGTGGTCAGCCGCGGCACACGGATCGTCCCGGCCCGCAGCGCGAGTTCGGGCTCGTCCGCGCGCACCGCCGCGCCGAGCAGCGACCAGGAGCGGTCGTCGTCGTCGGTGTCGACAAGTACGATCCGGCCCGGGTTCTCGCTCTGCGCCGACCGCAGCAGACCCCACACCGCGGTCGCCGCCGGGTCGGTGACCGGCCCGGTGGCGGGCACGGCGTCGCTGGTCAGGACCGCCAGCCGGGTGTCGGTGAAGCGTTCGTCGGCCAGCCATGCCCGCACCGCGTCGAGGGCCGCGGTGGTCAGCGTGTGGGCGGCGGGGACGAGGCCGTCGCGGGACGCCTCGGGGATCCGCCACAGGACCAGGTCCGGCAGTTCCCCGCCGTCGGGCAGGTCGGCGAAACCGGGGTACGTGACGGCGGCGCCGGCCCGCTCGTCGACACCGATCGCGGCGAAGGGGGCAGAAGCGCCTTCCGGTGCGGGCACCGCGGTCCAGTCGACGGTGTAGAGGGAGCCGTCGGTGACCGGGGTCGGCCGCTCCAGCGCGTCGGCGGTGACGGCGCGCATCGCGAGCCGGCCGATGCGGGCCACGGGCGCGCCGGTGCCGTCGGCGACGTCGATGGCGATGCCGGACGAGCCGGTGGCGGACAGCCGCACCCGCAGCACGCCGGCGCCGGTGGCGAGCAGGCGCACGTCCGTCCAGGCGAACGGCAGACGGGTGGCGCCGGCACCGGCCAGGTCGGTGAGGCCGATGACGTGCAGAGCGGCGTCCAGCAGGGCCGGGTGCACCCCGTACGCGGCCGCCTCGGGTCGGGTGTCCTCGGGCAGCGCCACCTCGGCGTACACCGCGTCGGCGCAACGCCAGGCGGCCCGCAACCCCCGGAACACCGGGCCGTAGGCGAGGCCGGCCCGGTCGGCGAGCTGGTCGTAGAAGCCGTCGAGGTCAACGGCGGTGGCGTCGGCCGGGGGCCAGGCCGACAGGTCGGGGGTGGTCCGGTCGGGGGCGGTCCGGTCCGGCGAGTCCGCGACGAGGCTGCCGACGGCGTGCCGCAGCCAGCGCGCGTCCGGTCCCGGCCGGGACCAGATGCTGACCGGCACGTGCCCGGCGCCGTCGTCGGCGCCGACGCTGACCTGTAGCTGGACCCCGTCGGCGGGCAGCACCAGCGGGGCCTCGATGGTGAGTTCCTCGAGCACCGGCCGCCCGGTCTGCCGTCCGGCCGAGGTGGCGAGTTCGACGAAGGCGGTGCCGGGCAGCACGGTACGGCCGAGCACAACGTGGTCGGCGAGCCACGGCTGCCGCTGGGCGGACAGCCGGCCGGTCAGCAGCAGCCCGTCACCGCCGGCGATGGAGACCGTCGCCCCGAGCAGCGGGTGTTCGGCGCGGCCGAGGCCGGCGGCCTCCACGTCTGCGCCGACGGCCCGGTCCAGGCGCGGCCAGAACCGGCGGCCCTGGAAGGCGTAGGTGGGCAGGTCGACGCGGGGTGCGGCGGGCAGGATCGCGGTCCAGTCGACCGGCACGCCCACGGTCCACAGCTGGGCGACCGCACGCAGCAGACTGTCGGTGTCGTCGCGGTCCTTACGCAACGCCGGCACGTACGTCAACTCCGGCGCCGCCATCGCCGACAGCACACCCGCCGGCCCGACCTCCAGACAGCGGGTCACCCCGTTACCGGCCAGCCACCGCATGCCGTCGTCGAAGCGCACCGCCTCCCGCACATGCCGCACCCAGTAGTCGCCGGTGTATTCCTCGACCGGCTCCCCGGTCAGGTTCGACACCACCGGAATGCGC
>NZ_JBFAGS010000051.1:0-8959 GCF_040653835.1 Micromonospora sp. NPDC050980 | reverse complement strand
TGCCGGCGTTGCGCAAGGACCGCGACGAGGTCACCGCGTTGCTGGCCGCCGCCGGGCGGCTGTGGACCGTCGGGGTGTCGGTGGACTGGGCGGCGATCCTGCCGCCGGCGGGACACGTCGACCTGCCCACCTACCCGTTCCAGCGGCGGTCCTACTGGCCGGCGCCGTCGACCGCCGCACCGACTCCGCCCGACGCCCCCGGCGAGGCGCGCTTCTGGGCCGCGGTCGACCGCGGCGACGTCGCCCAACTCGCCGGTGACCTGAACGTCACCTCCGACACGCTCGGCTCGGTGCTGCCCGCGCTGGCCGCCTGGCGCCGGGACCAGCGTTGCGCCACACTCGTCGACGGGCTGCGCTACCGGGAGAGCTGGACCCCGCTCAACCTGCCCCCGGCCCGGCTCCCCGGCCGCTGGCTCGCCGTCGTCGCCGCGGGCACGCCGGCCGGATCCGTCCTCGACGCGCTGCGCGGCCAGGGCGCCGACGTTCTGGACGTCGCGGTGTCCACGCCGCACGACCTGACCGAACGCCTCCACGACCTCGACGGCACCGCCCTCGCCGGTGTCGTGCTGCTCACCGGGCTCGCCGAGGACCCGCTGCCGGACCTCACCGCCGTACCGTCCGGGCTGGCCCTGACCGTGACGGGCATCCAGGCGCTCGCGGCGGCCGGGATCGACGCGCCGGTGTGGTGCCTGACCCGGGGCGCGGTCTCGGTCGGACGGTCCGACCCGCTGCGCGCCGACGTGCCGGCCACGGTGTGGGGGCTGGCCCGGGTCGCCGCCATCGAACAACCCGTCACCTGGGGCGGCGTCGTCGACCTGCCGGCCGTGGTGGACGAACGGGCCGGGCAACGTCTCGCGTCGGTCCTCGCCGCGGGCGCTGAGGACCAGGCCGCCGTCCGGACGTCCGGCGTGTTCGGCCGCCGGCTGGTACGCGCCCCCGCCCCGGCCGCCACGCCGGCCCCTCCGGCCGCCACCGGCACCGTCCTGGTGACCGGCGGCACCGGCGCGCTGGGCGCGCACGTCGCCCGCCGGCTCGCCGCCCGCGGCGTACCGCGTCTGCTGCTGCTCTCCCGGCGCGGCCCGGACGCGCCCGGCGCCGCCGAACTGGTCGCGGACCTGGCGGAGCGGGGCAGCGAGGCGACCGTCGTCGCCTGCGACGCCGGCGACCGCGACGCGCTCGCGGCCGTGCTGGCGGCGATCCCCGCCGAGCGGCCACTGACCGGCGTCGTGCACGCCGCCGGCGTGGTCGACGATGCCACCTTCCTGTCGCTCACCGTGGCGCAGCTCGACGCCGCCCTGCGGGCGAAGGCGGTGGCGGCGGTCCACCTCGACGAGCTGACCCGCGACCTGCCGCTGGACATGTTCGTGTTGTTCTCCTCGTTCGCGGGCAGCGTCGGCAACGCCGGCCAGGCCGGTTACGCGGCGGCGAACGCCCGCCTCGACGCGATCGCCGCGCGGCGGCACGCCGCCGGGCTCCCGGCCACGGCCGTCGCCTGGGGCCCCTGGGCCGCCGACGTCCCGGGGCCCCAGGCGACGGCCGCCGGCGCCGCGGGCATGGCCGCCGGGGACGTGGGGGAGCGGCTGCGCCGGGCCGGACTGTCACCGATGCCGGTGCCGACCGCCCTCGACGCGCTCGACACCGCGCTGCGGTGCCAGGACCCCACGATCGTGGTCGCGGACGTCGACTGGACCCGGTTCGCCCCGACCCGGGCGAGCGCGTCGACGCGCTCGCTGGCCGAGCCGCCGGCCGCGACCGCCGGGCCGGCCGACCTCACCACGCTGACCGCCGCCGACCGGCGACGCGCCCTGCTCGACCTGGTCCGGACCCGGACGGCCGCCGTGCTGCGGCACCCGATGCCCGACGCGATCGACACCGGCCGCGCCTTCCACGACATGGGGTTCGACTCGCTGACCGCGATCGAGCTGCGCAACGCGCTCGTCGCCGACACCGGCCTGCGGTTGCCGCTCACGCTCGTCTTCGACCACCCCACTCCGGCCGTGCTGGCCGACCACCTGGCGGCGCTGCTCGGCGGCGGTGCCGACGAGCCGGCCGAGGCCGCCCGGCCGGTCGCGGACGACGACGACCCGGTCGTCGTCAGCGCGATGGCCTGCCGCTTCCCCGGTGGCGTCGGCACCCCGGAAGACCTGTGGGCGCTCGTGCGCGACGGCGTCGACGGACTCACCGAGCCGCCGGCCGACCGGGGCTGGCGACCCGGAGCGGGCTTCGTCGGCGGGTTCCTCGCCGACGCCGCCGACTTCGACGCCGCCCTGTTCGGCGTGTCCCCGCGCGAGGCCCTCGCCATGGACCCGCAGCAACGACTGCTGCTCGAATCGGTCTGGGAGACCTTCGAGCGCGCCGGCATCGACCCGCGATCGGTGCACGGCGCCCGGATCGGCGTGTTCGCCGGCACCAACGGTCAGGACTATCCGGCGGTGCTGGCCGCTGCCGGTGGCGCCGACGTCGAGTCGCACACCGCCACCGGGAACGCCGCCGCCATCCTGTCCGGGCGGGTCTCGTACGCCTTCGGCCTGGAAGGCCCGGCGGTCACCGTGGACACCGCGTGCTCGTCGTCGCTGGTCGCGATGCATTTGGCGGCGCAGGCGATCCGGGCCGGGGAATGCCACGCCGCCCTGGCCGCCGGGGTCACCGTGATGTCCACCCCGGGCGCCTTCGACGAGTTCGACAGGCAGGGCGGCCTCGCCCCGGACGGCCGTTGCAAGGCGTTCGCCGACGCGGCGGACGGCACCGGCTGGGGCGAGGGCGTCGGCGTCCTGCTGCTGGAGCGCCGTTCGGTGGCGCGGGAGCACGGCCGGGAGCCGCTGGCCGTGTTGAGGGGCAGCGCGGTCAATCAGGACGGCGCGTCGAACGGGCTCACCGCCCCGAACGGCCCCGCGCAGCAGCGGGTCATCCGGCAGGCCCTGACGAACGCCGGCCTGACGCCGGCCGACGTGGACGCGGTCGAGGCGCACGGCACCGGGACCCGGCTGGGCGATCCGATCGAGGCCCAGGCGTTGCTGGCGACCTACGGGCAGGACCGGCCGGCGGACCGGCCGTTGTGGCTGGGCTCGGTGAAGTCGAACATCGGGCACACCCAGGCCGCTGCCGGCGTCGCGGGAGTGATCAAGATGGTGCTGGCGATGCGGCACGGCGTGCTGCCGGCCACGCTGCACGTGGACGCGCCGTCCGCCGCGGTCGACTGGTCGGCCGGCGCGGTGCGGGTGCTGACCGAGGCCCGGGGCTGGGCCCGCCCCGGGCGGACCCGCCGGGCCGGGGTGTCCTCGTTCGGGCTCAGCGGCACCAACGCCCACGTGATCCTGGAGGAGGCGACGCCGGCCGCCGCGGCGCCCGCGCCGGCCGGGCCGGCCGGGCCGGTCGCGTGGGCGTTCTCCGCGCGCACCGCCGCCGGCCTGCGCGGCCAGGCGCGGCGACTCGCCGGGTACGCGCCGTCGGCCGATCCGGCCGACGTCGCGCGGGCGCTCGCCGCCACCCGGGCCACCTTGGAGCACCGCGCGGTCGTCGTCGCGGACAAGGCGGAACGCTTCGCCGCCGCCCTCGCCGAACCGGAACCGATGATCTCCGGGGTCGCGTCGCCGGGCGGCCTGGCGTTGCTGTTCACCGGTCAGGGCGCGCAGCGGGTCGGGATGGGTGCGGGTCTGGCGGCGCGGTTTCCGGTGTTCGCCGACGCGTTCGATGCGATCTGTGCCCGCTTCGACCAGGTGTTGGATGTGCCGTTGCGGGAGGCGATCGATTCCGAGGCGGTTCATCGGACGGTCTTTGCGCAGGCGGGGTTGTTCGCGGTCGAGGTGGCGTTGTTCCGGCTGCTGGGGTCGTGGGGCATCAGGCCGGACTTTCTGTTGGGTCATTCGATCGGGGAGGTCGCTGCCGCGCACGTGGCGGGGGTGATGTCGCTGGACGACGCGGTGGCGTTGGTGGCGGCGCGGGGTCGGTTGATGCAGGCGTTGCCGGCGGGTGGGGCGATGCTGGCGATCCAGGCGTCCGAGGCCGACGTGCGCGCGGTGCTGGCGGCGCGGGCGGCCGAGGCGGGGAGCCGGTGGGCCGAGCGGGTGGACGTGGCGGCGGTGAACGGGCCGACGTCGGTGGTGGTCTCCGGCCCGGTGGAGGCGGTCGACGCGCTGGCGGCGCGGTTCGCGAAGGCGACCCGGCTCACCGTCTCGCACGCGTTCCACTCGGCGTTGATGGAGCCGATGCTCGACGAGTTCGCCGCCGCGATCGGGCACCTCGACTTCGCCGCGCCGCGCATCCCGGTGGTGTCGAACCTGACCGGGGAGCCGGTGCCGGAGTTCACTGCCGGCTACTGGGTGCGGCACGTGCGGGAGGCGGTGCGGTTCGACGACGGCATGACGTGGCTCGCGGAGCACGGGGTGACCCGGTGCCTGGAGGTCGGGCCGGCGGGTGTGCTGTCCGCGACGGCCGCGCCGGCACTGACCTACGTGCCGGCGCTGCGCAAGGACCGCGACGAGGCCACGACGCTGCTGGAAGCCGCCGGCCGGCTGTGGACCCTGGGCGCGCCGATCGACTGGACCGCCGTCGTCGGCCGCCCCGAACACCCGCTGGACCTGCCCACGTACGCGTTCGACCGCACCCGCTACTGGCCCCGGACGCCGGCCCACGAGGGCGACGACGACCGGTGCTATGCCGAGGCCTGGATCCCGGTCGCCGAACCCACCGCCCCGCCGGCCGGCACCTGGCTGCTGGTGCTGCCCGACGGCGTCGACTGCGCCGACATCGTCGCCGCCTTCCCCACCGCCCGGACCGTCACCGTCGACGGCACCGCCGGTCGCGCCGACTTCACCGCTCTGCTCACCACGGCCACCGGCACCGGGCCGCTGCGCGTGCTGTCGCTGCTCGGGCTGGACACCACGCCGCACCCGGGCCAGCCGGACGTGCCGGCCGGTCTCGCCGCCACCGTGGCGCTCGCCCAGGCGGTCACCGACCTGCCGGGGCCGGCGAAACTCTGGTGCCTCACCCGCAACGCGGTCGCCACCTGCGCCGCCGACGGGGTGAACGCCGTCCAGGCCCACCTGTGGGGCCTCGGCCGGGTCGCCGCCATGGAACTGCCCCGACACTGGGGCGGTCTCGTCGACGTGCCGCAGCACCTCGACGAGACCGACCGGCGCCGGCTGGCCGCCGCGCTCGACGACGCGGACGAGGACCAACTCGCGCTCCGGCCGGCCGGCATCCTCGCCCGCCGGCTGCGCCCGGTCACCCCGCCGGCCGACGCGGCCGAGCCGACCATCCCGACCGGCACCGTGCTGATCACCGGCGGCACCGGCGCGCTCGGTGCCCACGCCGCCCGCTGGCTCGCCGCCCGGGGCGTACCCCACCTGCTCCTGCTCTCCCGGCGCGGCCCGGACGCGCCCGGCGCCGCCGAACTCGTCCGCGAGCTGACCGCGGCCGGCACCACGGTCACGGTGCGGGCCTGCGACGTGGCGTCGCGCACCGACCTGGCCGCCGCCATCGACGCCATCCCCGCCGAGCACCCCCTCGACGGTGTCGTGCACACCGCCGGGGTGACCGCCGACAGCCCGCTGGAGACACTCACCCTCGACCAACTGGCCGCGGTGCTGCACGCCAAGACCCTCCCGGCGGCACACCTCGACGCCCTCACCGCCGGCCGTCCGCTGCGGATGTTCGTGCTCTACTCCTCGATGGCCGGCGCGGTCGGCAACCCGGGGCAGGCGAACTACGCGGCGGCCAACAGCTACCTCGACGCGCTGGCCGGCGACCGGCGCGCCCGTGGCCTGCCCGCGACCGCGCTGGCCTGGGGACCGTGGGCGGACGGCGGGCTCGCCGCCGGGCCCGCGCTCGCCGGCCGGCACCGCGCCCTCGGCCTGACGCCGCTGGCCGCCGGCCGGGCGATGGCGGCCTTCGGCGCCGCCGTGGTCGGCGACCGCCCGGCGGTCGTCGTGGGCGACGTCGACTGGACCGCGTTCGCGGCGGCCACCGGGCCGGGCCGGGCCAACCGGCTGCTCGCCGAACTCACCGACCTGCCGTCCACCGGCGACAGCGGCCCGGATTCCCCGGCCGAGCGGCTACGCGCCCGCCTCGCCGCCGCCGCCGACCGCGACCGGGTGATCCTCGACCTGGTCCGCGCCGAGACGGCCGCGGTCCTGCGGCACCGCGACCCGGCCCGGATCGACCCGGCGTCGGCCTTCCGGGACCTCGGATTCGACTCGCTGCTCGCTGTCGAACTGCGCAACCGGCTCGGCGCCGCCGCCGGACTCCCGCTCCCGGCGACGCTGGTGTTCGACCATCCCACGCCGGGCGCGCTCGCCGCGTACCTGGCGCCGCAGGTGGCCGGCGAGCCGGAACGCCCCAGCGTGGCGAGCGAGATCGACCGGCTGGAAGCCCTCCTGTTCGGCGTCGCTCCGGACCAGGACGAGCGGGACGGCATCACCGCGCGACTGCGCGGCCTGCTCGACAAGTGGAGTCGTACGAACGTCGGGCCCGAACCCGACGCCGACCTCGACGCCGGGCTGGACCTGGCGACCGCCGACGAGATGCTCGAACTGATCCAGCGTGAGTTCGGCAGCCCCACATGACCACCCACCGGAACCGACACCGCGTACTAGGGGACAGCCATGGCGAATGAACAGAAGCTTCTCGACCATCTGAAGTGGATGACCGGCGAGCTGCGCCAGGCCAACCGGCGCCTCCGCGAGGCCGAGGAGGGTGCCCGCGAGCCGATCGCCATCGTGGCCATGAGCTGCCGGTTCCCCGGCGGGGTGGACAGCCCGGAGGAGCTGTGGCAGCTCGTCGCCGGCGGACACGACGCGCTGGCGCCGTTCCCCGGCGACCGCGGCTGGGACGTCGACGCGCTCTACGACCCGGACACCGGGCGGCACGGCACGTCGTACGTCCGCGACGGCGGTTTCCTGTCCGGGGTCGACCGGTTCGACGCCGGCCTGTTCGGCATCGCGCCCCGCGAGGCCACCGCCATGGACCCCCAGCAGCGCATCCTGCTGGAAACCGCGTGGGAGGCGTTCGAGCGGGCCGGCCTCGATCCGCGTTCGCTGCGGCAGCAACGGATCGGGGTGTTCGCCGGCACCAACGGCCAGGACTACGGCTCGCTGATCGCCGGCGACGACGAGACCACCGAGGGCTACCTGGCCACCGGCACGGCGGCGAGCGTCATCTCCGGCCGCCTCGCCTACGCGTTCGGCCTCGAAGGGCCCGCCGTCACCGTCGACACCGCCTGCTCGTCCGCCCTGGTGGCCCTGCACCTGGCGGTGGAGTCGCTGCGCCGGGGCGAGTGCGCCCTCGCGCTGGCCGGCGGCGTCACGGTGATGAGCACGCCGACCGCGTTCGTCGAGTTCAGCCGGCAGCGCGGGCTCGCCGCCGACGGGCGCTGCAAGCCGTTCGCGGCAGCGGCCGACGGCACCGGCTGGGGCGAGGGCGCCGGACTGTTGCTGCTGGAGCGGCTCTCCGACGCCCGGCGCAACGGGCACCGGGTGCTGGCGGTGGTGCGCGGCACCGCCGTCAACTCCGACGGGGCCTCCAACGGGCTGACCGCGCCGAACGGCCCTTCCCAGCAGCGGGTGATCCGGGAGGCGCTGGCCGGCGCCGGGCTGTCCCCGGCCGAGGTGGACGCGGTCGAGGCGCACGGCACCGGCACGAAGCTGGGTGACCCGATCGAGGCGCAGGCGCTGCTGGCCACGTACGGGCAGGACCGGCCGGAGGACCGGCCGTTGTGGTTGGGCTCGGTGAAGTCGAACATCGGGCACACCCAGGCGGCGGCCGGCGTCGCCGGGATCATCAAGATGGTCATGGCGATGCGGTCCGGGGTGCTGCCGGCGACGCTGCACGTCGACGAGCCGACACCCCAGGTCGACTGGTCGGCCGGCGCGGTCGCGCTGCTGCGCGAGGCGCGCCCGTGGCCGGAGACCGGCCGGCCTCGGCGGGCCGGCGTCTCCTCGTTCGGGATCAGCGGAACGAACGCACACGTGGTGCTGGAGGCCGCCGCACCGGCCGAGGAGGAGCCGGCCGCCGCGCCGTGCGGGCCGACGCCGTTCCTGCTGTCCGCCCGCACCGGGGCGGGCCTGCGGGATCAGGCGACCCGGCTGCGCGCCCTGCTGTCGTCCGGCGTGGCACCGACCCCGGCCGCCCTCGCCTCGGCGCTCGCCACGACGCGGGCGGCGCTCGACAGCCGCGCCGTGGTCGTCGCCGACGGCCTCGACGAGTTGGCGACCGCGCTCGCCGGGCCGGTCGGCGGCGACGTCGTCACGCCGGGCGCGCTGGCGTTCCTGTTCACCGGTCAGGGGGCGCAGCGGGTCGGGATGGGTGTGGGCCTGGCGGCGCGGTTCCCGGTGTTCGCGGGGGTGTTCGACGGGATCGTGGGCCGGTTCGACGGGTTGCGGGAGGCCCTGGGGTCGGAGGCGATCCACCGGACGGTGCACACGCAGGCCGGTTTGTTCGCGGTCGAGGTGGCGTTGTTCCGGTTGCTGGAGTCGTGGGGTGTCATCCCGGACTACCTGTTGGGTCACTCGATCGGTGAGGTCGCCGCCGCGCACGTCGCGGGTGCGCTGTCGCTGGACGACGCGGTCACGCTCGTCGCGGCGCGGGGCCGGTTGATGCAGGCGTTGCCGGCGGGCGGGGCGATGCTCGCGGTGCAGGCGTCCGAGGCCGAGGTGCGGGAGATCATCGCCGGCACGGGGGTGGACGTCGCGGCGGTCAATGCTCCGACGTCGGTCGTGATCTCCGGCCCGGTGCAGGCGATCGAGGAGCTGGCGTCGCGGTTCGCGAAGGCGACCCGGTTGACGGTGTCGCACGCGTTCCACTCGTCGTTGATGGAGCCGATGCTGGCCGAGTTCGCCGCGGCGATCGGGCACGTCGACTTCGCCGCGCCGCGGATCCCGGTGGTGTCGAACCTGACCGGTGAGCCGGTCGAGGAGTTCACCGTCGACTACTGGGTGCGGCACGTGCGGGAGGCGGTGCGCTT
>NZ_JBFAGS010000050.1:0-10298 GCF_040653835.1 Micromonospora sp. NPDC050980 | reverse complement strand
CAGCAGCGCCAGCCCACCGGTGCCCTCACCGAGCGACACACCGAGCGCGACGTTCTCAGGCACGCCGTCGAGGGTGACAGCAGCCAGCAGCGCCAAGCCGGCGGCGCCGGTGGTCGACGCGGTCGACGCGGCCCGGTCCCGAGCGGCAGCGTCCGGATCGAGCTTCTCGCTACCGTGTGGTTGCCGACGGCCGCCCTGCGCCACCCGGTCCAGTCCGGCGCTCAGCGCGGTGAACACCCCCGCACCAACCACCAGCCCGATCGCGGCGCGCCAGATGCCACCCTGCTCGTAGGCGTCCTCGAACAACTCGAAGGCCAGCGCCGTGATCAACGCACCCGAGGCGAACGCGAGCAGAACGGCCAGCCACCTCTTGGGCAGCCGGATCCACACGCCGGCCGCCGCACCCAGCAGCAGCGCGCTGGAGGCCACCATGCCGAAGATAAACGCTTTCACGTGTTGCCACTACCCAGTCCGGCGTGGTGCTCAACCACCTGACGCGCGGCGGACCCGGCCCACGCATCGACGCTGCCGGCGGCTGAACGCCGGCCCGGCGCCCCCGCGACACAGCCCGCAGCGATCCGATCTGTCCGCGGCCATGCGGGTGTGGTTCGTCGTTCCGTCGTCGCCCGTACGGACGCCAGATGCGTGGTGAGAGGATGCCCTCGGCAGACAGCCGTGATTGAGGGAGTTCGACGTGAGCGATCAGTACCGGCGGGACGCGGCGCCGGACGGGCGGGACGAGTCGGAGCAGGAGCGCGCCGACCGGCACTTCGACGAACTGCTTCAGGAACTGCGGGTCGCCCAGACCGGAGTGCAGATCCTCTTCGCGTTCCTCCTGACCCTGCCCTTCACGCAGCGGTTCGGGATCCTCGGCGACGGGCAGCGCGCTGCCTACCTGACCACACTTCTCCTTGCGGCGGTGGCGACGGTGTGCCTCATCGCGCCGGTCAACCACCACCGGATCCTGTTTCACCGAGATCGCAAGTCGGACTTCGTAGCCGCGGCGAGCCGGATGGCGCTGGCGGGCCTGTCGTCGCTCTGGTTGGCCATCGTCGGCGCCGTCTACCTGGTCATCGACGTCGTTATGGGCACACCCGCAGCCGTAGCCGTCGGCGCCGGGCTCGCCACGGCATTCGTCGCCGTCTGGTATCTGCTGCCGATGGCACAGCACGCCCGAAGCGCAGGACAGGCTGCGTCATTGGCGCGACCGCGCAAGCCAGTCGACGAACCACACGAGATCCGCAGCGCCAACTGATGGCATGATCGGCGCAGCGATTCACCGCTACCACAGCAAGGCGTGCCGACGCCGGCGTGCGAGCAAGCGGTGAAAGCCACGGTCCCCGGCGTTGCCCGCGTCGATACCCCCGACCTCAACCCCTGCGTAGCAAGGTTCCGGCGGTGACCAGTCCGACCAAACGGACGTTCGGACGGCTTCGAAAACTGAATTCCGCACCACGGAGAACGCCCTCAGGCCGGACGAAAGAGTGCGCCCGACATCAGAGTCGGGCTATGACTCGCCGGAGACGCCGGACGCCGAGACAGCGAGGACCACGATGCCCCAGAGCGGCGACGACATCGCTCTCCACTCGGCGTTCGAAGGAAGCTACTGGTAACACCAGGATTCGGTGAGGGTCTCGTTTACGCCTCAGGAGCGTGGAACGAGGCGCAGGCTGAACCAGCGTGTGGCTCGTTCGTCTCTGGGGTGGTCGGAGCGGTCGTCTCCGCGACGGTCATGGCGGAAGTAGCCTATGCCTGACGGCGGATCAGGCCTCGGTGAGCTGACCCCGCAGCTTGGTCAGGGCGCGGGCGAGCAGCCGCGACACGTGCATCTGGGACACGCCGACCCGGGCGGCGATCTCGCTCTGGGTCAGGTTGCCGTAGAAGCGCAGCGTGAGGATCTTCTGCTCGCGCTCGTCGAGCGTGGCCAGCGCCGGGCCCAGCGAGGCGCGCAGCTCGGCCAGCTCGTACTCGTTGTCCTCGGTGCCGAGCATGTCGCCCAGCTCGGTGGCGCTGTCGCCGTCGCCGATCGGGGTGGAGAGCGACACCGCGCTATACGCCTGAGCGCCCTCAATACCCTCCAGCACCTCTTCCTCGGTCACACCGAGGTGGCCGGCGATGTCGGCCACGGTCGGGGCCCGGTTGAGCGTCTGGGTCAGCGTGCTGTTGGCCTCGGAGATGCGCAGCCGCAACTCCTGGAGGCGACGCGGAACCCGGATGTTCCAGGTGCGGTCGCGGAAGTGCCGCTTGATCTCGCCGAGGATGGTCGGGATGGCGAAGCCGGCGAAGTCGACCCCGCGGGAGGCGTCGAACCGGTCGACCGCCTTGATCAGGCCGAGCGCCGCGGTCTGGGCCAGGTCGCCGGCCGGCTCGCCGCGACCGCTGTAGCGGGCGGCCAGGTGGTTCGTCAGCGGCAGCCACGCCTCGATGACCTGATTGCGCAGGCTCGCCCGCTGCGGGTGGTCCGCGGGCAGGGCGGCGAGCGCCCCGATCAGCTCGCTGGCGCGGGACTCCTCACCGGTCTGCGGCGCGCGGCGCACCTCAGCGGCGGACGGTGCGATGGTCATCGTGGTCATACTGCTCTCCCGCCTCGCCGGACCGGCACCGAGTTACACCGATCGTGGCGAAACTCTAGACGACACGGCACGCGAGAATCAACCGAACGGACGATGGATTCGTGTGCCGTTGGGCGCCCATAACAGGTTGGCCCTACCGCGCGGCGCCGTCGATCAACCAGGGCCGCAACCGACTCACGGGTGTGTCAGCAGGAATAGGGCGTCCCGGTTGGCTCTTGGGTGCGTGGCGCCGCTCAACACTCCGGTGGCCTGTCGGGGCGGCGCCAACAGGCCCACGCATGCTGGACCATGACGTCACGCCGACCTCCGCAGGCAACGTCAGTCAGGGCGGTGCGGATCTGTTTGGCGGCGTTGTTTGGGCGGTCTCGGCGGGCTGGCGCGCCGCTTCCCATCAGAGCGGATTCGACGTTGAGCGGGTGCGCCAACCGCTGTCGGTCGAGCAGGCAGTGGGCCAGCCTGCTCGCCATGGCCAACGCTGCCGATGGTGTCGCCCACCTCGGAGCCGCCAGCCCGCAGGTATTCCGGGAGCACCCCGATCACGCCGCCGTTGACACGTTTCGGCTCAGAGGTCGCCGAAGCCCTCGTGCTCGCCGAGACCGCCGTCCTATCCGAGGCGCAGCACGCCAACCAGGGGTCAGGCAAGCTATCGTAGGCGCGGCTGGCCTGGGCTGTGGTCAGGTCGGTGATCGCGTAGACGGTGACGGTGGACCAGCGGCCGGCACTCAAGGACAACGGGCGGCACCGGACCCGCAGGGCGTGCACGGTGTGCGGGAACCCGAGGCGACTCAAGCCTTACCAGCCTGATGGGCGGACAGGCCGTGGTGACCCATCCGCCCTCTGGCACCTACGCGCGGAACGTCTCGGCCCTTACCGCCGGCGGCGGTTGGTTTCCGGGATGCTCGCCTCGATTTCCTCGTGGCGGACCTGTTCGTCGATCGGCTGCTCCTCGACGACCTCGTTCTTTGCCAGGCGGACCCGCTCGACCGGCACCTGATCCTTCGCGACCACCGGATGCTCGGCCCGCAGCGGCATCTCCCGCTGCGCCTGCCCTATCTCGCCGCGCACGCTGCCCACGTCCGCAGCGGTGATCGGCTCGCGCTCGACGTACACCTCGTCGTGCTCGACCGGCACGATCGTGTGCACGTTCTCGGTAACCACGTTCTTGTGCAGTACCGCCTTTCCGGCAGGCTGACTTTCCGTGCCGACCCGCAGCCGTTCCTCGGAGCGGATCAGCTCGTCGCGAGCCTGTGGCGCCTGCTGCGGCTGCAAGCGGTAGTGCGCGTACAACTGCGCGGTCTGTTCAACGGTCAGCGGTCTGTCGTTGCCAGGTCCGACGCTCGGGGCGCTCTGCACAGTCGTCTTGTCGTAGGCGACCGTAAGCGTCCCCTTCTGCACCTGCGCGTTGCCGAGCGGGGCCATGGGCTCAGAGCCACCGCCGGTTTGCACGCTGACCCAGGTCGGGTAGCCCGCGGTGGCCCACACCTGCCGGACCTTGCCGATCTTGGCACCCGACTTGTCCTGGACGTCCTGGCCGTACAGCGAACGCACCTGCTGTTCAGTGAGTTGCACGGGTCGTCCTCCTCTCGCGTGTCACCGCGCCGTGTACCCGACGAGCCCTCGGACATTCGCCGATCCAGGCCTAGCCGACGCGAACGAGCGGACCGAGTCAACCGTTTGGCGCGGCATGTTGAGTACTTCCAGCAGCGGCCCGGCCATCACGCGCTACGCGTAGCATTGACAATCGGTTGTCTCAACCGGCGGCGTGATGTTGGGCCGACCCGGTACCGGTACCGATCCACAATTCGGTGGAGCACAGGTACCAGTCCCGACCGATTAGTACTCCAACGTCACTTGGCTTCGGCGTTGGGCGTGGCGCGGGCATGAAGACGGCCACCGCGTTGATCATCGATGGTTTGTGAGGACAACCGAAGATCGTGCGGTGGCCGCGTGCCACAGCGTAGACCCCGCCGGGTGGCGGGTCATCCTGGACGAGGCGGTGACGCGTGTCGCGGACCGGTTCGCGCGGGCGGAGCCCCGTCGGACCGCCGGGCAGTTCGTGGAAGGGCTGCTGTCGGGCGTGGAACGAAAGACCTGCTGGTCCATCGCGGAACGGGCAGGCCATGTCGATCCGCAGGCGATGCAGCGGTTGCTGCGCACGGCGGTGTGGGACGCCGACGCCGTCCGCGACGACGTTCGGGCCTGGCTGATCGAGCAACTCGGCCACCCCAACGCGGTGCTGGTCTGCGACGAGACCGGCTTCCTGAAGAAGGGCCTGTGCTCGGTCGGGGTCCAGCGGCAGTACACCGGCACCGCCGGCCGTGTCGAGAACAGCCAGGTCGGGGTATTCCTCGCCTACGTCTCACCTCTGGGGCGGACGATGATCGACCGCCGGCTCTACCTACCCGAGACGACCTGGTGCGACCGGCCTGAGCGTCTCACCGCCGCCGGCGTCCCCGACCAGGTCGGGTTCGCCACGAAACCGGCCCTCGCCCGGCAGATGATCGCCGCCGCGGTGGACGCCGGAGTCCCGTTCGCGTGGGTGACCGGCGACGAAGTCTACGGCGCCGACCCCGGCCTACGCGCTGAGCTCGAACACTGCGGGATCGGTTACGCGCTGGCCGTCGGCTGCGACCGACGCGTGGCGGTCAACGACGGCCGCACCCTCATCCGCGTCGACGACCTCGCCGAGCGGATACCCACCCGCGAATGGCAGCCCCACAGCTGCGGCCCGGGCGCGAAAGGTCCCCGCGACTACCTGTGGGCCTGGATCACCACGGCCACCCAATCTGGTGAGCACCGGTGGCTGCTCATCCGCCGCAACCGCACCACCGGCGAGCTGGCCTTCTACCTCTGCTGGTCACCGCTCCCACCAGAGCACACCCTGCACTGGTCCCTCTGGCGACGAACATCCCAAGCCCGCGCCCGCCGATCCCACTACCAGCGCAGACAAGCCAAGTGACGTTCGAGTATTAGGAAGTGTTTATCCCCGCCTGAACCGCCCCGGATCTTGTAGAGACCTGCCCAGGTAGACCTCTTCATATGAATGCCAGGCGTTTGTCGCCAGGCGACGTGGGAAATCGGTTGCGGCCACGGAGAAGGGACTCGGCGGTTTCGGACTGCACGTCGGGCCCATTACCAACAGTCACCTCGTGTGCACAAGTGCACACGAGGTGACTGTTCACCCTCTCTTTCGGCGCCAAGCGACGTAGTTGCGTACCGCCGAGTACGACGCGTCGGTAAAACCGTGCTCGACGGCCAGCCGCTGGCCGATCCGCTCGATCGTGTGCCGCTGCTTGCGCGGCGCGCTGAGGTCCTCGCGCAGCAGCGCGTCGACCACCGCCGGCACCGGACCCAACACCAGCGGCCGACCGCGCCGGTCGAGTACCGGCGCCCCTCGCCACTCGTACAGACGCTCGGCCAGCGCCGGCGGCGATGCTGGTCATTGACCAGTGCGGGCAGCACCGGCTTCGCGAGCCGTGACCACAATGGCCTCCCCGCTACCCCGACTTCTCGTGCGCTCAGCGCGCTGCCGGCCGACTCGATCGGCGCGCCCCGGCACCACTGCCGTGCATGTTCGCAAACCACAACACGCACCGCGATGCCCACCCCTTCTAAAAACCGACATCTAGAACAGATCGTCTTATAAGCTCGCAACGAGCTTTCCCGACCGTCGGGAAGACCAGATCAGCAAAGGCATCAATGTGAGACTTTCCCGCCGACTCGCCACTATCGCGCCGGTGGCGATCGCCGCCTGCGGCGCCGTGGCGCTGACCAACGCAGTTCCGGCGCTCGCCGCGCCCGGCGACGCCAGGGCCCGAGGCGTCGCGGTCGACCTCGCCGCCACCGTGGCCGGCGTCCCGGTCGTGACTGCCAACGCCGTCATCGGCACCGCGACCGCCCCCGACGGCGGCACCGACACCGATACCGGTATCGCGATCACCATTCCCGGCGCCCTCGGCGTGACCGCGTCAGGCACGGTGGTGCAGGTCAGCGCGACACGTGGGGACACCGCCTCGTCGGCCAACGCGCAGATCGCCGATGTGGCACTCGCGGTGCTCGATGCCCCGGTCCTGGACGCCGACGTCATCTCCGCGGCGGTGTCCTGCCCCCGGCAAGGGGCTCAGACGGCCGACACCACCTTCACTGGCCTTACGCTGTTCGGCGACCCGATCGACCTCGCGCCGAACACCCCGGGTGTGACGGCCAGCGGGGCGGTCACCGTGCCCGGCCTGACCGGCGCGGCGCTCAACGCCACCGTCCAGAATGTCGAGACCACCACCGACGACGGGGCGGTGGCTATCGCCGTACAGGCCACGCTGCGGCTGACCGGCACACTCGTCACCGGCACGCTCATCGACATTCCCGTCGGCACGGTCACCCTCGCCGAGGCCCGCTGCGAGCGACCGCTGGCACCCTCGCCCACGCCGACGCAGCCCACCCCCTCGCCGACCCAGCCCACACCCGGCCCGACCGAGCCCACACCAGGCCCGACGCAGCCCACCGCAGCGCCCACCCAGACCATGGCTCCCGAGCAGCCTCCCACCAGCACGCCCGCGCTGCCCGTCACCGGCGGCAGCGCCTCCGCCCTATGGTGGCTGTTCGGCACCGGAGCGGCCATGGTCACCGTCGGCGCCACCGCCCGGCTGATCGCACGCCGCACCCGTGAGTCGTCTCTCGACGTCTAACGCGGCGAAGGCCGGCGGGGTGAACATCCGCCCCGCCGGCCATGGCACCCCTGGCAGCGGTTGCGCCGAACGTCGAGTCGGCCCAGCAGCGTCATGACAGCCGGCATTGTCCGTCCCTATGTAGCGCTCTCACGCGCCCGGGCCAGTCAAGAGCCTGCCGTCGGTTCAGCCCACTACCTGCGATGTCACGGACACGAGGTCCTCGTAGAGCGGCGGACGTCATCTCTCGCCGCTACGAAGATTCTGCCGGGGGCTGCGCATCCGCCGACAACCCTCGTAAACGAGTTGACCGCAGCACGGCCAGCGTCGCCGGCACGCCAGCCGGCCAGTGGGTGGGCATGAGCAAGCAGCGGCTCGTCTGTCAAGGTCGGCCGAGGATCGCAGGTGTCTCGAGTGGCCAAGCAGGCTGCGGCAGTCATCGCGGCCGCACTGTTCGTCGTCGCCCCCGTCGTGGCAGGTCCGCGGAGCGTATGCACGGCAAGGCGGCCAGGCTCACGTGCGAATCGCTCGGGAAGCTGCTCGGGGCCGGCGCTGTCTCGGGTGCCGGCCCCGGATTCATGCCCCTGTGCGCTCAGTCTCTCGCCGCTAACCATCGACGCCGCGCTGCTGCCGCACCTTCGCAGGTCAAAGGCTTGCGAGATCGTCATCAGCTCAGCCGCCGGTCCACCAGGCGGTGCCGGAATCTTCTTGTAGGGTCCTACCCGGCGAAAGGCATCCGTCGCGTGGGTCGTCCCCTCGGGCAGCATCCGACGCACCGGCCCGCGCGCCTGCGCCGATGTGAATCAGCGGTGGGGTGACGGGTGCCGCCGGCACTCCGCGCGAGCGTCCGGTAGTGCCGGCGGTGACGTTTGGTCGTTTACAGGTATGGGCACCACCGGGCTGTGATCGCGAGGAAGGATTAATGGTGGCAACAGGCGCATCACCCCCACCCGATGCCGGAGCATCCACCGCTGACCTGGTCGCCCAGGCGGCGCAGCAGATCTCGACACTGGTACGTGACGAACTGGCGCTGGTGAAGCAGGAGATGACCGAGAAGGGCAAGCGCGCCGGACTCGGCGGTGGCCTACTCGGCGGCGCAGCCGTGCTCGGCCTCCACGGGCTGGGTTTCCTGCTGATCCTCGCCGTCGTCCTCCTGCACCTAGTGTGGCCGCTCTGGCTGTCCGTACTGGTCGTGATGCTCGCGGTGTTCCTCGCCGCAGGTGTGGTGGCAGCAATAGGCAGGCGGCAGTTGCGCTCCGCGGCGCCCCCGGTGCCCCACGACGCTATCGCCGGCGTGGCCGCCGACGTGCAGACAGTGAAAACCGCAGCCCATCAAGGACGGCAACGATGAGCACTTCACCCCCGGCAGACCCGCGGCAGATCCGCGCGGAGATCGAGCAGACCCGCGCCGACCTCGGCGCGACCGTCGAAGCCCTCGCGGCGAAAACCGACCTGAAGGCCCGCGCGAAGCACTCCCTGGACGACACCGTAGGTGCCACCCGGGACCGGTTCGACGCCCTGCGGACCCGGGCAGCGCAGGCCACAAACACTGTCGTGGACGAGTTGACGGCAGCAGCCGTCAGCGTCGCCGGCACGCCGGCCGTCCAGCGCCTCGGCGTGACCAAACAGCGGATCGTCGAGGCCAGCCGCCGGCCGCAGACCCGGCGGGTGGCCAAGCCGGCCGTGGTAGTCGCCGCGGCCGCGCTGCTCGTCGTGGCCGCTGTCGTGGTCCGTCGGCGGCGCTCGTGAGCGGCAAGGCGGCCCGGCTCGCGTACAAGCCGGTCGGGTTGCTGCTCGGCGCCGGCGCCGGCCTGGTCGCCAGCGTGGTGTTCAAGCAGGTATGGCGGATCGCCGGTCACGACGACGAAGCCCCGCATGCCACCGACAAGGACCGCGGCTGGGCCGAGGTGCTGACCGCAGCCGCCCTGCAAGGCGCCATCTTCGCGCTGGTCAAGGCCACCGTCGAACGTGGCACCCACCGAATGGCCCGCGACGATGCCAGCCCGTCGCCGCTCCGACCGCTCTCGAGGCACTACGCCCACCGCGCCGGGTGCGCGCCAACGGCGGTACGACAGCCGACGCCACGGACTACACGACGGCATAGCGCCGAGGCAAGACGCACGCCGATACTGGCGTCGGTGTAGGTCACCAACCAGCTCAGCGCAGCTTGGCCGCCACGGCCACCGCACCGCACCGCACCCGCCGATGTCGAGCGAACCTTGGGCGAACCCAGCGAAGCGTGGTCAGCGCTGCACCGAGTTTCCCCCGCTTTGATTGAGCCCGCCGCCGTGTTGCAGGAAACGGCGAAGCCGCGGTCGGCGACCCAGGCGATGCGGGCCAGACTCCACTCGCGCATGTCGGCCTTGACCTGCCGGATCAGGGCGGAGTCGCTGGCGTTGCCGGGAGCACTACACCCGTACGGGAATGCCGGTGCGGGTGACAGCCATCCCGGCCACGACCTGGGGCAGGTCGTCGCGGGAGTCCTTGCTCTTGCCATGGGTGCGAAACCCGGCCTGCTTGACCGCCGCCGGATCGTCCTCGGCCACGACCCGGCCCTGCTGGTCACGCCACAGCGGTTCGTCGGCCTCGTCGAGTTCGAAGTAGGTGCTGGTGGTGTCGAAGAACAGCAGGTCGACCTCAAGGTTGAGCAGGTCGGCGATCTGGTCGTAGACCCCGCGGGTCAACGCGGGCTCGACCTCGATCAACTGGTCCATCGCCCGGTAGCAGGCGTCGTCGGTGACATGCGGCAGGCCGGGCAGGTGCACGTCCTGGCAGACCCAGTCGGCGGCGGCCAGCTTGCTCGACGGGGCCAGGGCCCGGTTGGCGACCAGCGCGAACAGCACCCGCTCGACGTCGACCTCCCGGCGGGACGAGCCGACCAGCGGCCGCAGGACCGTGTCGACGCGCAGCCGGCGCCACAACCCGTCGAGCAACCACGCCCCACCCAGCGGACGGGACTCCAGGAATGCCCTTCCCCTCGTAGCGTGGAGGCCAGAGCTTGAGGGATAGAGGTTCATGGCTGAGACGAGACGCCAGTTCGATCCGGAGTTCCGGGCGGGCG
>NZ_JBFAGS010000049.1:0-12909 GCF_040653835.1 Micromonospora sp. NPDC050980 | reverse complement strand
CGTCGAACACCTCCGCGAACACCGGGAACCGCCCCACCAGACCGGCACCCATCCCGATGCGCTGCGCACCCTGACCGGTGAACAGGAACGCGGTCCGGCCCGAGCCGCCGGAACCGGCGTCGACCTCGGCCAGCGCCGCCGCGAACGACGCGAGATCCGAGCCCACGACGACCGCCCGGTGCTCCAGCGACGCCCGCGACGCCACCAGCGTCGAGCCCACGTCCACCGGCCGCAGATCCGGCCGCGCCAGCACGAACTCCCGCAGCCGCCCGGCCTGGGCCCGCAACGCCTCCGGCGTCCGCGCGGACAGCACCCACGGGAGCACCGCCGGGGCCTCGACGACCGGGGCCGCCTCGGCCAGTTGCGGGGCGGGCTCGCCGTCGGTGTCGCCGAACTCGTCCTCGGCCGGGACGGTGGCCGACGGCGCCTCCTCCAGGATGACGTGCGCGTTGGTGCCGCTGACCCCGAAGGAGGAGATGCCGGCCCGCCGCGGGGAGTCGCCGGGGGCCCAGGGGCGGGCCTCGGTGAGCAGCTCGACCGCGCCCGCGGTCCAGTCCACGTGACTGCTCGGCGCGTCCACGTGCAGGGTGCGCGGCATGGTGTCGTGCCGCATCGCCATGACCATCTTGATCAGGCCGGCCGCCCCCGCCGCCGCCTGGGTGTGCCCGATGTTCGACTTGACCGAGCCGAGCCACAACGGCCGGTCCCGGTCCTGCCCGTACGCGGCGATCAGCGCCTGCGCCTCGATCGGGTCACCGAGCCGGGTGCCGGTGCCGTGCGCCTCGACCACGTCGACGTCGTCGGGACCGAGCCGTGCGTTGGCGAGCGCCTGCAGGATGACGCGTTCCTGGGAGGGGCCGTTTGGGGCGGTCAGCCCGTTGCTGGCGCCGTCGGAGTTGACGGCGCTGCCCCGGACCACGGCGAGGATCGGGTGGCCCTTGCGGCGGGCGTCCGACAGCCGCTCGACGAGCAGCACGCCGACGCCCTCGGACCAGCCGGTGCCGTCGGCGGCGTCGGCGAACGGCTTGCAGCGGCCGTCGCCGGCGAGGCCGCCCTGGTTGTCGAACTCGGCGAAGATGCCGGGGCTGGTGATCACGGTGACGCCGCCGGCGAGCGCCATCGAGCACTCGCCCTGCCGCAGCGCCTGGGCGGCCAGGTGCAGCGCGACGAGCGACGAGGAGCAGGCGGTGTCGATGGTGACGGCGGGACCTTCCAGGCCGAGCGCGTAGGCCACCCGACCGGACACGACGCTGCCGGCGGTGCCGGTCAGCAGGTGCCCGTCGGACCCGGCCGGCAGGTCGGCTGCGCCGAGGCCGTAGCCGGACACCGGCGCGCCCATGAACACGCCGACCTGGTCGCCGTGCAGGCCCTGCGGGTTGATGCCGGCCCGCTCGACCGCCTCCCAGCAGGCTTCCAGCGTCAGGCGTTGCTGGGGGTCCATGGTGAGTGCCTCGCGCGGCGAGATGCCGAAGAGCCGGGCGTCGAAGTCGCCGGCGTCGAGGACGAAGCCGCCCTCGCGCCGGTAGTCGCCGCCGCCGGTGGCCCAGCCGCGGTCGGTCGGGAAGTCACCGACGCCGTCGCGGCCGTCGGCGACGAGTTGCCACAGCTCCTCCGGCGAGGTGACGCCGCCGGGATACCGGCAGCTCATCCCGACGATCGCGATCGGTTCGCGCTCGCGGGACTCGGCGACCCGCAACCGGCGGCGCGCGTGCCGCAGATCGGTCGTGACCCGCTTGAGATAGCCGAGATACTTCTCTTCGTCCGCCACTCGTTTCACCCGTCCAGGCAAGCGTTTTCCGGGCAGCATCAGCCGTTCCGGCGATCGCGGAATTGACGATGGAGAACCGGGTGAGCACTGGCCGCCCGGCACGACACTGCTGTTTGACCGGAGCCTATGAGCGGGTTCGGAAGGCCAACAACCCCTACCCGGGGCCGGGGGCCCGAGGGCCCCCGGCCGCCGTCACGCCTGGTCGAGCTGCTGCTTGATGAAGTCGATCAGCTCGTCGTCGCTTGCCGACATCAACTCGTCGGGGGTCGTCTCGGCGGTCTGGACCGGGCGTCCGGTGTGCCACCGGGACAGGAACGCGTTGAGCCGCATGGCGACCCGGGCGCGGGCGACACCGTCGAGTTCGGCCCCGGCCGCCTCCAGGTGGTCGAGCTGGGCGAGGAACGGCTCCACCGCCGACTCCGGCGCCCCGACGACGAGGTCGTGCAGCATCGTGGCCACCGCGGCCGGACTGGGGTGGTCGAACACCAGGCTGGCCGGTAGTTCGGCGCCGGTGGCGGCCCTGAGCCGGTTGCGCAGCTCGACCGCGGTCAGCGAGTCGAACCCGAGTTCCTTGAACGCGCGGGCGCCCGGCACGGTGGCGATGCCCGGGTGCCCGAGGACGGCGGCGACCTCCCGGCGTACCAGCGTCAGCAGTTCCTCCGCCTGCTCGCCGCGCGGCAGCGGCAGCAACCGCTCGCGCAGACCGGCGGTCGCCCGGGGCGCGGCGGCCGGCCGTTCGCCGGCGAGCAGGTCGGCGAAGAGCGCGGACGGCCGTCCGGCGGTGAAGGTCCCGGCGAACCGCTCCCAGTTCACGTCGGCGACGGCCACCTCGACGTCGCCGCCGTCGACCGCCCGTTCCAGCGCGGCGATGGCGGCGGCCGGCTCCAGCGCGGCCAGTCCGCGACCGCGCAGGTACTCCTGCGCCTGCGGGTCGGCGGCCATGCCGGCACCGGCCCACGGACCCCACGCGATCGCGGTGCCCGCCTGTCCGCGGTCGCGGCGGGAGCGGACGAGCGCGTCGAGGAACGCGTTGCCGGCCGCGTACCCGGCCTGGCCGCCGCTGCCCCACACCCCGGAGATCGACGAGAACACCAGGAACAGGTCCAGGTCCGCCGTCTGCGCGTCGAGGTTGACCGCGCCGGCGACCTTGCCGTGCAGCACCTCGGCGAACTCGGCCGGGGTGACGGCGGCCAGCCCGGTGAGCCCGTTGACCCCGGCGGCGTGCACCACGCCGGTCAGGTCCGGCACGGTCGCGAGCAACGCGGCCAGCGCCGCCGGATCGGCCACGTCGCACGCCGCGACGGTCGCCCGGGTGCCGAGCCCGGCCAGTTCGGTGACCAGGTCGGCGGCGCCCGGCGCGGCCGGGCCGCGGCGGGACACCAGCAGCAGGTGCTCGGCGCCCCGGGCGGCCAGCCAGCGGGCGGTGTGCGCGCCGAGCGCGCCGGTGCCGCCGGTGACCAGCACCGTGCCGCGCGGGCGGTAGGGGGTCGCCGCCGCGGGCGCCGCGGCGGGGCGCAGGCGGCGGACGAAGACCCCGGCGGGGCGTACCGCGAGCTGGTCCTCGCCGGCGGCGGTGAGCGCCGCGGCCAGCCGGTCGGCGTCCCGCGCGGTCAGCGCCGCGGGCACGTCGACCAGGCCGCCCCAGCGACGCGGGAACTCCAGCGCGGCCACCCGGCCGAGCCCCCAGAGCTGGGCCTGGGCCGGGTCGCCGAGCGGCTCGACCGCGGCGATCGACACCGCGCCGCGGGTCAGGCACCACAGCGGGGTGAGCACGTCGGCGTCGTCGAGCGCCTGCAGCAGCGTGGTGAGCCGGGCGGCGGCCCCGGCGTCGGGGAACGCGCACAGCATGCCGGCCGGTTCCGGCCGGTCGGCGAGCTGTTCCGCCAGGTCGCGCCGATCGACGCCCGCGTCGAGGACCAGCTCGGTCGGGTCCGCGCCGGCCGCCCGCAGCGCCGCGACGACGTCAGCGGCGCCCTCGCCCGCGGTGACGACCAGCCAGCTCCCGGTGAGCCGCGGCGCGGCCGGCGGGTCGATCCGCTGCCAGGCCGCCGCGTAGCGCCAGGCGTCGGTCGGGGAGGCCGCGGCGGGACGCGCCGCGGCGGTGACCTCCGGCCAGAACCGCTGCCGCTGGAACGGGTACGTGGGCAGGTCGGCCAGCCGGCCGCGGTGACCGCCGAAGACCGCGGCCCAGTCCACGTCCACCCCCGCCACGTGCAACGCGGCGGTCGCGTGCAGCACGGCGGTCGCCTCGTCCCGGTCGCCGCGCAACATCGGGGCGAGCGTGAAGCCGCCGTCCCGGTCGGCCAGGCACGACTGCACCATGCCGGCCAGCACCCCGGACGGGCCCAGCTCGGCGAACCGGGTGACACCGACGCCGGCCAGGTGACCGACGCCGTCGGCGAACCGGACCGCCTCCCGGACGTGGCGCACCCAGTAGTCGGCCGAGAAGCTCTCGACCGGCTCGTTGGTCAGGTTGGACAGCACCGGGATGCGCGGGGTCCGGTACGTGACGTCCGCGATCGCCGAGGCGAACGCGTCGAGCATCGGCTCCATCAGCGGGGAGTGGAACGCGTGCGAGACGGTGAGCCGGGTGGTCTTCGCGAACCGGGGGGCCAGCTCGTCGATCGCCTCGGCGGTGCCGGAGACGACGACCGCCGTCGGCCCGTTGATCGCCGCGATGCCCAGCCGGTCCGCGTACGGCATCAGCGCGTCGCGTACCTCGGCCTCGGAGGCCTGCACCGCGAGCATCGCCCCGCCGGCCGGCAACGCCTGCATCAGCCGCCCGCGCGCGGCGACCACCGTCACCGCGTCGTCGAGGGACAGCGCGCCGGCCACGTGCGCGGCCACGATCTCGCCGATCGAGTGACCCAGCAGGTGGTCCGGGGTGACGCCCCACGACTCCAGCAGGCGGAACAGCGCCACCTCGACCGCGAAGAGCCCGGCCTGGGTGTGGTCGGTGCGGTGGATCAGCTCGGAGCCGCCGAGGACGACCTCACGCAGCGGGGTGTCGAGCAGCCCGTCGAACCGGGCGCAGACGGCGTCGAACGCCTCGGCGTAGACCGGGTGCCGCTGGTACAGCCCGTGCCCCATCCGCGGGCGTTGCGAGCCCTGCCCGGAGAACAGGAAGGCGAGCCCGCCGCGGGTCGCCTCCCCGCGGAGCAGGTTGCCGGCCGGCTCGTCGCGTTGCAGCGCGGCGAGGCCGGCTGAGAAGTCGTCCGGCTGCGCGCCGATCACCACGGCCCGGTGCTCGAGCGCGCGGCGGCCCAGCGCGAGGTCGTGGCCGACGCGGAAGACGTCCTGGTCCGGCTGGGCGGCGAGGCGCGTGGCCTGCTCGCGTACGGCAGCGGGGGTCTTCGCCGACAGCAGCCAGGCCACCGGGCCGGCCGGGATGTCGACGTCGGCCGGCTCCTGCCGGTACGCCTCCAGGATGGTGTGCGCGTTGGTGCCGCTGAGGCCGAACGACGAGACGCCGGCGCGGCGCGGGCGGTCCCCGGCGGGCCAGTCCCGCGCCTCGGTGAGCAGCTCGACCGAACCGGCCGACCAGTCCACGTGCGGGGTCGGGGCGTCCACGTGCAGCGTCGGCGGCAGCACGCCGTGGCGTAGCGCCAGCACCATCTTGATGATGCCGGCCACGCCCGCGGCGGCCTGCGTGTGGCCGATGTTCGACTTGATCGAGCCGAGCCACAACGGCCGGTCCCGGTCCTGCCCGTACGCGGCGATCAGCGCCTGCGCCTCGATCGGGTCACCGAGCCGGGTGCCGGTGCCGTGCGCCTCCACCACGTCCACGTCGGCCGGGGCGAGACCGGCCGAGGCGAGCGCCTGCCGGATGACCCGCTGCTGTGCCGGCCCGTTCGGCGCGGTCAGGCCGTTGCTGGCGCCGTCGGAGTTGATCGCGGAGCCCCGGACGACGGCGAGGATCCGGTGTCCCTGCCGCCGGGCGTCGGAGAGCCGCTCGACGACGAGCACGCCGGCGCCCTCGGCCCAGCCGGTGCCGTCGGCGGCCGCGGCGAACGCCTTGCACCGGCCTTCGGCGGCGAGGCCGTCCTGCCGGGCGAACTCGACGAACGCGCCGGGTGTGGACATCACCGTCACGCCGCCGACGACCGCCAGCGAGCACTCCCCGGCCCGCAGGGCCTGCGTGGCCAGGTGCAGCGCGACGAGGGAGGAGGAGCAGGCGGTGTCCACGGTCATCGCCGGGCCCTCCAGCCC
The DNA here is from genome assembly GCF_040653835.1 of Micromonospora sp. NPDC050980. Taxonomy (NCBI): domain Bacteria; kingdom Bacillati; phylum Actinomycetota; class Actinomycetes; order Micromonosporales; family Micromonosporaceae; genus Micromonospora; species Micromonospora sp. NPDC050980. The sequence goes on along the minus strand of NZ_JBFAGS010000049.1, from coordinate 6,932 downwards.
GAACGCGTAGGCGATCCGGCCGGACAGCACGGCGGCGGCGTTGCCGGTGCTCACGAAGCCGTCGACGAGCGGGTCACCGGAGCCGAGCACAACGCCGGTGTAGTCCTGGCCGTTGGTGCCGGCGAAGACCCCGGTGCGGCTGCCGCGCAGCGACGCCGGATCGATGCCGGCCCGTTCGAACGCCTCCCACACCGATTCCAGCAGCACCCGCTGCTGCGGGTCCATCGCCAGCGCCTCGCGCGGCGACACCCCGAACAGTTCGGCGTCGAAGGCGGTGGCGTCCTCGATGAAACCGCCGACCCCGACCGGCAGGCCGGCGCCCCAGCCCCGGTCGGTCGGGAAGCCGGACAGGCCGTCGCCGCCGGCGAGCAGCAACTCCCACAGCTCGTCGGGGTTGGTGACGCCGCCGGGGAACCGGCAGGACACGCCGACGATGACGATCGGGTCGTCGCCGTCGTGCGCCGGAGGGGTCACCGGCTCCCGCGGCCCGGCTGCCGTGCCGGTGAGCTGCGCGTGCAGGTGCTCGGCGAGCGCGGCCGGGGTGGGGTGGTCGAAGACCAGCGTCGCCGGCAGCGGGGTCGCGGTCGCGCGGGTGAGCAGGTTGCGCAGCTCGACCCCGGTCAGCGAGTCCAGGCCCAGGTCGCGGAAGGCGCGGTCCGGGTCGATGTCGGCGGCGGAGCCGTGGCCGAGCACCAGCGCCGTGCTCTCGCAGACCACCCGGCACAGCTCGGCCGGGGAGGTGTCGGCCGCCACCGCCGCGCCGGCGGCGTCCGGCCGCGTGACGGGTGCGAGCACGTCGAGCAGCCGGTCGGCGCGGCCGGTGGCCAGCACCGGCCAGTCGGCGTCGGCGACCAGGACGGCCGGTTCACCGTCGGCGACGGCCGACGCGAACGCCGCCATCGCGCGCGCCGGTTCCATCGGCGCGAGTCCGCCTCGGCTCAGCCGCCGGCCGACCGCGTCGCCGCCGGCCATGCCGCCGTCGGCCCAGGGGCCCCAGGCGATCGAGGTGGCCGGAAGTCCGCGGGCCTGCCGGTCCCGGGCGAGGGCGTCCAGACCGGCGTTCGCCGCCGCGTAGTTGGCCTGTCCGGGGCTGCCGATGGTGCCGGCCACGGAGGAGAACAGCACGAACATGTCGAGGTCGCCGGTCAGCTCGTCCAGCAGACGGGCGGCGCCCACCTTGACCCGGGCGACCTCGGTGATCCGCTCCGGGGTGAGCGATTCCAGGACGCCGTCGTCGAGGATGCCGGCCGCGTGCACGACGCCCCGCCAGGGGTACGCGGCGACCAGCTCGCGCAGCGCGGCCTCGTCGGTGACGTCGCAGGCCGCCACGGTCGCCTCGGCGCCGAGCGCGGTCAGCTGGGTCAGCAGCTCGGCGGCGCCGGGCGCATCGGGGCCGCGTCGGCTGGTCAGCACCAGCCGGCCGACTCCGGCCCCGGCGAGCCAGCGCGCCACGTGCGCGCCGAGCGCGCCGGTCCCGCCGGTGATCAGCACCGGGCCGTCCGGCGGCACGAACTCGGCGCCGGTGCCGGGCGCCCGGTCGAGCCGACGCGCGAAGGCGCCGGCGGCGCGGATCGCGACCTGGCTCTCGTCGCGCCGGCTCAGCGTCGCGACGAGCTGGTCGCCGGCCCGTTCGTCGAGCACCGGCGGCAGGTCGACGAGGCCGCCCCAGCGGTGCGGCAGTTCCAGCGCGGCCACCTGGCCGAGCCCCCAGACCTGCGCGGCGGCGACGTCGGTGAGCGGTTCGGACGCCGCGACGCTCACTGCCCCGCGGGTCAGGCACCACAGCGGGGCGGCGGATTCCACGTCGCCGAGCGCCTGGAGCAGGGCGGTGGTGACGAGGACGCCGTCGTCGCCCGGGCCGGGCAGCACGACGACGGCGTCGAACGCCTCGTCGAGCAGCCGGTCGGCGATCGAGTAGCGGTCGTCGTGGGGTGTGAGGGGCAGCCGGACCGGTTCGGCGCCGGCGCGGGTGAGCGCGGCGGTGACGTGGTGCGGGTCGGTGCCCTGGGCGGCGGCCACCAGCCAGCGTCCGGCGAGCGCGGTCCGGGTGAGGTCGAGCGGTCGCCAGGTGACGTGGTGGTGCCAGGTGTCGCCGGCGGCCGGCTGGTTCCCGTGGTGGCGACAGGCGGTGACCGGCTCGGCCCAGTAGTGCCTGTGCTGGAAGGCGTAGGTGGGCAGGTCGACCCGGGGCGCGTCGGGCAGGATCGCGGTCCAGTCCACGGGCACGCCGAGGGTCCACAGCTTCGCGACCGCGTCGAGCACCGTGGCGACCTCGTCGCGGTCCTTGCGCAACGCCGGGACGTAGGTCAGCTCCGGGGCGGCCAGCGCGGACAGCACGCCCGCCGGGCCGATCTCCAGGCAGCGGGTCACCCCGTGCTCGGCGAGCCAGGACATGCCGTCGTCGAAACGCACCGTCTCGCGCACGTGCCGCACCCAGTAGTCGGCGGTGAACTCCGCGACCGGCTCCCCGGTCAGGTTCGACACCACCGGAATCCGTGGCGCCGCGAAGTCGATGTGCGCGATCGCGGCGGCGAAGTCGGCGAGCATCGGCTCCATCAGCGCGGAGTGGAACGCGTGCGACACGGTCAGTCGGGTGGTCTTGGCGAACCGCGACGCCACCTCGTCGATCGCCTCGGCCGGGCCGGAGATCACGACCGAGGTCGGGCCGTTCACCGCCGCGATGTCGACGCCGTCGGGCAGCACCGACCGGACGTCTGCCTCGGTCGCCTGCACCGCCAGCATCGCCCCGCCGGTCGGCAGCGCCTGCATCAACCGCCCGCGCGCCGCCACCAGCGTGACCGCGTCGTCCAGGGACATCACCCCGGCGACGTGCGCGGCGGCGATCTCACCGATCGAGTGGCCCAGCAGATGGTCCGGGATGACGCCCCACGACTCGACGAGCCGGAACAACGCGACCTCGACGGCGAACAGGCCGGCCTGCGTGTACACCGTCCGATGGATCGCGTCGGAGTCGATCGCGTCGCGCAGCGGCACGTCCAGGATCTGGTCGAAGCGGGCGCAGACGGCGTCGAACGCCTCCGCGAACACCGGGAACCGGTCCGCCAACCGCAGGACCATGCCGACGCGCTGCGCGCCCTGACCGGTGAACAGGAACGCCAGCGCACCCTCGGACACCACACCCGACACCACCGCCGCGTGGCCACGGACGGCGTCGGGCCCGGCGGACGCCCGCAGGCCGGCGAGGACCTCGTCGGGCGTGCCGCCCAGCAGGACCGCGCGATGCTCCAGCGCGGCCCGCCCGGTGGCCAGCGACCACGCCACGGCGGCCCGGTCCAGCTCCGGGTCGGCGGTCACGACGTCGCGCAACCGCCGCACCTGCCCGGCCAACGCCTGCGCCGACCGCGCCGACACCGGCCACGGCAGCGGACCCTCGACCTCGGGGGGGTCGACCACGGCCGGCTGCGCGGCCGGTTCCGCCAGGATCAGGTGGGCGTTGGTGCCGCTGATCCCGAACGCCGACACGCCGGCGCGTCGAGGACCACCCTCCGACTCCCACGACCGGGCCTCGGTCAGCAGCTCGACCGCCCCGGCGGTCCAGTCGACGTGCGGGGTCGGCTCGTCGACGTGCAACGTCGCCGGCAACACACCATGACGCATCGCCAAAATCATCTTGATGATCCCAGCGACACCGGCGGCGGCCTGCGTGTGACCGATGTTCGACTTGATCGACCCCAACCACAACGGCCGCGCACGATCCTGCCCGTAGGTGGCCAACAACGCCTGCGCCTCGATCGGATCACCGAGCTTCGTGCCGGTGCCGTGCGCCTCCACCACGTCCACGTCGGCGGTGGAGAGCCCGGCGCTGGCCAGCGCCTGCCGGATCACCCGCTGCTGCGCGGGCCCGTTCGGCGCCGTCAGGCCGTTCGACGCGCCGTCGGAATTGATCGCGGAACCCGCGACGACGGCGAGGATCCGGTGTCCGAGGCGCTCCGCGTCACCGCGACGCTCCACCAGCAGCATCCCCGCGCCCTCGCCCCAACCCGTCCCGTCCGCGCCCCCGGCGAACGACCTGCACCGGCCGTCCGACGACAACCCGTCCTGACGGGCGAACTCCGCGAACACCTCCGGACCCGTGATCACCGTCACCCCACCCGCAAGCGCCAGATCACACTCCCCCGAGCGCAACGCCTGCGCCGCCAAATGCAACGCCACAAGCGACGACGAACACGCCGTGTCCACAGTCATCGCCGGACCCTCGAACCCGAACGAATACGACACCCGACCCGAGAGCACACTGTTCGCCGTACCCGTCAACACATGACCGTCACCACCGTCAGCGGAGTACCCCGAGTTCGACGCACCCACGAACACACCCACCGGACGACCCCGCAACGACCACGGATCCACCCCCGAACGCTCCAACGCCTCCCACGACACCTCCAACAACAACCGCTGCTGCGGATCCATCGCCACCGCCTCACGCGGCGAAATCCCGAACAGACCCGCGTCGAATTGCGCGGCGGTGTGCACGAACCCGCCGGTCTGGGCGTAGGGCGTGCGGGCCGGCACCTGCCAGCCCCGGTCGACCGGGAAGCCGGAGGTGCCGTCCGCGCCGTCCGCGACCAGCCGCCACAGGTCCTCCGGCGACTCCACCCCACCCGGATACCGGCAGGCCATCCCGACGATGACGATGTCGTCGCCGGTCACCGGCACGTGCCCGGGGGTGCTCACCTCCGTCACGGTGCCGCCGCCGAGCAGGTCGTGCAGGTGCCGGGCCAGGGCCTGCGGGGACGGGTGGTCGAACACCAACGACGAGGGCAGGGCCAGGGACAGCTCCCGTTGCAGGGCGTTGCGCAGGTCGACCGCGGTCAGCGAGTCGAAGCCGAGGTCGTGGAACGCCGTCGTCGGGGTGATCTCGGTGACGTCGGCGAAGCCCAGCACCGCGGCGGCCCGTACCCGCACCAGGTCGAGAAGCGCGGGCAGCTCGATCCGGACCGCCGGTGTCGGGGCCGCCGGCGTCCCGGCGGACGACACGGCCAAGCCGTCGAAGAGCCGGCTCGGTCGCCCGGCGGTGAACGCGTCGATGAACCGCGGCCAGTCGACGTCGGCGACGACGAGTTCGGTGTCACAGTGGTCGACGGCCCGCGCGAACGCGGTCATGGCCAGGGCCGGTCGCATCGCGCGGAGGCCCCGGCGGTGCAGATGCTCCGCGGCCACGTCGTCGGCGGCGAGGCCGATCTCGGCCCACGGGCCCCACGCCACGGCCGTCGCCGGGGCGCCCCGGGCGGTACGCGCGGCGGCCAGCGCGTCGAGGTGGGCGTTCGCCGCGGCGTAGGCGGCCTGGCCGCCGCTGCCCCAGATGCCGGCGATCGAGGAGAAGACCACGAACCGGTCGAGTTCGGCGCCGGCGAGCAGTTCGTCGAGGTGGACCGCGCCGAGCACCTTGCCGGTGACGGCATCGGCGTACGCGGCGGTGTCGGTGTGCGCCAGGTCGAGCGAGGGCGCGACGCCCGCGGCGTGCACCACGGCGTGCACCGGCACGTCGGGGTCGATGCGGTCGAGGGCCGCGGCGAGCGCGTCGCGGTTGGCGACGTCGACCGCGGCGACGGTGACCCGGCTGCCCAGGGTGACCAGCTCGGCCGCAAGGGCCCGCGCCCCGGGGGCGTCGATGCCCCGGCGGCTGGTGAGCAGCAGGTGCGGCGCGCCCCGGCGGGCCAGCAGGCGGGCCACCTCGGCCCCGAGCGCCCCGGTGCCGCCGGTGACGACCGTGGTGCCGCGCGGCTGCCACGGTGTGGCCGTCCGGTCAATCGGCGCCGTGGTGACGCGGCGACCGAAGACACCGGACGCGCGTACCGCGATCTGGTCCTCGGTCCGTTGGGCGAGCGCCGCGGCGAGCCGCTCGCCGGCCTTGGTGTCGAGGGTGTCGGGCAGGTCGATCAGGCCGCCCCAGCGGTGCGGCAGTTCCAGCGCGGCGACCCGGCCGAGGCCCCAGAGCTGGGCCTGGGCGGGCCGTCGCAGCGGGTCGGAGCGGCCGATCGAGACCGCGCCGCGGGTGACGCACCACAGCGGGGCGGCGATGTCCGCGGCGGCGAGGGCCCGGATCAGGTCGAGGGTGGCGCCGATTCCGGCGGGGACCCCGGGGTGGCGGGGGTCGGATTCGTCGGCCGGCCCGGTGAGGGCGAGGACGCCGGTCAGGTCCGGGTGGTCGCCGAGCCGGTCGAGGTCGGTCACCAGCCGGACCGTGGCGCCGGCCGCCGCCAGGGCGTCCCGGACGCCGGACGGGTCGACGTTCTCCGGGGCGACGAGCAGCCAGGCGCCGGTCAGTGTGCCGGCCGGCAGCGCGTCGAGGGGCTGCCAGGCGGCGCGCATCCGCCAGGCGTCGGCGGTGGTGGCCGCCCGGTTGCGGCGCCGCCAGGAGGACAGCACCGGGACCACCGGGCGCAGCAGGTCGTCGGTGGCGTCGAGCACTCCGGCGAGCCCGGTGAGGTCCTCGCGGTCGACGGCGTCCCAGAAGCCGGCGTCGCCGGGTCCGGCGTCGGGCGTGGACGCGGGCCGCCGGCCGGGGTCGAGCCAGAACCGCTCGTGCTGAAAGGCGTACGTGGGCAGGTCGATCACGGTGCCGCCGGGGTTTGCGGTCACCGCCGCCCAGTCCACGTCGTGCCCGGCGACGTGCAGGTCGGCGAGGGCCTGGAGCACCGTGCGGTCCTCTCCGGCGTCCTTGCGCAGGGCGGGAACGCTGGTGAGGTCGCCGGCGACGTCGCGGGCCATCGGGGTGAGCACGGCGGCCGGCCCGATCTCCAGGCATCGGGTCACGCCGTGCTCGGCGAGCCATCGCACCCCGGCGGCGAAGCGCACCGCCTCGCGCACGTGCCGCATCCAGTAGCCGGCGGTGAACTGCTCAACCGGCTCACCGGTCAGGTTGGACACCACGGGGATGCGCGGCGCGGCGAAGTCGAGGTGCGCGATCGCGG
>NZ_JBFAGS010000048.1:0-14452 GCF_040653835.1 Micromonospora sp. NPDC050980 | reverse complement strand
AGCTCGCCCGCGCCCGGCGCGGCCGGACCACGACGCGACACCAACACCAGATCCCGCACGCCATGGGCGCTGACCAGATGCTCCGCGAACAACCCGCCGAGAACGCCCGTGCCACCGGTCAGCAGAACAGTGCCCGACGGCGCCGACGGGATCGTCAAGACGATCTTGCCCACGTGTCGACCCTGCGACATGAACCGGAACGCCTCCGCCGCATCCCGCACATCCCACACCCGCACCGGCAGCAGGGCGACCGCCTCGCGTTCGACCAGGTCCACCACCTCGGCCTGGATCGCGGCGATCCGGTCGACGCCGATCCGGGTCAGGTCGAAGACGGAGTACGCGACGCCCCGCGCGGCCGGTTCGTCGGCGTCGCGGACGTCGGCCTTGCCCATCTCCACGAACCGGCCACCGTCGCCAAGCATCCGCAACGACGCGTCGACGAACTCACCCGCCAGCGAGTTCAACACCACATCCACCGTGCCGAACCTCGCCTCGAACCCCGTGTCCCGTGACGACGCGATGTGTGCGTCGTCCAGACCCAGACCCCGCAACACGTCCCACTTCCCCGGCGACGCGGTAGCGAACACCTCCACCCCCCACGCCCGCGCCAACCGCACCGCCGCCATGCCCACGCCGCCCGCGCCGGCGTGCACCAGCAGCCGCTCCCCCGCCCGCAGACCGGCCACGTCGCGCAACCCGTAGAACGCCGTCACGTACGCCGTCGACACCGACGCCGCCTGCGCGAACGACCAGCCGACCGGCATCGGCGACAGCAAGCGGTGATCCGTCACCGCCACCGGGCCGAAGGCGCCCACGAACGAGCCGAAGACCCGGTCGCCGGGCTTCACATCGGTGACGTCCGGGGCCACCTCCACCACGACGCCGGCACCCTCGGAGCCCATCCGGGCCGGCTCCGGGTAGAGGCCCAGGGTCATCAGCACGTCGCGGAAGTTGACGCCGGCGGCACGCATCGACACCCGCACCTGACCCGGGGCCAACGGCGCCAGCGCGTCGTCGGCCGGCACCAACGCCAGGCGATCCAACGACGACCCGCCCACCACGTCCAGCCGCCACGCCGCGACATCCGGCACCACAAGCGTCGACGACGGCAACGCCCGCACCAGCCGCGGCACGAACACCATGGAACCGCGCACCGCCACCTGCGGCTCATCCAACCCGGCCAACCCGCGCAGGAACCCGTCCTCGCCGTCACCGTCGACGAGCACGATCCGACCCGGATTCTCCGACTGCGCCGACCGCAACAAACCCCACACCCCAGCCGCGTACGGGTCGACGGCCGCGCCGCCGGCCGGCACCGCGCCGGGCAGCACGACCACGAGCACCCCGTCGACGCTCGACGCCAGCCAGCCCTGCACGTGTGCCAACGCCACCGCGACGTCCGGCTCGCCCACCCGCCACACCTCGGCCGGCACGTCCACCGGCACCGCGTCGCGCAGCGGCGACCAGTCGACCCGCAGCAACGCCGCCCGGATGCCGGCGTCCGGCGTCGGCGTGCCGTCCCAGGCGCGAAGCACAAGACGGTCGATCGACGCCACCGGCGCACCGGCCGCGTCGGCCAGCCGGACCGTCACGCCATCGTCGTCGGCCGGGGTGAGCCGCACCCGCAGCGTCGACGCGCCGCGGGCGAAGAGGCGGACTCCGGACCACGAGAACGGCAGCATCGGCCCGGACCCGCCACCGACCGGTCCGCCGAGCCCGATCCCGTGCAGCGCCGCGTCGAGCAGCGCCGGATGCACGCCGTACGCTCCCGGATCTACCGACTCGGGCAGCTCGACCTCGGCGTACACGTCGTCGCCGGCCCGCCAGGCACGCCGCAGCCCGCGGAAGGCGGGGCCGTAGCCGTACCCGGCGTCGGCGCCGGCCCGGTAGAACCCGTCCACGTCGACGGCCACCGCCCCGGCCGGCGGCCAGGTCGGCGGATCCGCGGGGGTGGTCGGGCCGGCCGCGCCGATCACGCCCGACGCGTGGCAGATCCAGTCGTCGCCGGTGTCCAGCGGGTGGTCGCCGCCGGAACGCGAGAACACCCGGACCGTACGGTCGCCGTCCGTCTCGGGCGCGCCGACGCGGACCTGCACCGACACGCCACCGTCTGCGTTCAGCGCCAGCGGCGCGTGCAGCGAGAGATCGCGTACCGCCGCCGCGCCGACGGCCAGACATGCCTGCCAGGCAAGCTCGACGAACGCGGTGCCGGGCACGACGATCCGGCCGGCGACCGCGTGGTCGGCGAGCCACGGCAGCGCCGCGAGCGTCCAGCGCCCGGACAGCACGACGCCGTCCCCGTCGGCCAGCACCACGCCGGCGCCGAGCAGGGGATGGCGAACCTCGGCGAGGCCGATCGCGGTCGCGTCGCCGCCGCGCACGGTCGCCGTGGGCCAGAACCGCTGCCGGTCGAACGCGTACGTCGGCAGTTCGCCGGGCGGGCCGTCGCCGGTCAGCGTCGACCAGTCCACGTGGCCGCCCCGCTGCCACAGCTCACCTGCGGAGCGCACCATCTGGGCCAGGTCGCCGGCGTCCCGGCGCAGCGACCCGATCGCCGCGCCGCCGCGTTCGTCGATCCCCGCCGTGAGCACCGGGTGCGGGCTGGCCTCCACGAACAGCCGATGCCCGGCGGCGACCAGCCCGGCCACGACGTCGTCGAAGCGCACCGGCCGGCGCAGGTTCTCGAACCAGTACCCCGCGTCCAGCTCAGCCGGGTCGACCCGCTCGCCGGTCACCGTCGAGTGCAACGGCACCGTGCCCGCCCGCGGGGTCAGCCCGTCGAACGCGGCCAGCAGCTCCGCCCGCAGGCCGTCGACGTGCGCACTGTGCGAGGCGTAGTCCACCGGCACCCGCCGGCACCACACCCCCTGCTGCGCGCACCGGGCCTCGACGGCGTCCACGCCGGCCACGTCGCCGGAGAGCACCACCGACGCCGGGCCGTTGGTCGCCGCGACCGACACGCCCGCGACGCCCTCGATCAGGGTCGCCGCCGTCTGCGGGTCGGCGGCGACCGCCAGCATGCCGCCGGTGCCGGCGATCGCGCGCAGCGCCCGCGAGCGCACCGCCACCACCCGGGCGCCGTCCGGCAGGGTGAGGATGCCGGCGACCACGGCCGCCGCGATCTCGCCCTGCGAGTGGCCGACCACCCCGGCGATCGGGACCCCGAGGGACTGCCAGAGCGCGGCCAGCGACACCATCACGGCCCACAGCACCGGCTGCACCACGTCGACCCGCGCCATCCAGCCGTCGTCGTCCGACCGCAGGACGTCCAGCAGGTTCCAGTCCACGAACGGGTGCAGCGCCGCCGCGCACTCGGCGATCCGCGCGGCGAACACCGGCGACTCGTCCAGCAGCGCCGCGGCCATCCCGAGCCACTGGCTGCCCTGCCCGGGGAAGACCAGCACCACGGCGCCGTCGCCGTCCGCCGCCGGTGGGCCCGCCGGCACGGTCGCCAGGTCGGCGACCAGCTCGTCGGCGGTGCCGCCGACGACCACGGCCCGGTGGGCCAGGCTCGCCCGGGTGGTGGCGAGCGCCCGGGCGACGGCGGCCACGTCCAGATCCGGCCGGGCGGCGGCGAACTCGGCCAGCTTCCGGGCCTGCCCGGCGAGCGCCGCCGCCGAGCGGGCGGACAGGATCCACGGCACTGTCGCCGGGCCCTCCGCCGTCGCCGCCGGCGCCGGTTCGGGGGCCTCCTCGATGATGACGTGGGCGTTGGTGCCACTCATCCCGAACGAGGACACGCCGGCACGCCGGACCCGGCCGGCCTCGGCGGGCCACTGCCGGGGCTCGGTCAGCAGCCGCACCTCCCCGGTGGACCAGTCGACCTTCGACGACGGGGCGTCGACGTGCAGCGTGGCCGGCAGACTGCGGTGCCGCAGGGCCATCACCATCTTGATGATGCCGGCGACGCCGGACGCGGCCTGGGTGTGCCCGATGTTCGACTTGATCGAGCCCAACCACAGCGGCTGCTCGCGGTCCTGGCCGTAGGTGGCCAGCAACGCCTGCGCCTCGATCGGGTCACCGAGGCGGGTGCCGGTGCCGTGCGCCTCGACCGCGTCCACGTCGGCCGGTTCGAGCCGCGCGTTGGCCAGCGCCTGCCGGATCACCCGCTGCTGCGACGGCCCGTTGGGGGCGGTCAGCCCGTTCGAGGCGCCGTCCTGGTTCGTGGCGCTGCCGCGCAGCACGGCCAGCACCTCGTGGCCGGCGCGTTCGGCGTCGGAGAGCCGTTCCAGCAGGAGCAGGCCGACGCCCTCGCCCCAGCCGGTGCCGTCGGCCGCGTCCGCGAACGCCTTGCACCGGCCGTCGGCCGACAGCCCGCGCTGGCGGGAGAACTCGGTGAAGATCGTCGGCGTCGACATCAGCGCGACGCCGCCGGTGAGCGCCAGCGTGCACTCCCCGGCCCGCAGCGCCTGCGCGGCCAGGTGGATCGCGACCAGGGACGACGAGCAGGCGGTGTCGACAGTGACGGCGGGACCTTCCAGGCCGAACGAGTAGGCGACCCGGCCGGACACCACGCTCGCCGCGCTGCCGGTGGCGACGTAGCCCTCCGCGTCGCCGTCCCCGGCGACGAGCAGGGCCAGGTAGTCCTGGCTGTTCGAGCCGATGAACACGCCGGTCCGGCTGCCGCGCAGCGAGGCGGGGTCGATCCGGGCCCGCTCGAACGCCTCCCAACTGGTCTCCAGCAGCAGCCGCTGCTGCGGGTCCATGGCCAGCGCCTCGCGCGGCGAGATGCCGAACAGGCCGGCGTCGAAGTCGGCGACGTCGCTGATGAACCCGCCGTGCCGGGTGTACGAGGTGCCGCTGTGGTCGGGGTCCGGGTGGTAGAGCCCGGCCAGGTCCCACCCCCGGTCGGCGGGGAACTCGGAGACCCCGTCCCCGCCGGCGGCCACCAGCCGCCACAGGTCCTCCGGGGTACGGATGCCGCCGGCGTACCGGCAGCTGATGCCCACGATGGCGATCGGGTCGTCGGAGCCGGCCGCCTGCTCGACGACGGTGACGGCGGGGTCGCCGGCCGTGCCGAGGAGTTCCGCGGTGAGGTGGGCGGCCAGCGCGGCCGGGTTCGGATAGTCGTAGACGAGGCTGGCCGGCAGGGTCAGCGCGGTCGCGGTGTTGAGCCGGTCGCGCAGCTCGACAGCGGTCAGCGAGTCGAAGCCGAGCGCCTTGAACGGGCGGTTCGGCTCGACCGCCGCCGGGTCCGCGTACCCGAGCACGGCGGCCACCTCGGCGCGCACGAGCGTCAGGACCAGCCGGAGCCGCTCGGGTTCGTCGGCGGCCCGCAGCCGGCGGCGCAGGGCGTCGTCGGCGGACGCCCGGGGTGCGGTCCCGGGGGCGGGCGGGCGGGCGGGGAACAGCGCCGACGGGCGGCCGGCGACGAACGCCGGCTGGAACCGGTCCCAGTCGACGTCGGCCACCACGATCTGTCCCTCGCCGTGGTCGACCGCGTGGGCGAGCGCCGCGACCGCCCGGCGCGGCGCCAGTGGCCGCAGGCCCCGGCGGCGCAGGTAGGTCTCGGCGTCGTCGGCGGTGATCATGCCGGCGCCGGCCCACGGTCCCCAGGCCACCGCGGTCGCCGCCCGGCCCTGCTGCCGGCGGCGGGCGGCGAGGGCGTCCAGGTAGGCGTTGGCGGCGCTGTAGGCGGCCTGGCCGCCGCTGCCCCAGATTCCGGAGATGCTGGAGAACAGCACGAAGACGTCGAGGTCGGCGTCGGCGAGCAGCCGGTCGAGGTGCGCCGCGCCGTCCACCTTGGCGCGCAGCACCGCCGCGTACCCGGCCGGGGTGACCTCGTCGAGGGCGGTGGCGTCGATCGCGCCGGCGGTGTGGATCACGCCGGTGACCGGGAGGTCCGCGGGCACCGCGGCGAGGACGGCGGCGAGGGCGTCGCCGTCGGCGACGTCGCAGGCCACCACCGACACCCGGCTGCCGTGGGCGGTCAGCTCGGCCACCCGCTCGGCGACGCCGGGCGCGTCCGGGCCGCGCCGGGACAGCAGCATGATGTGCGGGGTGCCGCGCTCGGCCAGCCAGCGGGCCACGTGCCCGCCGAGGCCGCCGGTGCCACCGGTGACCAGCACCGTGCCGCGCGGCTGCCAGGCGGCGCCCGGGCCGGGCTCGCCGGCCGCCACCAGACGGCGGCCGAGCGGCCCGCCGGCCCGCAGGGCGACCTGGTCCTCGCGAGTCTGGGCCAGCACGCCGGCGAGCTGGTCGGTGCCGTCGGCGGCCAGGTCGACGAGGCCGCCCCACCGGTCGGGCGCTTCCAGGGCGGCGACCCGGCCGAGGCCCCACAGCCGCGCCGCGTCGGGGTCGGCGACGGCGTCGTGCGGGCCCGCGGCGACGGCGCCGCGGGTCACGCACCACAGCCGGCCGGTGATCCCGGCGTCGCGGGTCGCGGCGAGCAGCGCGATCACCGCGGGGTCCGCGGCGCCCGCGACGACGACGCCCGCGACGTCGCCGAGCGCGCGCAGGCGGGTGGCGACGTCGGTACGGTCCGGCTGGTCGCCGAGGGGGAACGGGGACACCGTGGCCCCGCCGAGTCGCAGCGCGGCAGCGATCTCCTCGTCCTCGCCGGCCAGCAGCCAGGTGCCGTCGAGCGTGCCCGGGTCGAGGTCGACCGGTTCCCAGGTGACGCGGTGGCGCAGGTCCGCCACCCCGGCCGGGGCGGCGCCGAGCCAGTAGTGCTCCCGCTGGAACGGATAGGTGGACAGCGCGGCCGGGGTGCCACCCCAGTCGGCGAACAGGGCCCGCCAGTCCACCGCCGCGCCGTGCGCGTGCAGGCGGCCGGCGGCGCCGAGCACCGTGTGCACCTCGTCGTGGTCGCGCCGGGCGGTCGGGGCGACCACCGCCGGTGCGCCGTCGAGGCAGAGCCGGGTCATCGCGGTGAGCACCGCGTCCGGGCCGGCCTCCAGGAACCGGGTGGTGCCCTGGGCTCGCAGCCACCCGATGCCGTCGGCGAAGCGCACCGCCTCCCGGACGTGCCGCACCCAGTGCTCGGCGGTGAACTCCGCCACCGGCTCACCGGTCAGGTTCGACACGATCGGGATACGCGGGGGCGCGTGCTCGAGGTGCGCGATCGCGGCGGCGAAGTCGGCGAGCATCGGCTCCATCAGCGCCGAGTGGAACGCGTGCGAGACGGTCAGCCGGGTCGCCTTGTCGAATCGCGGCGCCAGCGCGTCGATCGCCTCGGCCGGGCCGGAGAGCACCACCGACGTCGGGCCGTTGACCGCGGCGACGTCCACGGCGGTGCCGGCGATCGCCTCCCGCGCGGTGTCCTCGCACGCGCGCACCGCGAGCATCGCGCCGCCGGCCGGCAGCGCCTGCATGAGGCGACCGCGGGCGGCGACAAGGGTCACCGCGTCGTCGAGGTCGAGCGCGCCGGCGACGTGGGCCGCGACGATCTCCCCGATCGAGTGGCCGAGCAGGAAGTCGGGGGTGATCCCCCAGCTTTGCAGCAGCCGGTGCAGCGCGACCTCGTAGGCGAACAGGCCGGCCTGGGCGTGGACGGTCCGGTGGATCTCGTCGGAGTCCAGCGCCGCGCGCAGCCCGTCGAACCGGTCGACGATGCCGTCGAACACGTCGGCGAACACCGGGAACGCCTCGGCGAGCGCGCGGCCCATGCGGGGCCGCTGGGCGCCCTGCCCGGTGAACAGGACGGCGGTGCGGCCGGGGTGCACGGTCTCGCGGACCAGGTTCGCGTCCGGGCGTCCCTGGGCCAGGGCGTCGAGCGCGCCGAGCGCGTCGGCGCGGTCCCCGGCCAGCACGACGGCCCGGTGCTCCAGCGCGGCCCGGGTGGTGGCCGCGGCGAGGCCCACCGGGAGCAGGTCGGCGGCCGGTTCGGCGGTGAGCAGGCCGGCCAGCCGGCCGGCCTGGGCGCGCAGCGCCGCGTCGGAGCCGGCCGCGAGCGGGATCGGCACGATCCGCGGCGTGGTGACGGCCACGGCGACCGGACGCTCGTCCGGCGGCGCCTGCTCGATGATGGCGTGGGCGTTGGTGCCGCTGATTCCGAACGAGGAGACCGCGGCGCGGCGCGGCTGACCGGTGACCGGCCACGGCCGGGCCTCGGTGAGCAGTTCGACGCCGCCGGGCGCCCACCCGATGTTCGGGTCCGGGACGTCCGCGTGCAGGGTCCGGGGCAGTTCGCCGTGCCGGATCGCCAGCACCATCTTGATGACGCCGGCGAGGCCGGAGGCGGCCTGGGTGTGCCCGATGTTCGACTTCAGCGAGCCCAGCCAGAGCGAGCGTCCGGTGGTCCGCTCCCGGCCGTAGGTCAGGTGCAGGGCGTGCGCCTCGATCGGGTCGCCGAGCGTGGTGCCGGTGCCGTGGCCCTCGACCACGTCGACGTCGTCGGGCACCAGTCGGGCGGCGGCGAGCGCCTGCCGGATCACCCGTTCCTGCGCGGGCCCGTTGGGGGCGGTGAGACCGTTCGACGCGCCGTCGGAGTTGACCGCGCTGCCGCGCACCACCGCGAGCACGTCGTGCCCGAGCCGGCGGGCGTCGCTGAGCCGCTCGACCACCAGCACGGCGGCGCCTTCGGACCAGCCGGTCCCGTCCGCGCCGGCGGCGAACGACTTGCAGCGACCGTCGCCGGCCAGGCCGCCCTGCCGGGCGAACTCGGCGAACACGGCCGGGCCGGGGATGACGGTGACCCCGCCGACGACGGCCAGCGTGCACTCGCCCTGCCGCAGGGCCTGGGCGGCCAGGTGCAGCGCGACGAGCGACGACGAGCAGGCCGTGTCGACGGTGACGGCCGGGCCCTCCAGGCCGAGCGTGTAGGCGATCCGACCGGAGATCACGCTGTTGGCGGTGCCGGTGAGCAGGTGCCCCTCGGTCTGGCTGGCCGCGGCGCCGGCCCCGTACCAGGAGGCGGAGGCGCCCACGAAGACACCGGTGCGGCTGCCGCGCAGCGACAGCGGGTCGATGCCGGCCCGTTCCACCGTCTCCCACGCCGATTCGAGGATCAACCGCTGCTGCGGGTCCATCGCGACGGCTTCGCGGGGGCTGATGCCGAACAGGCCCGCGTCGAAGGCGTCGGCGTCGTGGACGAAACCACCCTGCCTGGCGTACGGCGGCGCGTCCGCGGCGTCCGGGATCTCGTCCCAGCCGCGGTTGACCGGGAAGCCCCCGATCGCGTCCCGGCCCTCCGCGACGAGCTGCCAGAGCCCGGCCGGGTCGGTCACCCCGCCCGGCAGCCGGCAGCCCATGCCGACGATCGCGATGGGCTCACGTGCCGCGCTCACCAGGTCCCGGTTCTGCTGACGCAGGCGTTCGATCTCCTTCAACGAAGCGCGCAGCGCTTCGACGGTCTTCTCGGCGCGGTCGCTCATCAGGATCTCCCACCGTTACCCAGGGTCAGCTGCATCAGTCGTTGTCGTTCTCGAGCGCGATCTGGATCAGCGCGTCGACGTCGAGGTCGTCGATCTGCTCGCCCGCCGGCCCGGAGCCGGCCGGGTCGTCGTCGGCGGCCAGCCCGGCGACGCGCAGCAGCACGTCGAGCACGCCGGCGTCGCGCAGGCGGGCGATCGGCACGGTCGCCAGCGCGGCCCGCAGCGCGTTCTCCTGCTCGTCCGGGCCGCCGGCCGCCCCGACGCACAGCTCGCGCTCCAGGTAGGCCGCGGCGGCGACCGGGGTCGGGTGGTCGAACACGAGGGAGATGGGCAGGGTGAGCGCCGTCACCGCGTTCAGCCGGTTGCGGAACTCGACGGCGGTCAGCGAGTCGAAGCCGAGTTCCTTGAAGCTGCGGTTCTCCTCGACGCCGGCGCCGGTGGGGTAGCCGAGGCTGTCCGCGGCGGTGCGGCAGACGAGGTCGGCCAGCACCCGGTAGCGGTCGGCGGCCGGGAGGCCGGCGAGTCGGTTGCGCAGCTCCCCGGTGACCGGTGCGGTCGGCTCCGGCACGTCCACGGCGTCCGGCGCGGGTGCCACCGCGCGCATCAGCGGGCTGGGCCGCATGGCGGTGAAGGCGGCCAGGAACGGCGTCCAGTCGACGTCGGCAACCGTCACGCAGGTCTCGTCGTGGTCGACGGCGTGGCCCAGCGCGGTCAGCGCCGACCGGGCCGGCATCGGCCGCAGCCCGCGGCGGCGCAGGAACGCCGACGCCTCCTCGGTGGCCGCCATGCCGGTGCCCGCCCAGGGTCCCCAGGCGACAGCGGTCGCGGTACGGCCCCGCAGCCGGCGCCGCTCGGCGAGCGCGTCGAGGGCGGCGTTGGCCGCGCTGTACGCCGCCTGGTGGCCGCTGCCCCAGATCCCGGCGATCGACGAGAACAGCACGAACGCGTCCAGCGGCGCGTCGGCGAGCAACTCGTCGAGGTGGCGGGCGCCGTCCACCTTGGCGCGCAGCACGCTCGCCATGTGGTCCTCGGTGGCGGTGTCGAGCGTCTGGCCGGTGTCGACGCCGGCGGTGTGCACGACGCCGGTGACCGGCCGGTCCGCCGGGACGGCGGCGAGCACCGCCGCGAGCGCGGCCCGGTCGGCGACGTCGCAGGCGGCAACCGTCACCTGGGTGCCGCCGGCGAGCAGGCCGGCGGTCAGCTCGGCCGCTCCGGGCGCGTCCGGTCCGCGGCGGCTGAGCAGGAGCAGGTGCTCCGCGCCCCGCGCGGCGAGCCAGGTGGCGACCTCGGCGCCGAGCGCGCCGGTGCCGCCGGTGACGACCACGGTGCCGGTCGGGCGCCACGGCGACCGGGCGGCGGACGGCGCGGCGGCCCGGGTGAGCCGGCGGCCCGACGCGCCGCCGTCGCGCAGCGCGACCTGGTCCTCGTCGCCGCCGAGCACCCGCGCCAGGTCGGCGCGGCTGCGGTCGGTCCAGCGGGCCGGGCCGTCGATCAGCCCACCCCAGGTCTGCGGCCGGTCCAGCGCGGCGGCCCGGCCGAAGCCCCAGATCTGCGCGTGCGCGACGTCCACGTCCGGGTCGGCGCCGGTCTGCACGGCGGCGCGGGTCAGGCACCACAGCGGCACGCCGATGCCGGAGTCGTCCAGGGCCTGGAGCACGGTGAGGGTCCGGGCGGCCGCGTCGGCGAGCCCGGCGGGCGGCGCCCACAGCACCCCGGCGGGGGCGCATCCGTCGGCCGCGGCCCGCAGGGCGACAGCCAGGTCGGTGCGGGTCGCCGCGTCGCGGACCGGCACCATGTCGTGCAGCGGCGGCTCGTCGCCCGGCGCGGCGATCACCAGCCACGGCCCGGTCGCCGGCGCCACGGCGGCGCGGTCCAGCGGCTCCCACCGCACGGCGTGCCGCAGGTCGAGCACGGCCGCCTGGTCCCGCTGCCGGCGGTGCCAGTTCGACAGTGCCGGCAGCACGCTGCCGAGCGCCTCCCGGGACGGGGCGCCGGCGTCGAGGTCCAGGTCGGCGGCGATCGTGTCGAGGTCGCCGCCGGCCACCGCGTCCCAGAAGTGCCGTTCGGCGGCGCCGTCGTCGGCCGGGCGGGCGGCCCGGTCGGCGAGCCAGAACCGCTCCCGCTGGAACGCGTACGTGGGCAGGTCGACCCGGCGCGCGCCGCCCGGGTACCAGGCGTCCCAGCGCACCGCGGCGCCCTCGGCGGACAACCGGCCGGCGGCCCGGGTCAGCGTCTCGGCCTCGTCGCGGTCGCGCCGTTGGGTGGCCACGACGACCGGGGCGAGTTCGCCGCCGGCCGGCGCCCGCAGGCACGCCGGCAGCATGGCGGCGAGGACGCCGTCCGGCCCGATCTCGACGAACGCGGTGACCGCGTGGTCCTGGAGCCACCCGACGCCGTCGGCGAAGCGGACCGTCTCCCGGGCGTGCCGCACCCAGTAGTCGGCCGAGTATCCGTCGACCGGCTCTCCGGTGAGGCCGGACACGATCGGGATCAGCGGACGCCGGTACGTCAGGCCGCCGGCCACCTCGGCGAACTCGGCCAGCATCGGCTCCATCAGGGCCGAGTGGAACGCGTGCGACACGGTCAGCCGGGTCGTCCTGGCGAACCGGTCCGCCAGGGCGTCGATCGCCTCGGCGGGGCCGGCGACGACGATCGACGTCGGGCCGTTGACGGCGGCGATGTCCACGCCCTCCGGGAGCATCGGACGGACCTCGGTCTCCGGGGCCTGGACCGCGAGCATCGCGCCGCCGGCCGGCAGCGCCTGCATGAGCCGGCCGCGGGCGGCCACCAGGGTCACCGCGTCGTCCAGGTCGAGCACCCCGGCGACGTGCGCCGCGGCGATCTCCCCGATCGAGTGCCCGAGCAGGAAGTCGGGGGTGATCCCCCAGCTCTCCAGGAGCCGGTGCAGCGCCACCTCGACCGCGAACAGGGCAGCCTGGGCGTGGACGGTGCGGTGGATCTCCTCCGACGTGAGCGCGTCCCGCAGCCCGTCGAACCGCCCGCAGATCTCGTCGAACGTCTCGGCGAACACCGGGAACCGGGCGGCCAGTCCGGCGCCCATGCCGATCCGCTGGGCGCCCTGCCCGGTGAACAGGAACGCGGTGCGACGGTCCTGGGCGGTGCCGGTCACCAGCCCCGGGGTCGGGGTGCCGGTCACGAGCGCGTCGAGCGCGGCGGCGTACCCGTCGCGTTCGGTGGCGGTCAGGACGGCGCGGTGGCCGAGGGTGGCCCGGGTCGCGGCGAGCGCGGCCCCGACGTCGGCCGGGTCGAGCCGCGGTTCCCGGTCGAGCAGGTCGCGCAGCCGGGTGGCCTGCGCCCGCAGCGCGTCGGGGCTCTGCGCGGACAGCGTCCACGGCAGCGGGCCGTCGGCCGGTGGCGCGGCTGCCGGAACGGCGTCGGCGCGCGGCGCTTCGAAGATGGCGTGGGCGTTGGTGCCGCTGATGCCGAACGAGGAGACGGCGAAGCGTCGTGGCCGGTCGTCGGTGGTGTCCCAGGGTCGGGCCTCGGTCAGCAGCCGGACGGCTCCGGTGGACCAGTCGACCTCGGGGGTCGGCTCGTCGACGTGCAGCGAGGCCGGTAGCTCCTGGTGTCGCAACGCCATGACCATCTTGATGATCCCGGCGACGCCGGCCGCGGCCTGGGTGTGCCCGATGTTGGACTTGACCGAGCCGAGCCACAGCGGCCGGTCCCGGTCCTGCCCGTAGGTGGCGAGCAACGCCTGCGCCTCGATCGGGTCGCCCAGCTTCGTGCCGGTGCCGTGCGCCTCGACCACGTCGACGTCGGCGGCGCTCAGACCGGCGCCGGCGAGGGCCTGCCGGATCACCTTCTGCTGGGCCGGGCCGTTCGGTGCGGTGAGGCCGTTGGAGGCGCCGTCCTGATTGACCGCGCTGCCACGGACCACCGCGAGGATCCGGTGCCCGTGCCGGCGGGCGTCGGACAACCGCTCCACCACCAGCACGCCGGCGCCCTCGCCCATGCTCGTACCGTCGGCGGCCGCCGCGAACGGCTTGCACCGCGCGTCCGCGGCCAGCCCGCGCTGGCGGGCGAACGAGGTGAAGATGCCCGGGTTGGTGAGGACCGTGACGCCCCCGGCCAGGGCAAGGTCGCACTCCCCGGCGCGCAGCGCCTGCGCGGCCAGGTGCAGGGCGACCAGCGAGGAGGAGCACGCGGTGTCGATGGTCACCGCCGGGCCTTCGAGCCCGAACTGGTAGGCGACCCGGCCGGACATGACGCTGGTGACCGAGCCGGTCAGCAGGTGTCCCTCGACGCCGTCGGGCAGCTCCACGCCGAGCCCGTAGGTCGAGGAGGCACCCCCGACGAACACGCCCGTCGCCGAGCCGCGCAGCGAGTCGGGTGAGATGCCGGCGCGCTCCAGCGCCTCCCAGGACACTTCCAGCAGCAGTCGTTGCTGGGGGTCCATGGCGAGGGCTTCGCGGGGGGAGATGCCGAACAGGCGGGCGTCGAACTCGGCGGCGGCGTCGACGAAACCACCCTCACGCACGTAGGTCGTGCCGGGACGGTCCGGATCCGGGTCGTACAGGTTCGCCAGGTCCCAACCCCGATCCACCGGGAACCCGCTGATCGCGTCACGGCCGCCGGCCACCACGTCCCACAGCTGCTCCGGCGACGACACCCCGCCCGGCAGCCGGCAGCCCATGCCGACAAGCACGATCGCGTCGTCCTCGACGTCGACGCTCGGTGTGGTCGCGCGCACGCCCGCACCGTCGTGGCTCTCCCCGGTGAGCCGCTCCAGCAGGAAGCCGGCGAGCGCCGCCGGTGTGGGGTAGTCGAAGACCAGCGTCGCGGGCAGCAGCACGCAGGTGGCCGTCCGCAGCCGGTTGCGCAACTCGACCGAGGTGAGCGAGTCGAAGCCGAGCGTCTTGAACGCCTGGTTCGGGCTCATCGCCTCGGCGGGTTCGTGGCCCAGCACCGCGGCCGCGTGGCTGACGACGGTGTCGAGCACGAACCGGTGTCGGGCGGACGCGGGCAGGGCGGCGAGCCGGCTGGCGAAGGTGTCGGTGTCCGGTGCGGCGTCGCCGGCCCGGCGCAGGGCCGGTCGGACCAGGGCCCGCAGCAGCGCCGGGACCTCGACGTCACCGGTGCGGTAGCCGGCCAGGTCCAAGCTGATCGGCACCACG
>NZ_JBFAGS010000047.1:0-17254 GCF_040653835.1 Micromonospora sp. NPDC050980 | reverse complement strand
AGCTCGCCCGCGCCCGGCGCGGCCGGACCACGACGCGACACCAACACCAGATCCCGCACGCCATGGGCGCTGACCAGATGCTCCGCGAACAACCCACCCAGCACGCCCGTGCCACCGGTCAGCAGAACAGTGCCCGACGGCGCCGACGGGATCGTCAAGACGATCTTGCCCACGTGCCGACCCTGCGACATGAACCGGAACGCCTCCGCCGCATCCCGCACATCCCACACCCGGAACGGCAGCAGCGACACCTCGCCGCGGTCGAACATCGCGAGCACCTCGCGCTGGATTCCGGCGGTGCGTTCCCAGCCCTCGGTGGCGAGGTCGAACGTCAGGTAGCGCACGCCGTGCTCGGCGAGTTCGGTGGGATCGCGGTAGTCGGCCTTGCCCATCTCGACGAACCGGCCGCCGTCGCCAAGCATCCGCAACGACGCGTCGACGAACTCACCCGCAAGCGAGTTCAGCACCACATCCACCGTGCCGAACGTCGCCTCGAACTCCGTGTCCCGTGACGACGCGATGTGCGCGTCGTCCAGACCCAGACCCCGCAACACGTCCCACTTCCCCGGCGACGCGGTAGCGAACACCTCCACCCCCCACGCCCGCGCCAGCTGGACGGCGGCCATGCCCACGCCGCCCGCGCCGGCGTGCACCAGGAGGCGCTCGCCGGCGCGCAGGCCGGCCACGTCGCGCAACCCGTAGAACGCCGTCACGTAGGCGGTCGACACCGACGCGGCCTGCGCGAACGACCACTGCGCCGGCATCGGCGAGACGAGCCGCCGGTCGGTCACCGCCACCGGGCCGAAGGCGCCCACGTACGAGCCGAAGACCCGGTCGCCGGGCTTCAGGTCGGTGACGTCCGGGGCCACCTCGATGACGACGCCAGCGCCTTCGGAGCCCATGATGCTCGTCGCGGTGTGCACGCCGAGCGCGACCAGGACGTCGCGGAAGTTGACGCCGGCGGCACGCATCGACACCCGCACCTGACCCGGGGCCAACGGCGCCAGCGCGTCGTCGGCCGGCACCAACGCCAGGCGATCCAACGACGACCCGCCCACCACGTCCAGCCGCCACGCCGCGACATCCGGCACCACAAGCGACGACGACGGCAACGCCCGCACCAGCCGCGGCACGAACACCATGGAACCGCGCACCGCCACCTGCGGCTCATCCAACCCGGCCAACCCGCGCAGGAACCCGTCCTCGCCGTCACCGTCGACGAGCACGATCCGACCCGGATTCTCCGACTGCGCCGACCGCAACAAACCCCACACCCCAGCCGCGTACGGGTCGACGGCCGCGCCGCCGACCGGCACCGCCGCGTGGACCACCACAACCAGGACGCCATCGATCGTCGACGCGAGCCACCCCTGAACCCGCTCCAACACCACTGCCACGTCCGGCGAGTCCACCCGCCACACCTCGGCCGGCACATCCGTGGCGACCACGTCGCGCAACGGCGCCCAGTCGACCCGCAGCAACGCCTCCCGGGTGCCGTTGCCGGTCGACAAGCCACCCGCGCCCAGCGCCCGGAAGTCCAGTCGCTCGACCACCGCCACCGGCGCGCCGGCCGGGTCGGTCACGGTGACGCTGACGGCGTCCGATCCGGCGGCGCTGATCTTGGCGCGGAGGGCGGTCGCGCCCACGGCGAACAGCTGCACACCGGTCCAGGCGAAGGGGAGCGCGAGGCCGTCGGCCGTGACGAAGCCACCCATCCCGGCGGCCTGCACCGCGGCGTCGAGCAGCGCCGGGTGCAGGCCGTAACCCGCGCCCTCGGCGGCGACGTCGGCGGGCAGCTCGACCTCGGCGTACACGTCGTCGCCGGCCCGCCAGGCCCGCCGCAGCCCCCGGAACGCGGCGCCGTAGCCGTAACCGGCCGCGGTGGCGGCCTGGTAGAACGCCGGCACGTCCAGGGCCGTGCCGTCGGCCGGCGGCCAGGCGGAGGGACCGGCCGGTGCCGCCGGGCCGGTCGGCTCCAGCGTGCCCGAGGCGTGCCGGGTCCAGGGGGCGTCGGCGTCGTGCTCGGGCCGGGAGTAGATGTGCAGGGCGCGTCGTCCGTGCTCGTCGGCCTCGGCCACCCGGACCTGGAGTTGGGCCGCGCCGCCGTCGAGCACGAGCGGCGCCGCCACGGTCAGCTCACCGATGCGACCGTCGCCGGTTTGCTGGGCGGCCTGCAGGGCGAGTTCCACGAAGGCGGTGCCGGGCAGGACCACCCGGTCGGCCACCCGGTGGTCGGCGAGCCAGCCCGGCGAGGCGGGCGCGACGCGGCCGGACAGCAGCATGCCGTCGGCGTCGGCGAGCAGCGTCGTGGCGCCGAGCAGCGGGTGGGTCAGCCCGGACAGGCCGATCGCCGCCGCATCACCGCCGCCGGCCGCGGGCGACGGCCAGTAGCGGCGCCGCTGGAACGCGTACGTCGGCAGGTCCCGCACCGGGCCGCCGCCGGTGGCCGCCGACCAGTCCACGTGGCCGCCGAGGGCCCACAGGTCGCCGGCCGAGCGCAGCATCCGCGCCAGCCCGCCCTCATCCCGGCGCAGCGATCCGGTCACCAGGCCGCCGCGCTCCCCCACGCCCGCCACCAGCACCGGGTGCGGGCTGGCCTCCACGAACAGCAGGTGCCCGGCGGCGATCAGCCCGGTGACGACCTGGTCGAACCGCACCGGGCGACGCAGGTTCTCGAACCAGTACGCCGCGTCCAGCTCCGCCGGATCGACCAGACCACCGGTGACGGTCGAGTGGAACGGGATCCTGCCCGCCCGCGGGGTCAGCCCGTCGAACGCGGCCA
This sequence comes from Micromonospora sp. NPDC050980, assembly GCF_040653835.1. Classification (NCBI taxonomy): domain Bacteria; kingdom Bacillati; phylum Actinomycetota; class Actinomycetes; order Micromonosporales; family Micromonosporaceae; genus Micromonospora; species Micromonospora sp. NPDC050980. Next base: position 14,472 of record NZ_JBFAGS010000047.1, on the reverse strand, counting down.
GCAGCTCCGCCCGCAGGCCGTCGACCTGGGCGCTGTGCGAGGCGTAGTCCACCGGCACCCGCCGGCACCACACGCCCCGCTGCGCGCAGCGTGCCAGCACCGCCTCGATGCCGGTGACGTCGCCGGACAGCACCACGGACGCCGGGCCGTTGACCGCCGCCAGCGACATGCCGGGCAGCTCGTTCAGCAGCTCGACGGCGTCGTCGGCGCCCATCGCGACCGCGACCATCCCGCCGGTGCCGGCGATCGCGCGCAGCGCCCGCGACCGGACGGCCACCACCATCGCCGCGTCGGCGAGTGACAGGATCCCGGCGACGGCCGCCGCCGCGATCTCGCCCTGCGAGTGGCCGACCACGCCGGCGATCTCCACGCCCAGCGACCGCCAGAGCGCGGCCAGCGACACCATCACCGCCCAGAGCACCGGCTGCACGACGTCGACCCGCGTCATCCAGCCGTCGTCCGTCGTGCGCAGCACGTCCAGCAGCGACCAGTCGACGTACCCGTCCAGTGCCGCCGCGCACTCGGCGATCCGCGCGGCGAACACCGGCGACTCGTCCAGCAGCGCCGCGGCCATCCCGAGCCACTGGGCGCCCTGCCCGGGGAAGACCAGGACGACACCGCCGGCCGCGTCCGTCACCGGCTCGCCCGGCTGGATGGTGGTCAGGGCGGCGAGGAGTTCGTCGCGGGTGGATCCGACGGCGACGGCCCGGTGCTCCAGCACGGCCCGGGTGGAGCACAGCGCCCCGGCCACGGCGGCCACGTCGAGGTCGGGCCGGGCGGCGACGAAGTCGGCGAGCTTGCGCGCCTGGCCGGTCAGCGCCTGCGCCGAGCGCGCCGACAGCAGCCACGGCACCGCCGGCCCGGCCGGGGGCTCCGCCGGGACGGCGGCCGGGTGGGCCGGGGGCTCCGCCAGGATGACGTGTGCGTTCGTGCCGCTCATGCCGAACGACGACACCCCGGCCCGCCGGGTCCGGTCCCCGCCGGCCCAGTCCCGGGCCTCGGTCAGCAGCCGTACCGCGCCCGACGACCAGTCCACCTTCGTCGACGGCTCGTCCACGTGCAGCGTGGCCGGCAGCGTACGGTGCCGCATCGCGAGGACCATCTTGATGACCCCGGCGACGCCGGACGCGGCCTGGGTGTGGCCGATGTTCGACTTGATCGACCCCAACCACAGCGGCTGCTCGCGGTCCTGGCCGTAGGTGGCCAGGAGCGCCTGCGCCTCGATCGGGTCACCGAGCTTCGTGCCGGTGCCGTGCGCCTCCACGACGTCCACGTCAGCGGCGGTCAGGCCGGCGCTGGCCAGGGCCTGCCGGATCACCCGTTGCTGCGCCGGACCGTTCGGCGCGGTCAGACCGTTGCTGGCGCCGTCGGAGTTGATCGCCGAACCGGCGACCAGGGCCAAAATCTCGTGCCCGTTGCGGCGGGCGTCCGACAGTCGCTCCAGCAGCAGCACGCCGGCGCCCTCGCCCCAGCCGGTGCCGTCGGCGGCCTCGGCGAACGCCTTGCAGCGACCGTCGGGCGCCATCCCGCCCTGCCGGGAGAACTCGGTGAAGATGCCGGGCGTCGAGACGACCGCCACCCCGCCGGCCACGGCGAGGTCGCACTCGCCGGCCCGCAGCGCCTGCGCGGCCATGTGCAGCGCGACGAGCGACGACGAGCAGGCGGTGTCGACGGTGACGGCCGGGCCTTCCAGGCCGAAGACGTACGACAGCCGCCCGGAGACGACGCTCGCCGAGGTGCCGGTGGCCACGTAGCCGTCGTGGCCGGCGCCGGCGGCGAGCACCCCGGAGTAGTCCTGGGTGTTCGAGCCCACGAAGACGCCGGTCGCCGTGCCCGCCAGCGACGTCGGCGGGATGCCCGCCTTCTCGAACAGTTCCCAGGTGGTCTCCAGCAGCAGACGCTGCTGCGGGTCCATCGCCAGCGCCTCCCGGGCGGACACTCCGAACAGGCCGGCGTCGAACTCGGCCACCCCGTCCAGGAAGCCGCCCATCGAGGTGTCGGAGCCGCCCGCCGACAGTCCGTCGAGGTCCCAGCCCCGGTCCCCGGGGAACGGGGTAAGCACGTCCTCGGCGCCCTCGACCACCGCCCAGAGCCCTTCGGTCGTGTCCGCTCCGCCCGGGTACCGGCACGCCATGCCGACGATCACCACCGGGTCGCCGGTCACCGCGGCGACCGGGGTGGCGGAGGCGGTGGCCGGCGCGTCGGTGAGGCGTTCCACAAGCATCCGCACGATCGCGGCCGGGCTGGGGTGATCGAAGGCGAGGCTGGCCGGCAGCGCCAGCCCGGTCAGCGTCTGCAACCGGTCGCGCAGCTCGACCGCGGTCAGCGAGTCGATGCCGAGGTCCTTGAACGCCCGACCCGCCGGCACCCGGTCCACGTCGGCGTACCCGAGCACCTCCGCGACCGTGCGGCGGACCTGCCCGAGCACGGCACGGGAGCGTTCCGCCGCCGGCAGCGCGGCGACCTCCGTCGCCCACCGGCTCGTGGTCGGCACCGCCACCGCTTCGGCGGCGAGCACGTGCCGAAGCAGCGGGCTGGGCCGGGAGGCGGTGAACGCCGGCCCGAAGCGCGCCCAGTCGACGTCGGCGACGGTCACGCAACCGGCGTCGCCGTCGACCGCCTCGGCCAACGCCCGGATCGCCAGCGCCGGCGGCATCGGCCGCAGCCCGCGACGACGCAGGTAGTCCTCAGCGCCCTCCTCGGCCACCAGCATCCCGGCCTCGGCCCACGGCCCCCACGCCACCGCCGTGCCCGCCTTACCCTTCGCACGACGCGACTGCACCAACGCGTCCAGGAACGCGTTCCCCGCCGAGTAGGCGGCCTGACCGCCGCTGCCCCACACCCCCGAGATCGACGAGAAGACCACAAACAGGTCCAGGTTCTCGGTCAGCGCGTCCAGGTTGACCGCGCCGGCGACCTTGCCCCGCACGATCTCCCCGAACTCCTCCGGGGTGGACTCGGTCAGCAGACCCACCCCGGACACCCCGGCGGCGTGCACCACGCCGCGCAGGTCCGGGATCCCGGCCAGCAGCTCCGCCACGCGAGCACGGTCGGCGACGTCGCAGGCCACCACGTCCACCCGCGCCGGCGACAGCTCCGCCACCAACTCGGCGGCGCCCGGCGCGTCGATTCCCCGACGCGACGTCAACACCAGCCGCGACACCCCACGACCCACCAGCCAGCGGGCCACCCGAGCGCCGAGCGCCCCGGTGCCACCGGTGATCAGGACCGTGCCGTCGAACGTGCGGGGCGCGGCCGGCGCGCTCGCGGCGGCCGGGCGCAACCGGCGGGCGTACACCCCGTCGCCGCGCACCGCGACCTGGTCCTCGGCGCCGCCGAGCATCGCGGCGAGGCGACGGCGGTCCTGCTCGTCCGGTTCGACAGGCACGTCGATCAGGCCGCCCCACAGCTCCGGCAGCTCCAGGGCGGCGACCCGGCCCGCGCCCCACAGCATCGACGCGGTGACGTCGGTCAGCGGGTCGGACCGACCCACCGACACCGCCCCGGTCGTGACCCACCACAGGCGGGCGCCGCGCAGGACGCGCACCGTGCTCAGGAGTTCGTGTTCGGTGGCGGGCAGCAGCGACACCACGCCGACGACGTCCGGGCCGAGGCCGGCGAGATCCGCGTCGCCGGCCAGCATCTCGGCGAAGTCCAGCCCGGTGCCGCCGAACATCGCCTCGGCCATGCCCGCCCGCGGCACGACCACGACCCACCGGCCGGCGGCCGGCGAGGGCGGCTCGACGGCCGGCTCCCACACGATCTGGTAACGCCAGGAGGCGGACGTGCCGGCCGCCACCCGGTCGCGCCGCCACTCGGCGAGCGCGGCGCCGAGCGACGCCGGCACGTCGGTGTGCAGCAGGTCGTGCAGCCTCTCGTCCTCGACCGCCTGCCAGAACGCCGCCTCGACCGGGTCCGCCGTGCGCGGGGACCGCCAGTACCGGTCCCGCTGGAAGGCGTACGTGGGCAGGTCGACGCGGGGCGCGGCGGGCAGGAGCGTCGTCCAGTCGACGGGCACGCCGACGGTCCAGAGCCGCCCGACGGCGGCCAGCAGCGTGGACGCCTCGTCGCGGTCCTTGCGCAGCGCCGGGACGTAGGTCAGCCCGGGCGCGGCCATCGCGGACAGCACGCCCGCCGGGCCGACCTCCAGGCAGCGGGTCACGCCGTTCGCGGCGAGCCAGGCCATGCCGTCGTCGAAGCGCACCGCCTCCCGCACGTGCCGCACCCAGTAGCCGGCGGTGAACTCCGGCACCGGCTCCCCGGTCAGGTTCGACACCACCGGGACACGCGGGGCCTCGAACGTGATGTGCGCGATCGCCGCCGCGAACTCCGCCAGCATCGGCTCCATCAACGCCGAGTGGAACGCATGCGACACCGTCAACCGGGTGGCCTTGGCGAACTGCGACGCCACCTCGTCGATCACGTCGGCCGGGCCGGAGATCACGATCGAGGTCGGGCCGTTCACCGCCGCGACGTCCACACCCGTGCCGGCGATGATCTCCCGCACCTCAGCCTCGGTCCCCTGCACCGCGAGCATCGCGCCGCCGACCGGCAACGCCTGCATGAGCCGGCCTCGCGCGGCCACCAGCGTGACCGCGTCGTCGAGCGACAGCACGTCCGCGACATGCGCGGCGGCGATCTCACCGATCGAGTGGCCCAGCAGGAAGTCCGGGGTGATCCGCCACGATTCGAGGAGCCGGAACAGGGCCACCTCGACGGCGAACAGGCCGGCCTGGGCGTAGACGGTCTGGTGGACCGCGTCGGAGTCGATCGCGTCGCGCAGCGGCATGTCCAGGAGCTGGTCGAAGCGGGCACAGATCCCGTCGAACGCTTCCGCGAACACCGGGAACCGCGCCGCCAGACCCACACCCATCCCGACCCGCTGCGCACCCTGACCGGTGAACAGGAACGCCAGGCCACCCTCGGACACCACACCCGACACCACCGACGCCAACAGATCGACGCCGTCCGGCACCGCCGACGCCTGCAAGCCGGCACCGTCCGGCACCGCCCGCACGTCCGCGCTGTCCGACACCGCCGACGCTCGCATGCCGGCGCTGTCCGGCCCGGCGGACGTCCGAAGGCCGTCGAGGACGTCCGCACGCGCCCCAGCGAGCAGGACCGTGCGGTGCTCCAGAGCGGCCCGGCCGGTCGCCAGCGACCAGGCGACGGCGGCCGGGTCCAGCTCCGGCTCGGCGGCCACCACATCGCGCAACCGCTCCACCTGACCGGCCAACGCCTCCGCCGACCGCGCCGACACCACCCACGGCAACGGACCCTCGACCTGCGGCGACTCGACCACGACCGGCTGTTCGGCCGGCTCCTCCAGGATCAGATGCGCGTTCGTCCCGCTGATCCCGAACGCCGACACCGCCGCACGCCGTGCTCGATCCCGCGCCTGCCACGGCTGGGCCGCGGTGAGCAGCTCCACCGCCCCGGCGCTCCAGTCCACGTGCGGGGACGGCTCGTCCACGTGCAAGGTCGCCGGCAACGCCCCGTGCCGCATCGCCATGACCATCTTGATGATGCCCGCGACACCCGCCGCGGCCTGCGTATGCCCGATGTTCGACTTGATCGAACCCAACCACAGCGGCTGCTCACGATCCTGCCCATAGGTCGCCAAGAGCGCTTGCGCCTCGATCGGATCACCCAACCGGGTGCCCGTACCGTGCGCCTCCACCACATCCACATCACCGGTGGTCAGGCCAGCGCTGGCCAGAGCCTGGCGGATCACCCGCTGCTGCGCCGGGCCGTTCGGCGCGGTCAATCCGTTCGACGCGCCGTCCTGGTTGACCGCGGAGCCTCGGACGACGGCGAGCACGCGGTGGTGGTGCCGTCGCGCGTCCGACAGCCGCTCGACCAGCAGCATCCCGACGCCTTCGGCCCACCCCGTGCCGTCGGCAGCACCCGCGAACGACTTGCACCTGCCGTCCGACGACAGGCCGTCCTGACGGGCGAACTCCGCGAACACCTCCGGACCCGTGATCACCGTGACCCCACCCGCCAGAGCCAGGTCACACTCGCCAGACCGCAACGCCTGCGCCGCCAGGTGCAACGCCACCAGTGAGGAGGAGCAGGCCGTGTCGACGGTCATCGCCGGGCCCTCGAACCCGAACGAGTACGACACCCGACCTGAGATCACACTGTTCGCCGTACCGGTGAGCGCGTGACCGTCCGCGCCGTCAGCGGTGTAGCCCGAATTCGACGCGCCCACGAACACACCCACCGGACGACCCCGCAACGACCGCGGATCCACCCCGGAACGCTCCAGCGTCTCCCAGGACACCTCCAGCAGCAGCCGCTGCTGCGGGTCCATCGCGACCGCCTCGCGTGGGGAGATCCCGAACAGGCCCGCGTCGAAGCCCGTCGCGGTGTCGACGAAACCACCCAGCGCCGCATAGCCGGCACCCTCCGGCACGACCCAACCCCGGTCGGACGGAAACACCGACATGCCATCGGCGCCCCCGGCGACCAGACGCCACAGGTCCTCCGGCGACTCGACCCCACCCGGATACCGGCACGCCATCCCGACGATGACGATGTCGTCGTCGGTCAGGGGCTGCGGCACGGTGAGCACCGACGCGTCGGTCGCGGTGGCGAGGCCCAGCGCCCGCAGCAGATGGTCGGCGAGAACCTGCGGGGTCGGGTAGTCGAACACCAGCGACGACCCCAGGTGCAGGCCGGTGGCCGCGTTGATGCGACTTCTCACCTCCACCGCGGTCACCGAGTCGATACCCAGTTCCCGGAATGCCGTCCCGGCCTCCACCTGCGCCGCACCGGCATACCCCAGAGCCTTCGCGGTCTGCGTCCGCACCAACGCCAGCAACTCCCGGCGCCGCTCGGGCTCCGGCAGGCCCGCCAGGCGAGCCGCCAACCCGCCGCCGTCGGCGACCGCCTCCGCCGCGACGACCAGCTCACTGAACAGCGGCGCCGGACGCTTGGCGGCGAACGTCGGCACGAACCGCGACCAGTCCACGTCCGCCACGACCGACGTCACATCACCGGCATCAACCGCCAACGCCAACGCCCGCACCGCCAGGTCCGGATCCAACGCCACCAGACCACGACGCGCCAGGTAGTCCGCCGCACCAGCCTCACCGGCCATCCCACCCTCGGCCCACGGACCCCACGCAACCGCCGTACCCGCCCTCCCCGCCGCACGCCGGGACTCCACCAACGCGTCCAACACCGCATTACCCGCGGCATACGCCGCCTGACCACCACTGCCCCACACACCCGCGATCGACGAGAACACCACGAACAGGTCAAGGTCGAGATCAGCCGTCGCCTCGTCCAGGTGCACCGCACCGGACACCTTGCCCGACACCACCGCCCCGAACGACTCCACCGACACGTCCAGCAGGCTCTCCACGCCGGACACACCCGCCGCGTGCACCACACCCGTCAGATCATCGATACCGGCCACCACCCGCTGGACCGCGTCCCGGTCGGCCACATCACACGCCACCACCGACACCTCGGCACCCTCAGCAGTCAACTCCGCCACGAGGTCACCGACACCCGAAGCCCGCTGACCACGACGCGACACCAACACCACCCGCGACGCACCACGCCGCACCACCCACCGCGCCACCCGCGAACCCAGCGCACCCGTCCCACCCGTGACCAACACCGTGCCGGACAACGACACCGGGCTCGACGGGCCGGCCGGGGTGGCACGTCGCAGGCGGCGGGCGAAGACCCCGGAGGCACGTACCGCGAGCTGGTCCTCGCCGTCCGCGGCGAGGAGCGCCGCGAACCGGCGGCCCTCCCGCTCGCCCAGCACCGCCGGCAGGTCCACCAGACCGCCCCACGTCTGCGGCAGTTCCAGCGCCGCGACGCGGCCCACACCCCAGACCGTCGCGGCGGCGACATCGGTCACCGACTCGGACCGGCCCACCGCGACGGCACCACGTGTCACCGCCCACACCCGGGCGCCGATCTCGGCGTCCCCGACCGCCTGCAGCAGCACGGTCAATGAATGGCCCGCGTTTCCGGCCCAGACGACGCCGTTGACGTCGGTGGCGACGGCCAGCACGCCGGTCAGCACAGCGCGGTCGGCCGGCCCCTGCACCCGTACCACCTCGGCGCCTGCCGCCGTCAGGGCGGCGGTGATGTCGGCGACGTCGGTCGCGTCGTCGGACACCACCAGCCATGCCCCCGCCAGCACCGCCGGGGCCGGCTCCGCGATCGGTGCCCAGCCGATCCGGTACCGCCAGCCCTCGACGACGCTCTGCGCGCGACGGCGGCGACGCCACGCGGACAGCGACGGCAGCAGTCCGTCCAGCGCGCCCGCGTCGTCGGCGGCCAGGCCCAGCTCGGCGGCCAGCCCGTCCCGGTCGGCCCGCTCCACCGCCGACCAGAAGCCGCTGTCGTCGCCGCCGATCGCCGGGGCCGGCTGGGACGGGGTCAGCCAGTAACGGTCGCGCTGGAACGCGTACGTCGGCAGGTCGGCCCGGGCGGGTGACCGCCAGCCGCCGACCGCCGGCCAGTCGATCGGGACACCGGCCGCGAACAGGTCCGCCAGTGCCCGCAGGGTGGATCGTTCCTCGTCCTGGTCCTTGCGGAGCGGGGCGACGGCGACGCCGTCGGGCACCAGCCCGGTCAGCACCGCCGCCGGGCCGACCTCGACGAAGCGGGTGGTTCCCTGCGCGGTGAGCCACCGTATGCCGTCGTGGAAGCGCACCGCGTCGCGCACGTGCCGCACCCAGTAGTCGGCGGTGAACTCCTCGACCGGCTCGCCGGTCAGGTTCGACACCACCGGGATCTGCGGCGGCGCGAAGATGATGCCCTCGACGGTCGCCGCGAACTCGGCCAGCATCGGCTCCATCAGCGACGAGTGGAACGCGTGCGACACGGTGAGCCGGGTGGTCTTCGCAAAGCGCGCCGCCAGTGCGTCGACCGCCTCGGCCGGGCCGGAGACGACGACCGCCGTCGGGCCGTTCACCGCCGCGATATCCACACCGGTGCCGGCGATGGCCTCCCGCACCGACTCCTCGGACGCCTGCACCGCCAGCATCGCCCCACCCGCCGGCAACGCCTGCATCAACCGGCCCCGCGCCGCCACCAACGTCACCGCGTCGTCCAGCGACAGCACACCCGCGACGTGCGCGGCGGCGACCTCACCGATCGAGTGACCCAACAGGTAGTCCGGGATGACACCCCACGACTCCAGCAACCGGAACAACGCCACCTCGACCGCGAACAAACCGGCCTGTGCGTGCACCGTCCGGTGAATCTCCTCCGACCCCAGGGCCGCCCGCAACCCGTCGAACCGGCCCACGACGGCGTCGAACACCCCCGCGAACACCGGGAACCGCGCCGCCAGACCCACACCCATCCCGACCCGCTGCGCCCCCTGACCGGTGAACAGGAACGCGGTCCGGCCGAGCAGCTCGGTGCCGGCGGTCAGCCCGCCGTCGCGGACGGCGGTCAGGCCGTCGAGGATCTCGTCGAGGTCGGCGCCGACCACCACGGCCCGATGCTTCAGGGCCTTGCGGCCGGTCGCGAGGGTGTGAGCGACGGCGACCAGGTCGAGCGGCGACGTCCCGCCGGAACGCCCGTCCGCGGCGGCGAGGTCGCGCAGCCGGCCGGCCTGGGCGCGCACGGCATCGGCGGTGTGGCCGGTGACCACCCACGGCACCAGGCCGGGCGCCGGCTGCGGCTCGGCGGCGGACGCCGGGGGCGCCTGTTCGAGCACCACGTGCGCGTTCGTGCCGCTGATGCCGAACGAGGAGACCGCGGCCCGGCGGGCCCGGCCGGTGACGGGCCAGGCCGTCGGCGCGTCGAGGAGGCTCAGCGCCCCGCCGGTCCAGTCGACGTGCGGCGAGGGGTGCGCGGCGTGCAGCGTGCGCGGCAGCTCGCCGTGCCGCATCGCGAGCACCATCTTGATCACCCCGGCGACGCCGGCCGCCGCCTGGGTGTGGCCGATGTTGGACTTCACCGAGCCGAGCAGCAGCGGACGCTCCGGGTCCCGGTCCCGCCCGTACGTGGCGAGCACCGCCTGCGCCTCGATCGGGTCGCCGAGCGCGGTGCCGGTGCCGTGCGCCTCGACCGCGTCGACGTCGGCGCCGCGGAGCCCCGCTGCGGCCAGCGCCCGGTCGATCACCCGTTGCTGGGACGGCCCGTTGGGGGCGGTCAGCCCGTTGGAGGCGCCGTCCTGGTTGATGGCGGACCCGCGTACCAGGGCGAGGATCCGGTGGTTGTTCCGCTGCGCGTCGGCGAGCCGTTCGACGAGCAGGACGCCGGCGCCCTCGCCCCAGCCGGTGCCGTCGGCCTCGGCGGAGAACGCCTTGCACCGCCCGTCGGCGGCCAGCCCGCGTTGCCTGTCGAACTCGACGAAGATGTCCGGTCCGGCCATCACGGTGACGCCACCGGCCAGCGCCATGTCGCACTCGCCCTGCCGCAGCGCCTGCACGGCGAGGTGCAGCGCGACGAGCGACGACGAGCAGGCGGTGTCGATGGTGACGGCGGGGCCTTCGAGGCCGAACGAGTAGGCGACCCGGCCGGAGATCACACTTGTCGCGATGCCGGTCAGCACGTGTCCCTCGGCCTCGGCCGGCAGGTCCGCGCCCTGGCCGTAGCGGGAGGCCGCCGCGCCGACGAAGACCCCGGTCTGGCTGCCGTGCAGGGTCACCGGGTCGATGCCGGCCGACTCGAACGCTTCCCAGGAGGTTTCCAGCAGCACCCGCTGCTGCGGGTCCATGGCGAGGGCTTCGCGGGGTGAGATGCCGAACAGCCGCGCGTCGAAGTCGGCGGCGTGGTCGATGAAGCCGCCCACCCGGGCGTAGCCGTCGTGGTCGCCGGTCCAGCCGCGGTCGGCCGGGAACGTCGCGATGGCGTCGGTGCCGGCGGTCAGCAGGTCCCACAGGTCGGCCGGGTTCTCGACGCCGCCGGGGAAGCGGCAGCCCATGCCGACGATGGCGATCGGTTCGTCGGCGTCGACGGTGGCGACGGCGGCGGGCCTGGCCGGGTCGGTCGTGCCGGCGAGTTGCCGGCCGAGGTAGGTGGCGAGCAGTGTCGGGTTCGGGTAGTCGAAGACAACGGTGGCGGGCAGCCGGATCCCGGCCGCCGCGTTGAGCCGGTTGCGCAGCTCGACGGAGGTGAGCGAGTCGAAGCCGAGGTCCTTGAAGGCGTGCCGGGCGTCGACGGCGTCGGCGCCGCTGTGGCCGAGGACGGCGGCGACCTGGTCGCAGACGAGGGCGACGAGGGTACGTTCGCGTTCGGCCTCGGGCAGCGCCAGCAGGCGGCGGGCCAGGCCGGAGCCGCCGCCGGTGTGCTGGGCGGCGCGTCGGCCGGTGCCGCGCACCAGGCCACGCAGCAGCGCGGGCAGGGTGCCGGCGCGGCGGAACGCGGTGAGGTCGAGGGTGGCCGGGACGAGGTGCGGGGCGGGCAGGTGCCGGGCCGCGTCGAACAGGGCGAGGCCCAGCTCGTCGGGGAGCGCGTCGCCGGCCCGGGTGACCCGGTCGGCGTCGGCGCCGGTCAGCCGGCCGCCCATGCCGGCGGTGTTGGCCCACAGCCCCCAGCCCAGCGACTGACCGACCAGACCGAGCCCGCGACGGTACGCCACGAAGCCGTCCAGGAACGCGTTCGCCGCCGCGTACGCCGCCTGGCCCGCCGACCCGAACACCGCCGAGATCGACGAGAACACGGTGAACATCGCCAGGTCCATGTCCCGGGTCAACTCGTGCAGGTGCACCACCGCATCGACCTTGGGCGCCAGCACCCCGGCCACCCGCTCGGCGGTCAGGCTGGTGAACACCCCGTCATCGAGCACCCCGGCGCAGTGCACCACACCCGCAAGGTTGTCGATGCCGTCGATCACGGCGGCGAGCGCGTCCCGGTCAGTCACGTCGGCGGCGACCACCCGTACCCGGGCATCCAACTCCGGGGCGGGTCCACCGGAGCGGCTGACCAGCACCAGATCCCGCACCCCGTACACGTCCACCAGATGCGCCGCCAGCAATCCACCCAAACCACCCGTGCCACCGGTGATCAACACCGGGCCGTCGATCGGGCGGGGCACCAACACCACGTTCTTGCCCACATGGGCGCCGCGGCTCATCGCGCCCAGCACAGTCGGAAGCTCCCGCACATCCGCGACCGTTGGCGCGAGCAGCCGCAGTTTCCCCGTCTCGAACAGGGCGAGCAGCTCGGCCAACATCACCGCCGTGCGATCCGCACCCGCCTCCGACAGATCAAACGCCTTGTACCAGACCCCGAGCCGACGCTCGACCTCAGCGGCGTCACGGACGTCCGCCTTTCCCATCTCCACGAACCGGCCACCCGGAACCAACATCCCCAACGACGCGTCCACGAACTCACCGGCAAGCGAGTCCAACACCACATCCACGACGCCGAACACGTCAGCGAAACCCAGATCCCGGGATGAGGCGATGCGCGCAGGGTCGACGCCGAGTTCCTGGACAGCCGCCCACTTCGACGGCGACGCCGTCGCGAACACCTCCGCACCCCACAACCGGGCCAACTGCACCGCCGCCATACCGACACCACCGGCAGCCGCGTGCACCAACACCCGCTGACCAGCCTGAAGCCGCCCCAGGTCCGTGAGCCCGTACCAGGCCGTCAGGAACGCCATCGGCACCGCAGCCGCCTGCGCGAACGACCAACCCTCCGGCATCCGCGCCACCACACGGTGGTCAGCCACGACGTCAGGGGCGAACCCACCATGGAACAGACCGAACACCCGATCACCCACGACCAGGTCCGACACGTCCGGGCCGACCTCGACCACCACACCCGCGCCCTCGGAACCCATCACCGCCGCCGGATCCGGATACACCCCCAGACCCACCAGCACGTCACGGAAGTTCACCCCGACCGCACGAACGGAGATGCGCACCTCACCCGCACCGAGTTCCGCGACCGGAACCTCGACACAACCCAGGCTCGACAACGCACCGTCGCCACCCGGAGCCACCCGCCACGACTCCGCACCCACCGGCAGCGTGAGCGTGGGCGCGGGCGCGGGGAGGGCCCGGGTCAGCCGTGGGGCGAACACGTCGGCGCCGCGTACCGCCAGCTCCGGTTCGTCCCGGGCGAGCAGGTCGGCCAGCAGCGTCTCGGACGGCTCCGGGTGGTCCAGGTCGGCGAGCACGATCCGGCCCGGGTTCTCGGTCTGCGCCGACCGCAACAGACCCCGCACCGCCGCGCCGGCCAGGTCGGTCACCGCGCCGCCGACCGGCGCGGCACCGCGGGTGACGACCACCAGGCGGCCGTCGGCGTGCCGGTCGTCGGCAAGCCATTCCTGTACGCCGGTGAGCGTCTCGGCGACGGCGGTGTGCACGTCGTCGGACCGGACCGGCAGCACGACCACGTCGGCCACGGGCGCCTCGGCGCGGGACGGCGGGAGCGCGGTCCACGTCACGGCGTACAGCGCGTCGCGCACCGCGCCGCCGGTGACGGAGTCGAGCTGGTCGCGGGAGGCCGGACGCAGGACCAGCCGGCCGACGGTGGCGACCGGGGCGCCGTCCACGTCGGCGACCTGGAGCGTGACGGCTTCCGGGCCGTCGGGACGCAGGCGGACCCGCAGCGTCGGGGCGCCGGAGGCATGCAGCCGCACGTCGGTCCAGGCGAACGGCAGGCGGGCGGAGCCGTCGTCCGGCAGCAGGCCGCCGAGCGCGGCGGCGTGCAGCGCGCCGTCGAACAGGGCCGGGTGCAACGCGAACCGGGCCGCGTCGGCGTGCGCCTCGGCCGGCAGCGCGACCTCCGCGTAGACGTCGCCGTCGAGCAGCCAGGCTTCGCGCAGTCCGCGGAAAACCGGGCCGTAGCGCAGGCCGGTGCGGGCGGCGGCGTCGCCGTAGAAGTCGCCGAGGTCGATCGGCTCCGCGCCCGACGGGGGCCAGGCCGCCAGGTCGAACTCATCGACGGTGGCGGGGGTGGCGAGCACGCCGGACGCGTGGCGGGTCCACTCCGGCTCCGCGCCGGCGGCCGGCTCGGGCCGGGCGTACACCTGCACCGAGCGTTCGCCCGCGTCGTCGGTGACCCGCACCTGGAGCTGGACACCGCCGGTGGCGGGCAGCACCAGCGGGGTTTCGATGGTGAGGTCCGCGAGGTCGAGTCCGCCGGCCTGCTGGGCGGCGCGCAGCACCAGCTCGACGAAGGCGGTGCCGGGCAGCACGACGCGGTCCATGACGACGTGGTCGGCCAACCACGGGTGGGTGTGCACGGAGAGGCGGCCGGTGAGCAGGATGCCGTCGTTGTCGGCGAGCGTCACCGCGGCGGTGAGCAACGGGTGCTCGGCGGCGGACAGTCCGGCGGCGGCGACGTTGCCGTGCCCGGCGCGGGCCGGCGGCCAGTAGGACTGCCGTTGGAACGGGTAGGTGGGCAGGTCGACGTGTCCCGCCGGCGGCAGGACCGCCGCCCAGTCCACCGACACCCCGACGGTCCACAGCCGCCCGGCGGCGGCCAGCAACGCGGTGACCTCGTCGCGGTCCTTGCGCAACGCCGGCA
>NZ_JBFAGS010000046.1:0-18257 GCF_040653835.1 Micromonospora sp. NPDC050980 | reverse complement strand
CAGGGCGCGGCGGCGTCGCCGAGGCGGACCGTCGGCACCCGGTAGGGCCCCCACTGGCCGAACGGCACGGTCGGCGCGAACAGGCTCACCACCGGGGTGCCGACCGCGGCGGCCAGGTGCGCCGGGCCGGTGTTGCCCACCACCAGGCACCGGGCGCCGGCCAGCAGCCGGGCCAGCCCGGCGAGGTCCGTCGTACCGCCCAGGTCCACGCCACCGGCCACGGCCACCTCGGCGGTCAGTTCCCGTTCGCCCGGCCCGCCGGTCACCAGCACCCGCCGCCCGTCGGCGGCCAGCGCGGCCACGATCCGTGCCCAGCGCCGGGGCGGGCAGGCGCGCGCCGGCACCGACGCGCCGGGATGCACCACGACGTGGTCCCCGCCGGGCGGTCGCGGTCCCGGCCCGGTCCGCACCCGCAGCGCGGGTTCGTCGTGCTCGGGCAGGCCGAAGCCGGCGGCGGCGGCCAACGACAGGGCGCGTTCGGGTTCGGGCACGCCGGCCGGCACCCGGTGGCGGACGTCGAGGAGGCTGCCGGGGTAGTCGTCGCTGATCGCGCTGACCCGCCGCACCCCGGCCATCCGCAGCAGCAGGGCCAGCGGCAGGGCGGACTGGTGGAAGGACGTGAAGACGACCGCCTCGTCGGCGCGTACCGCCGCGAGCCGGCCGGTCAACCGCCGCATGTCGTCCGGGTCCACCGGCGCGGGGGAGCCGTCGATCCAGGGCAGCGGCCACTCGACGACCTCGTCGACGCCGGGCAGCAACTCGGCGGCGGCCCGGCCGCGCGGCCCGCACAGCAGCACCACCCGGTCCGCGCCGGCCGCGACCGCCCGGATGCCCGGCCCGGTCACCAGCACGTCCCCGGCGGAGTCGCTGCGGACCACGAGCACGGTGCCGGCCCGGGTGGTGCGCGGCGTCACCGGCCGGACCGCCCGGGCGCGTCGTAGGATCTCGTCCACCGCGCCGGGCAGGCCGGCGGCCACGGCCGGCGCGGCGGCCACCTCCTCCGGCCGGGTGACCGCAGTCGGCACCAGGACACCGGTGGCGCCGGCGGCCAGCGCGGCGGTCATGTCCCGGCCGATGTCACCGACCAGCACGCACCGGCTCGCGGTGGTGCCGAGCGCCCGGGCGGCGGCGTGCACCAGACCGGGCGCGGGCTTGCGGCAGCCGCAGCCGTCGCCGTCGTCGTGCGGGCAGACGGCCCAGTGGTCGAACGGCCCGAGCAACTCCTCGATCCGGGCGTGCACGGCCCGCATCTGCGTGCCGGTGAACAGACCCCGGGCCAGGCCGGACTGGTTGGTCACCACGGCCAGCCGCAGCCCGGCGGCACGCAGCCGGTCCAACGCCTCCCGGGCGCCCGGCAGCGGACGCACCTTCTCCGGATCGCCGTTGTACGGCACGTCCTCCACCAGCGTGCCGTCGCGGTCCAGCAGCACCGCGTCGTAGAGGCCGGACATCAGCGGCCGTCCCCGGCCGCGACGGCGCGGGCGCGCCACCAGCCGCGTACCCAGTGGACCGTCGCCAGCGGCGGGATGAGCACGCTGGTGGCCAGCATGGTGACGACCTCGTCCGGGGTGCGCGGACCGGGCGCGATCCGGGCCCGGGCGAACTCGGCGGTCCCGGCCGCCCAGCCGAGCGCGGCCAGCCCGCCGACGACGCCGAGCGCCCGCGGCCGGCGGCCGGCGGCGCGGGTCGCCGCGGCGGCCAGCGCCACCGCGGCGGCGGCGGTGACCGCGGCGTGTCGGGGCCGCCGTCCCGGCGGCAGGTCCAGCTCGGTGCGCCACCGGGGGCCGTAGCGGCGGCGCAGCAGCGCGTCGTCGGCGTTGCCGCGCTGGGTGCGCAGGCTGACCCAGCGGCTCTCCGGGCGCACCGGGTGGGTCACCCGCCGCGAGCCGCGCACCAGCTCCCAGCCGGCGCGCCGGACCCGGTGGGCCAGCTCGGCGTCCTCCCGGTAGGCGCGCGGGAAACGCTCGTCGAACCCACCGACCGCGGCGAGCGCGGCCCGGCGGTACGCCATGTCCGCGGTGATCCACCGGCTCTCGGCGAGCCCGGCGGTGCCGCGTTCCCAGTCGGTGGGTCGCCGATGCGCCGGCAGTGGCACGTCCACCACGCCCTGCACGCCGCCGACCCGGCCGGCCACGGCCAGGTCGGCGCGCAACCGGACCAGCCAGTCCGGGGCCGGCACCACGTCGTCGTCGAGGAAGACCACCCACTCGCCCCGGGCCGCGCGCCAGCCCAGGTTGCGGGCCGCCGCCGGGCCCGCGCCGCGCCCGGTCAGCACCTTCGTGTACGCGGTCAGCGCCCCCGGCACGGCCAGCTCACCGGCGTCGCGCCGCCGGTCGTCGACGAGCAGCAGCTCCACGTCGGCCGTCCCGTCGCCGGCCGGTCCGCCGAGCTGGCCGGCAAGCGCGTCCAGCAGCGCGACCAGGCTGGGCCGGCCCAGCGTGGGCACCACCAGGCTGATCACCGGGCACCGCCCAGTGCCCGGCGGTGCACCGCGAACGGGCCCAGCGCGAGCAGGTCCACCGGCGCGGAACCGAACAGCTCCATCGCCTCGCGCGGCGTGTCCACCATGGGCCGTCCGGCGGTGTTGAGCGACGTGTTCACCACCACCGGCAACCCGGTGCGCCGCTCGAACTCGGCGAGCAGCTCGGCCACCAGCGGCTCGGTCCCCGGGTGCACGGTCTGCACCCGGGCCGTGCCGTCGACGTGGGTGACCGCCGGGATGCGGTCCCGCCAGCCCGGCTTCACCCGGTGCACGAACAGCATGTACGGGCTCGGGTACACCCCCTCGAACACGTCCGGGAAGCGTTCCGCGCGCACCATCGGGGCGATCGGGCGGAACTGCTCGCGGCCCTTCACGTCGTTCATCCGGCGGGTGGTGTCCCGGTCGCCGGGGTGGGCGAGCAGCGACCGGTGGCCCAGCGCCCGCGGGCCGTACTCGCTGCGTCCCTGGTACCAGGCGACGATGCCGTTGTCGGCGAGCACCCGGGCCGCCTCGGCGGCGATCGACTCCGGTCGGGTGTACGGCAGCGCCGCGCGCCGCAGCTCCGCCTCCAACTCCTCGTCCGACCAGCCCCGACCGAGGTCCACCCCGGTCATCGGGGCCGACCGGTCGCCCAGTTCACCGGCGACGTGCAGGGCCGCGCCGAGCGCCGTGCCGGCGTCGCCGGCCGCCGGCTGCACCCACACGTCGCGGTACGGCCCCTCGGCGGCGATCCGGGCGTTCGCCACGCAGTTCAGCGCCACCCCGCCGGCCATCGCCAGCGTGCGGGCGCCGCCTGCGGCGTCGTACAGCCAGCGGGCCAGGTCGAGCACGACCTCCTCCAGCCGCCGCTGCACGCTGGCGGCCAGGTCGGCGTGCGCCGCACCCAGCTCCGCGCCCGCCTCGACCCGCTTGGCCAGGCTCGACCAGTCGATCCGCTCCACCCGGAAACCGCCGTCGTCGGTGACCCGGACCAGTTCCCGCAGCGTGTCCAGGTGCTTCGGCGAGCCGTAGGAGGCGAGCGCCATCACCTTGTACTCGTCGCTGGAGTGCAGGAAACCCAGGTGCCGGGTCAGGTCCTCGTAGAGCAGGCCGAGGGAGTGCGGCAGCTCCTGCGAACGCAGCGGGGACAACCGCCCGCCCCGGTAGACGCCGGCCAGGTGGCTGGCCACCTCGCCCCGACCGTCGAGCACCAGCACCGCGGTGTCGTCGCCGGCCGGCGGCGCCGCCAGCCCGGCGGACGCGGCGTGCGCCACGTGGTGCGGCACGAACCGCACCCGCTCCGGGTCGAGCCCGGGCAGCGCGGCGGCGAGGAACTGCGGCGCCCGTCGCGCGTAGTCGACCCGTAGCCCGTCCCACGGGTCGGCGAGGCCCAACTCGGCCGGGTCGCGGCACAGGCCGGGATCGAAGGAGTACGCGACGGCGTCGAGCCGGTCGACGTCGATGCCGGCCTCGGCCAGGCACCACGCGGCGGACAGCTCGGGCAGCTCCCAGGCGGAGAACGGCACCGGCCGCTTGCCGTGCTTGCGGCGGCTGAAGCGTTCCTCTTCGGCGGCGGCCACCACCCGGCCGTCGACCACCAGGGCGGCGGCCGGGTCGTGGAAGATCGCGTTGATGCCCAGCACGTGCATGGCTGGATCCCTACCCTCGCGATCCGCGCCTAACCTGGAGATCGTCGACTTCTCCGGGCCGGGCGGCTCCGGCGTGGAGGGTTCGGCCCCTGGTCAACACCTCGACGCGGAAACCGGGCCGGTGAACTCCTGTTTTTCCGGCGCGGGGGCGGGCCGATCCGCGCGTGACGCGGTCGGGACGGAGTGGCTAGGGTCGGTGCGTGAGGCTCAACCGGTCGACCGACATGGCGCTGCGGATCGCCATGCTGACCGCCGCGTCACCGACCCGGGCCACCGTGGACGAGCTCGCCACCGGGCTCGCGCTGCCCCGCAGTCACGTCGCCAAGGTGGTGCAGCGGCTGCAACGGATCGGCGTCCTGGTGACCATCCGGGGTCGCTCCGGCGGGGTGGCCTTCGCCGAGCACGCCGGTGACCTCACCGTCGGGCGGGTGGTCCGCGCCTTCGAGGGCGACGGCGAGGTGGTGAACTGCAACGAACCGGCCTGCCCGCTGGTCGCCGGGTGCCGGCTGCGCGGGGAGCTGCGCCGCGCGCAGGCCGCCTTCCTCGCCGTGCTCGACGAGGTGCGCCTCGGCGACCTGGTCGACGGGGCCGCCGGTCCGCTCCTGCTCACCCTCCGCGCCGCGCCGGCCGGTCACTGATGGCGGTCTCCCATCCGGTCTTCGCCCGGCTCTTCGCCCGCGCCAGCGTCGCGATGGACCGGGCCGGTGCCGCCGCGCACCGCCGCCGCCTGGTGGCCGGGCTGCGTGGCCGGGTGGTCGAGGTCGGCGCCGGCAACGGGCGCAACCTGGCGCACTACCCGCCCGGGGTGACCCGGGTGCTGGCCGTCGAGCCGGAACGACGCCTGCGTGCCCTGGCCCGCGCCGCCGCCCCTGGCGCCCCGGTGCCGGTGACCGTCGCCGCCGGGCTGGCCGAGGCGCTGCCGGTCGCCGACGGCGCCGCCGACGCGGTGGTGCTGTCCCTCGTGCTCTGCTCGGTGCCGGACCAGGCGGTGGCGTTGCGGGAGGCGCGCCGGGTGCTGCGGCCCGGCGGCGAACTGCGCTTCTACGAGCACGTGGTGGCCGCGACGCCGGGCCTGCGCCGGGCCCAACGCCTCGCCGACGCCACGCTGTGGCCGCTGCTGTGCGCCGGCTGCCACACCGCTCGGGACACGGTGGGGGCGATCCGGGACGCCGGCTTCACGGTGACCGGGCTGGACCGGTTCCGCTTCCCGCCGACCGGCCTCCCCGCGCCGGCCTCGCCGCACGTGCTCGGCACCGCGACCCGGGCCTGACCCGGCCGGCGCCCCGCGACGCGGGACGCCGGCCGTCGCGCTCAGCTCACGCTCACCGTGCCGTCCGGCGCACGGACACAGGAGACGGTACGGGCGCCGGTCGCCGCCGCCCCGGCCAGGCACCGGCCGAGCACCTTGTGCCCGGCGGCGTTCGGGTGCCACGACTCCTGGCAGGTCTGGAAGTAGGTGCCGCAGGTGTTCGCGATCCGCTGGATGTCGATCTTGTCCTTGCCGGAGAGGCTGGTGACGAAGACGCCGCTCGGGCCGTCCATCAACCGGATCGGGGTGGCCAGGGCGTTGCCCGGGCTGCCGGTCGACTCGCAGAGCCGGGCCCCGTCGAACGCGCGCTGCACGTTCAGGTAGACCAGGTCGTCGGTCGGGAACTCGGCGGCGAGCGTGCCGCGCACGGAGCTGACCAGGGAGCCGAGCCCCTGCGAGAAGCGCTGCCCGGGCGCCAGGCTGGCCCGGTGGATCGGGCAGCCGGCCGCGTACCGCTCGGCGCCCAGGGCGCGGAACTTGTCCCGGTTGTCGTCCCGGCCGTCCTCGCTCCAGTAGCTCTGGTTCAGCTCGTACGGCAGCGGGTTTGTGTAGTCCTGGAACACCACCCGGTGCTGGCCGTCCGCGTCGATCTCGTCGAGCGTGGTGAGGAGCTGCCGCAGCGCGGCGGTGGTCTCCGCGGTGGCGGCGCTGAACTGCGCGGCGGTGCCCAGGTCGGCGTCCGTGCACGGCTTCTGCTCCACCGGCCCGCCCAGGTAGGCCCAGAACTCCCACCAGCCGGTCCAGGCGTCGGCGATGAACCGGTTGGCGCACTTCTCCGCCACGCTGCCGAAGGTGAACGAGCTGTTGTTCGAGCCGAGCCCCACCAGCACCAGGTCGATGTCGTGGGTGCGGGCCACCGCCCGGAGCTGGTCGAGCTGGGCGGCCACCTGCCGTCCCTTCGCCCGGGTGGCCGAGGCGCTGGCGATGTCGTACGGCTGCCCGCCCGAGCAGGCCAGGTTGAACCGCGCGGAGATACCCGGCAGGTCGGCCTGGAACAGCGAGGCGTTCGGTGAGCGGTGGCAGAAGTAGGCGTTGGCGTTCGCGGCGGACCAGCCGGGGAAGCCCTGGGTCACCCCGTTGACGTCCACCACCGGCGCGTACGCCCCGGCACCCTCGCCGCTGATGAAGCTGTCCCCCAGCGCGACCGCTGCGGTGGGCAGCGCGGCGGTGGCCGGCCGGGCGGGCGCCACGGCGGCCGGCAGCGCCACCGCGGCGAGCGCGAGCGCCGCCGCGAGCGCGGAACGACGGAACACGGACATGCCCGACCTCCCAGACATCGAAATGTGAAAGATTCTTCAGGGGGGCGATCAGATCACGCGCGTGTGACGGACGTCAATGGTCCGACATCCGCGAGCGGCGTCGCCGGCCGGCGCGGGGAAGACATCCGGTGTGCCGGTCGTTGTGCCGCCCGGACGCCCGCCCACCGCGCCCGGCCGCCGTCGGCGCACGCCGGCCGGTGGGTCGATCGCGCAACGCACCGCCCCGGTGCCGCCGACCTGTCGGGGCGCCCGGCTAGGCTCGCTGCGGCGCGCCGCGCCCGGCGATCGCCGCGGGGCAGCACACGGTGAACGGCACCACACCGCCGAGACCTGGGAGTACGACCAGTTGACCGCACAGCCTGAGACGCTCTACGGGGCCGACGACCTGACCCACCTGGAGGGCCTCGACGCCGTCCGGAAGCGCCCCGGCATGTACATCGGCTCGACCGACAGCCGTGGCGTGGGTCACCTCGTCAACGAGATCCTCGACAACTCCACCGACGAGGGCGTCGCCGGTCACGCCACCACCGTCGACGTGTTCCTGCACGCCGACGGCTCGGTGCAGGTCGACGACGACGGCCGGGGCATCCCGACGGACGTGCACGCCAAGTCCGGCATCTCCGGCGTCGAGCTGGTGCTCACCCGGCTGCACGCCGGTGGCAAGTTCGGCGGCTCGGGCTACAAGACCTCCGGCGGCCTGCACGGCGTGGGCGCCTCGGCGGTCAACGCCCTCTCCCGCCGCTTCGACGTCACCGTCCGCCGCGGCGGCAAGGTCCACGCCATGTCGTTCCGCCACGGCGTGCCCGGGGTCTTCGACGGCGACGGCCCGGACGCGCCGTTCACCCCCGGCCCCGGCCTCCAGATCGTCGGGGCGATGAAGCGCGGCCAGCGCACCGGCACCTCGATCCGCTGGTGGCACGATCCCCGCTACTTCGAGACCGGGGCCGCGCTCGACACCGACGCGGTCCGGCTCAAGCTGCGCAACACCGCCTTCCTCGTTCCCGGCGTGGCCTACCGGCTGCGCGACGAGACCGCCGAGCAGCCCGTCGACGAGCGTTTCCACTTCCCCGACGGCCTGACCGACATGGTGGAGTTCCTCGCCCCGGCCGGCGACCGACCGGTCTCCGGCACGCTGCTGGTCACCGGCGAGGGCACCTACCGCGAGAACGCCGCCGACGCCAACGGCGTCATGCAGTCCAACGTGCAGCGCCGCGCCGAGGTGGAGATCGCGTTCCGCTGGGGCACCGGCTACGACCGCACCGTCGAGTGCTTCACCAACACCATCCGCAACGCCCACGGCGGCACCCACCGCAAGGGCTTCGAGCGGGCCCTGGCCCGCACCCTGGCCGAGGCCGCCCGCAACGCCCGCGGCCTGCTCAAGCCCAAGGAGGACGCGCCCACCCTGGACGACGTCCTGGAGGGCATGACCGCGGTGGTGCACGTGCGCATCCCGGAGCCGCAGTTCACCTCGCAGACCAAGGACGAGCTCTCCACCGCCGGCATCACCAAGGTGCTCCAGGGGCTGGTCGAGGCGCACCTCAGGAGCTGGCTGGACGACCGTCGCACCAAGGCCGAGGCCCGCACGGTGCTCCAGAAGATCGTCGACGCGGCCCGGGTCCGGCTCACCCAGAAGCAGCAGAAGGACGCCGCCCGCCGCAAGACCGCGCTGGAGGGCGCGGCCATGCCGGCCAAGCTGGTCGACTGCCGCGCGTCGGGCATCGAAAGAAGTGAATTGTTTATCGTGGAGGGGGACAGCGCCCTCGGGACAGGGCGACTTGCCCGATCCGCCGAATATCAGGCGCTTCTTCCGATCCGCGGCAAGATCCTCAACGTGCAGAAGGCCAGTCTCCAGCAGGTGCTGGACAATGCCGAGTGCGCGGCGATCGTGCAGGTGCTGGGCGCCGGCTCCGGGCGCACCTTCGACCTGTCCACCCTGCGCTACGGCCGGGTGCTGATCATGGCCGACGCGGACGTCGACGGCGCGCACATCCGGACGCTGCTGATCACGCTCTTCGCCCGCTACATGCGGCCGTTGATCGAGGCCGGCCGGCTCTACGCGGCGATGCCACCCCTGCACAAGATCACCACGAGGGGCCGTCACCCGCAGACCGTCTACACCTACACCCAGGCCGAGATGGAGGCGACGGTCCGCAAGCTGGAGAAGGCCGGTAAGCAGATCGTCACGCCGATCCCGCGTTTCAAGGGCCTCGGCGAGATGGATGCCGACGAGCTGTGGGAGACCACCATGAATCCGGCCACCCGGGCGGTCCGCCGGATCACGCTCGACGACGTCGAGGCCGCCGAGCGTGTCCTCGAACTGCTCATGGGCGAGAAGGTCGAGCCCCGCCGCAACTGGCTCATCGACTCCGCCGACCGCGTCGACCGCGACGCCATCGACGCCTGACCACCGCGTTCGTTTCGGAAGGAAGCTGCACCATGGCACGCCGCAAGGACGACCGCGCCAAGGCGGATCTCTCCGCCTTCGACCAGGCCGGCGCCCGGGTCTTCGACAACCCGCTGGTCACCGAGGTTTCCGACTCCTACCTGGAATACGCGTTCTCGGTCATCCACTCCCGCGCCCTGCCGGACGCCCGGGACGGGCTCAAGCCGGTGCACCGGCGCATCCTCTGGTCGATGTACGAGCAAGGCCACCGCCCCGACCGGGGGCACGTCAAGAGCGCCCGTATCGTCGGCGACACGATGGGCAAGTACCACCCGCACGGCGACACCGCGATCTACGACGCCATGGTGCGGCTGGCGCAGGACTTCTCCCTCAATGCCCCGCTCATCGACGGGCACGGCAACTTCGGGTCACCGGACGACGGTCCGGCCGCCGCGCGCTACACCGAGGCCCGGATGTCGCGGGAGGCGATGCTGCTCGTCGGAGAGCTGGGCGAGGACACCGTCGACGTCGAGCCCAACTACGACGGCTCGCTGACCCAGCCCACCGTGCTGCCGGCGGCGTTCCCGAACCTGCTCGTCAACGGCGCGTCCGGCATCGCCGTCGGCATGGCGACGAACATGATCCCGCACAACCTCGGCGAGGTGGTGCAGGCCGCCCGGTGGCTGATCAACCACCCGGACGCCCCGCTGGACAAGCTCATGGAGTTCGTCCCCGGCCCGGACCTGCCCACCGGCGGGCTGCTGCTCGGTTTGGACGAGGTGCGCCGGGCGTACGAGACCGGGCGCGGCGTGGTGCGGATGCGGGCCCGGGTGCAGACCGGCCCGCTGGAGGGCAGCCGCGGCCGGCAGGCCATCACCGTCACCGAGCTGCCCTACGGCGTCGGCGCGGAGAAGGTCATCGCCGCCATCACCAACGAGGTCAACAAGACCAAGCGGCTGACCGGCATCGCCGACGTCAAGGACCTCACCGACCGGGAGAACGGCACCCGCCTGGTCATCGAGTGCAAGGTCGGGGTCAACCCGCAGGCGTTGCTGGCCGACCTCTACCGGCTCACCCCGCTGGAGCAGTCGTTCGGCGTCAACAACCTGGTCCTGGTCGACGGCCAGCCGCAGACCCTCGGCCTGAAGGAGTTGCTGGAGGTCTTCCTCGCCCACCGCTACGAGGTGGTCACCCGGCGCAGCACCTACCGCAGGCGCCGACGCGAGGAGCGGCTGCACCTGGTCGACGGTCTGCTGATCGCCCTGCTCGACATCGACCGGGTGGTCCGGCTGATCCGGGCCAGCGAGGACGCCCAGGCCGCCAAGGACGGCCTGATGCAGAGGTTCAAGCTCTCCGAGATCCAGGCCACCTACATCCTGGACACCCCGCTGCGTCGCCTTACCAAGTACGACCGGCTGGAGCTGGAGGCCGAGCAGGAGAAGCTGCGCGGCGAGATCGCCGAGCTGTCGAAGATCCTCGACGACCCGAAGGTGCTGCGGAAGCTGGTCTCCGACGAGCTGGCCGCGGTGGTGAAGCAGTTCGCCACCGAGCGGCGCACCACGCTCGTCGACGGCGACCTGAAGGAGGTCCTCGCCGCATCGGTGCCGGCGGGGCCGCTGGAGGTCGCCGACGACCCGTGCCAGGTGATCCTCTCCGCGACCGGGTTGGTGGCGCGGACCGCGGCCGAGTCGGAGGAGGCCGCCGAGGCGCGGCGGCGCAGCGGCCGGGTCAAGCACGACGCGGTACGCGCCGTGGTGCACTCCACGGCCCGGGGTCGGGTGCTGCTGGTGACCAGCGCCGGCCGGGCGTTCAAGATCGACGTGTTGCCGTTGCCGGTGTTGCCGGAGCAGTCCGGCACGGTGTCGCTGCGCGGTGGCATGTCGGCGGCCGAGCTGGTGCCGCTGGAGCAGGGGGAGACGGTGGTCGGGCTCGCGCCGCTGGGTGCGTCCGCCGACGGCTCGCCCGGCCTGGCGCTCGGCACCCGGCAGGGTGTGGTGAAGGTGTGCGCGCCGGACTGGCCGGTCCGCTCGGACGAGTTCGAAGTGATTTCGTTGCGGGACGGCGACGAGGTGGTCGGCGCGTCCTGGCTGACCGACGGCGCCGAGACGTTGGCGTTCGTCTCCTCGGAGGCGTCGCTGCTGCGCTTCGCGGCGTCCCTGGTCCGGCCGCAGGGCGTCAAGGGCGGCGGGATGGCCGGCATCAGCCTGCCCGCCGGGGCGCGGGTGGTGTTCTTCGGCGCGGTCCGGGCCGACGACGCCCAGCACGGTGAGCAGATGGTGGTGACGTCGACCGGCGCCACGGTCAAGGTGACGCCGTTCAAGGCGTACCCGGCGAAGGGGCGGGCGACCGGCGGCGTGCGCGCGCAGCGGCTGCTCAAGGGCGAGACGGACCTGTCGGTGGCCTGGATCGGCCCACGCCCGGTGGGCGCGACGGCCACCGGCGACCCGGTGGAGCTGCCCCCGGCCGACCCGCGCCGCGACGGCTCCGGCTTCGCCGTCATGCTCGGCCCCGCCGTGGTAGGCCACCACATCGACCGCAACTGACCCACCCCACCCACCCCCCCACCTCCGGGCGCTGATTGACGGAAAGAGGGGCCATCCCGCCCCGAATGGCCCCTCTTTCCGTGAATCATCGGGTGAGGGGGTGGGGGGGCGGTCAGGACACTCCGGCGGGGCGGAACTGGACGCTGACCCGGGGGCCGACCGGCCGGCTGGTCTTCGGCACAGCATGTTCCCAGGTGCGCTGGCAGGAGCCGCCCATCACCACCAGGTCGCCGTGGCCGAGCAGGAAACGCAGGCTGGGGCCGCCGCCGCGCGGGCGCAGCAGCAACGCGCGAGGGGAGCCGAACGAGACGATGGCGACAAGGGTGTCGGTGTGCGCGGAGCGGCCCTGGGTGTCGCCGTGCCAGGCGACGCTGTCGCGGCCGTGGCGGTAGAGGCACAGGCCGGCGGTGACGAACGGCTCACCCAGCTCGGGCGCGTAGTGCCGGGTGAGCGCGTCGCGGGCGGCGGTGAGCACCGGATGCGGCAGCTCCCGGCCGGCGGCATACCAGCAGAGCAGCCGGGGCACGTCGACCTCGGTGTCGAACATGGTGCGGCGCTCGGCCCGCCAGGGCACGTCGTGCCGCAGCGTGTCGAGCACCGCGTCGGAGCCCCGGACCCAGCCCGGCAGGTGGTCGACCCAGGCGCCCCGGCTCAGCTCGTGCCGCCCGGTCGGCCCGGTGAGCGGGCCCAGGGTCGGGCCCTGCTCGGCCAGGTCGAGCATCGAGGGCTGGTACGCGATGTCCGGCACGCCCACGATCGTACAGGCGTACGATCGATCAGCGCCGCAGCAGCCGGCGGACCGGGTCCGGGACGGCCTGCCTGATCCGCTCGCGCAGCCCCTGGGTGCGCAGCGTGCGGACGGTGTCGGCGAGTTTGAGGTTCTCGTCGCGGAGCCGCTGGATCCGGGTCACCAGTTCGGCGGGCGGGGTGGCGGCGGCGGGCCGGACACCGGGAGGGAACTCCGTCTCGCGGACCCGCCGGTCGAACGCCGCCGCGCTGTCGCCGTCGGCGAACGACGTGCCGAGGTCGTGCTTGGCCAGGAACGTGGTGATCGTGGCGAAGCGCTCCTTGTGACCGGCGTTCAGCGCAGTGTAGTCGGCCTCCGCGTAGAGGTCGGCGGCGTCGACGTCGGCCGGCACGTCCCGCATGATCCGGTGCGGGATGTCGAAGTAGCGGGCCAGTTCCAGGGTGCGCGAGTCGTGCGCGAAGAGGTAGCCGGGGGTGCCGGCGATCAGCGCCGTGATGGTGCCGTGGATGCGGGTGCCGAAGTTGAAGTCGAAGCCGGACAGGTGCGACATCCAGGTCCACGGGTCGACGAACATCCGCACCTTGTCCTCGACGAAGAGCGGGTGCGAGGTGTGCAGCGGCATCTCGCTGCTCTTGCCCCGGTGCTCGGGCGCGTCGCCGTAGAGCAGCGTGCCGAGGGTCCGCAGGTCCTGCGGGATGTAGCACAGGTTCGGGTAGCGCTCCCGGTGCTGGCGGACCACCTGCGCCATCGAGGCGACGTAGGGGGAGATGGTCAGCGCGATCCGGGCGTCGGCGGTCAACTCGGACCGGGTCTTCTCCAGCCGGAAGTTGTCGCCGTGCAGGAACATCGACGGGCAGCCGATCTGCTCCACCGCAGAGAAGCCGAGGGTACGCAGGTAGCTCTCGGTGATCTCGCCGCGTACCCCGATGCTGTGCGAGCGGTCGAGCACCGCCCGGCAGAACGCGGTGACCGCGTCGTCGATCGGGCGCAGGTACTCCCGGTCGCCGTCGACGTTCGTCTGCACACCGACGCCGAGGACCACCACCGGGATCTTGAGCCGTTCGATCAGGCGGGTGAGCGGTTCGAGTCGGTGGACGAAGCTGCGGCGGAAGGCGTTGGCCAGCGGGACGACGAAGACGTCGTGGCGCTCGTTGATCTCGTCGGCGTCGCGCGGGTCGGCGGGTTTGCGGGTCGCGGTGATCTCCGCCGTGGAGGTGGCCAGCAGCTTGTGCGCGGCGTGGCTGAACACCAGGTTGCCGGTGTTGTCGCTGATCCAGTTGCGGCCGAAGGTCTCCTCCGGCGTCAGCACGTCGAACGGGCCCTTGCGGGCGCGCAGGAGGATCCTCTGGTGCATTCGGCTGCTCACCTTCCGGTACGGGCCCGGCGGGCGCCAGCGGGGCACCCACGGGTGCGGGAACGGAAATCCTATCCGCCCGCCCGCCGGTGACCGTCCGGACGCCGCCGTGCGGGAACCGGCCGCCTACCACCGGAGTAGGGTGCCCGGGATGACCAGTGCCCCGACCACCACCCGCGCGCCGCGGCTGCCGTCGCTGACCGGGCTGCGGTGGATCGCCGCCCTGCTGGTCTTCGGTTTCCACGCCGGCACCATGCGGATCATCGCCGAGCCGCAGTGGAAGGCGGTGGTGGA
This sequence comes from Micromonospora sp. NPDC050980, assembly GCF_040653835.1. Classification (NCBI taxonomy): domain Bacteria; kingdom Bacillati; phylum Actinomycetota; class Actinomycetes; order Micromonosporales; family Micromonosporaceae; genus Micromonospora; species Micromonospora sp. NPDC050980. Next base: position 4,257 of record NZ_JBFAGS010000046.1, on the reverse strand, counting down.
CAAGGCGTTCAGCCTCGGCCTCTCCGGGGTCGAGTTCTTCTTCGTCCTCAGCGGGTTCGTGCTGGTCTGGTCGTACCGGGACGGCGAGCGCGCGCGGACGTTCCTGCGCCGCCGGTTCGCCAAGATCTACCCGAATCACCTGGTGACGTTCGTGGCGGCGCTGGCCGTGGCGGCCTGGTTCGCCGACCCGATCCTGCCGTGGGCCGCGATCGGCAACCTGTTCCTGGTCCAGGCGTGGATCCCGCTCAACGGCTACTTCTACAGCGTCAACAACGTGAGCTGGTCGCTCTCCTGCGAGCTGGCCTTCTATCTGTGCCTGCCGCTGGTGGTGCCGTGGCTGCGCCGGGCCGGCACCGGCTGGCTGCGGGTGGCGCTGGTCGCCGCGCCGCTGCTGATCCTGGCGCTCTGGCCCGGTCAGCACCTGGTGCCCGAGGACCAGCGGTGGTGGTTCACCCAGATCTTCCCGGTCACCCGGTCCTTCGAGTTCTGGATGGGCGCCGCCGCGGCCGAGCTGATGCGCCGCCAGCGCTGGCGTGGCCCCAACCTCCCCGCGGCCAGCCTGCTCTTCGTCGCCACCTGGGTGATCGCCGCACTGTGGATCCGGGCCGAACTGTGGGCGGCGCTGCTCGCCGTGGCGTACCTGCTGGTCATCGCCGCCGCGGCGGACGCCGACGTGCGGGGCCGGCGGACCCCCTGGCGATCCCGTCCGATGGTCTGGCTCGGCGAGGTCTCGTTCGCGTTCTATCTGGTCCACGTGCTGGTCATGGTGACCGTCCTGCGGCTCACCGGCGACTGGGGCACCGGGTTGCCGGGCTGGCGGGGTCCGGTCGCGGTGCTCGGTTTCCTGCTGCTCACCCTGGCGCTCGCCGCCGCCCTGCACCGCTGGGTGGAGGTGCCGATGATGCGCCGCCTCGGCCCGTCCCGCCGCCGGGCGCCGGCCGCCGCGCCGGGTGTGCCGGCGCCGAGGTCGGCCGCCGACGACACCTCCCGCCCGATCGAGTACGCCGGGCGGCGCCGACCGGACTGAGCGGCCCGACCGGCTCCCTGGTGTTCCCGCCCGGTGGCGTCCTTACCCGCCGGCGTCTCTACCGGTGGCGTTCCTGCCCGGCGGTGTCGCGACACGCCCGGCGACGGTGCGGCACTGTGGAATCGGCGGTAATTTGTACCCGTGCTTCCGATCGCGCTCACCTGTCCCGTGTGGTGGGTGGCGCGCTGGGCGGCACGGATGCTGGCCAGCCTGGCCGTGGTGGTCGCCTTCTCGCTCGGCACCGCCACGCTGCCGGCGGGTGTGGCCGCACCGGCGTCGGGTGGCCCGGCCGCCGGCCTGACGGTCCGCGCCGCCGTCGGCACGCCGACCGTCCCGCGACCGGAGCGCGACGACTCCCCCGCCGCCCGGCAACGCGACCTCACCCGGCAGAGCGACCCGGCCGGCGTCGCGGAACCGCCGCTGGCGGGCGCCGCCGTCGCGCCGACCGGTCCGTTCCCGATCCCGGCCGGGCAATCGGCGGCACCGGCCGGCCCGCGGGCCCCGCCCGCCCGCTGACCGGTCACGGGCCCCGCCCGCCCCTGGTCCGCCACGGCCCCACCCGTCCGCTGACCACCACGGGCGCGGCCGGCCCGCATCCACCCGAACCTCACCCCGCACCCGCCCCTCGGTGGTCCGGCGCCGCCCGAGCGCGACCCCGCGCCGACCGGCCGGTGCGGATCCTCCCGCCATCGTCTCCCGTGAGGTGCCGACCATGTCGCAGACCGTTCTCCTCAACTTCCTCACCGCGGTTCCCGAGGCCGCCGCCATCTGGTCGGTCCTGACCGTGCTCGCCCTCGTCCTGCTCGCCGTGCTGGTCGCCCGTCCCGAACGCGACGGTGAGACCGAGGTCGAGCCGGTCGACGCCGAAGCCGTTCACCGCGCCGACCTGACCCGCTACGCCGCCGAGGTGGCGGTGGCCGCCGCCGGCGCGGCGCAGACCGCCCGCCGCCGCCGCGAGCAGTGGCTGACCGCGCGGAGCGAGGCGGACACGGCCTGGACCGCGTACGACGAGGCGGACACGGCGGCCCGACGTCTGGCCGGTGCCGGCGCGTTGCCCGCGCCGCGCACCCCACGCACCCCGACCGAGTACGCGGCCCGGGAACGCTGGCTGCACCACGCCGCCATGGCCGCGCACTGGCGGGGCGACCTGACCGCCCGCCAACTCGCCGACGTGCTGGCCCACCGCAACGGGTGGGATCCGCGTCGCCACCCGGCCGAGCAGGAGATCACGCTGGCCCGCACGGTCCGGGACGGGCGCCGTGCCGGCTGGGAGGTGGCCGCCGAACGGGAGCGTCTGGCCTGGCAGGACGCCGAACGGGCCGCCGAGTCGGCCCGGACGCTCGCCGCCGAGGCGTTTGCGGCTGCGGTGGCGTTGCGGCCCGTTCCGGCGCCCCGGCCCCCGGCGGTGACCCGCGTACCGGCCCCGGCGTCCGCGTCCGGTGCCCGCTGGCGGCCGGCCCGGGTGGGCTGAGCGGGCCACCTCTGCCGAATCGTTACCGAGTGTGGTGAGGCCGCTCACCTGCGCCCTCCGGCCCGCGGTCGCCCGAACGCATGACCGGTCCGGTGCCTGGTGCCCGTTTCCCCGCCGGCCGGATGTCCCTCTTTCCGCCCGCCGGCGCCCGTCGCAGCCCCTTGTCCCATTGAGGGAAGTGAGTGACAGGCTGTTCCAAATCCGTAGTCGGCAGTTGTGTTTACGCAGGTGGTGCCGCTTGGCAGGGCCTGTACCCACCGGTAGTGTCGGCGCGTCCGGTGCGGTTTCCGATCGCCGATGGCGACGCCGCGCCGACCCGCCTAATCGTGCACACACGAACCGGGGACCCACAGCAACACCGGGGTGAATCCGCGAGCCACGGCCGCGGTAGGGCGTACTTCCCGCCCGAATCCGTCAGCTAACCCGGTCGGCGGCCACGGAAGGAGTTCCATCCTCGTGACCACCAGCCCCCGATCGTCCCCCTGCCTCCACGGCCTCCGGGTGCCGACGCTCGCCTGACCGGCGACGCCCACCCGACCCCCTGCCTCGCCCGGCCGTCCGGGCGTGGCTTCCCGCGGCCCTGCCGTCCACCAGCGCGCGTGAGTGCCTCCGCGCGCCGGGCCGGCGCGTGCCGCTCACCCCCCGTGGAGGAACACCGTGCAGCCTTACCTGAAGCGTCAACTGCGGCGCCTCGTGACCGAACGTCCGTACCAGATCATCGCCGGTTCGGCAGCCGCCCTCGTGCTGGCCGGCGGCACCGGCGCCGCCCTCACCACCGCCGACGAGGCCCCGGTCCGGCAGGAGAACACCGCCTCGGTGGCCGACCTCGGTGGCCGTCTCGGCGACACTGCCGGCCGCAGCGAGGCCCGGATCACCGTCCCGTCGCCGAGCGCGTCGCCGAGCGCGTCGCCGAGCGCATCGCCGAGCGCGTCGCCCAGCGCCAGCGCCGCACCGACGGCGAAGACCGCCGACCCGGACACCACCACCCGCAAGGCCAAGCCGAAGCCGCCGTCGACCAAAGTGCTCGACTACGACTACCAGGCGCAGACCACCTACTACTACTGCGGGCCGGCCGCGGTGCGCAACGCGCTCAGCGCCAACGGCATCGAGCGCAGCCAGGACACCCTGGCCGTCGCGCTCGGCACCACCGAGATGGGCACCAACTCCGCCGAGGACACCACCCGGGTGCTCAACCAGCAGGTCAAGGGCGACCCGTACCGGACGCGAATGATTCCCGGCGCGGCCACCCGCGGGCAGATCGACCAGCTCCAGGCCGACGTCGTCCGGGCGGTCAACGACGGGCGGGCGGTCGTCTCGAACGTCGCCGGTGATGCCACCGACACCAACGGCGGCTGGCACTCGTTCCCGGGCGGCCACTACATCGCCGTGGTCGGCTACCAGAACGACGGCCGGACCGTGCGGATCGCCGACTCGGCCGACCCGTCGCTGCCGTCGTACTGGGTGACCACGATCGACCTGGCGAACTGGATGGCCACGCGCGGCTACTCCGCCTGACCTCCCTTCCCGGTACGCGCGTCGAAGGCCGGCACCCTTTCCGGGTGCCGGCCTTCGGCGTGTCTGCTTACTTGTTCCAGTGCTGGTGGACGAGGTCTGCCGCCTGCTGCTCCCACTGGGCGTAGGCGTCGGGGTAGGCGGAGACCTGGACGGTCTGCGCGGCGTCGGTCAGGGGCATGTCCTGCCAGCCGTCGACCTGCGTGAGGCCCTTGAGGAAGGCGAGGGTGGAGTGTTCGGGGTCGGT
>NZ_JBFAGS010000045.1:0-18476 GCF_040653835.1 Micromonospora sp. NPDC050980 | reverse complement strand
CGACACCGAACAGGCCGATCACACCCCGATCGCCGCATAGCATCAGACCGGATCCAGCGATGGCCGTCTCTTACACCACCAGCGCGGACGTGACCCATCCGAGCCCGCGTCGCCTTTGATGGAACTAAGGTCAGGCTCGGTCGGCAGACTGTCAACGGCCGCAGCGAAGACCGCGTCGTGCAGCCGCGATTCACGTAGAACCAGCTGCGCGGGCCCGGGTTCGGCGAGCATCTGCGGTGTGATCGGCTGCTGGCCTGTGCCCCGGCTCCGGAGCTCCTGCGCCGCTGCTTCGGCGAGCGCATCAGCGCAGCCGGCGCGGCCGAGGACGGCGAGTTGGGTAGCGGAGCATCGGCGTAACGTGCCACGCAGCAGCACATCGGCGCAGCAGGGGTGAGACAGGGCAGCACCGGCAAGCTCGAGATCGTGTGTGTAGGCTGTCTCAGGCGCTTTTCGGAGGTCCTGGTCGATCGCCACCTGCAGCATCCATTCGGGCGCGCTCCCGCTGAGCGGTCCCTGGAGCAGCACCAGAATCAACGTATTCCGACTGTCACTATCCGGCATGACGCGGACTTGCTCGACGGCGAGTTGGGTTGGGGGCGTGTCCGGCCCGGAGTCGATGACAAGCGTGGTCAGGAACTCGACGGGCAGGCCAGGGCTTGAATCCGTGTTGGACACTCGTCCCCCAGTTCGTGCGGGCGTGCAAAGCATCATTCTGCCCCAGCAGACTTGAGCGTTGCCCTGTGTCAGCGGTGGCTTGAGGTGCAGGAGATCGTTTGGTTCTTTCTGCGGCGTGCGGGGTCGATATTGCCATCCATGTCGATCCTGGTGTTCGGTTGGTTGCGGAACGTAGCATCTCCTCGGGTGCGCGTGACGCGAGGGGGTCGTTCTTGCCGGACTGGCGTGATGAGGTCTGCACTGCGCTGGACTTCTGGATCAGCAGCACCGGAGGCTCGCGGTCGGAACGCCTGATCTGTGTGGGCCGAGCCCGCCAGGAGGGCCAGCGCGGTTGGTACGCCATCGATGTCCGAGGGGCAGAGCGTTCTCGGGCTGACCCGGATCAAGTCGAGTCGCTGCGCTTGGCGGGCAGCGAACAGCCTGGCTCGGGTTCCGGGTACCCGGTCATGGAAGCGGTGCTGGACGGGTCGCTGTTGCGAGTACGTGTCGCCGAGTTCGTGGATCTTGGTGAGGCGTATCTCTGGCAACACAAGCAACCGGCCACCCATCTGCTCGTCAAGCTACGTGAGGGCATTTCCGGACTTGACGACGCCGCACTGGCACATGATCTTGCTGCCGGGAGGCTCGCCACTGCTCCTCGCGTCGTGCATCCGGTCGCCGGGTTCACCCCGATGCAGCAGGAGGCGTACGAGTCGTGTCTGGGCACCGGTGTTCGTCTCGTTTGGGGGCCTCCGGGTACGGGGAAGACGCGCGTTCTGGCCGAGGCCATCGGCGCTGTGATGGCTGCGGGCAAGCGGGTGTTGTTGGTGTCCGCTACCAACATCGCGGTTGACAATGCGCTACTCGGTGTCGTGGGTGCCGGTCACCAAGTGGGGGATCTGCTGCGGGTTGGTCCACCGCATCACCCGGACGTGCTCAGGCATCCGGAGGTCTGCCTGCCTCACCTGGTGCGGGAACAGCTGGTCGGTGTGGATCGGCAGCGACAGGTCATCGCGGACCAGTTGCTACGGATTCGGGAGGCAGCCGACGAACTCGTTCGCCTGGAGGACCTGGTTGGTGACTTCGACGAGCAGCGGTACCGGCAGGCGAAACGGCTGTTCGCTGCGGAGGCGGAGATTCCTCGGCTTGCCAAAGCGGTGGCAACGGCGCAGGCGGCGGCGCAGGACCGGCGGCGGGACTCTGCCCGACTACACGATGAGCTGACCGCGGCTGATCGGCGCGTGCAGGACCTTGCCGCGACCCGAGCAGTGCACGCGGAGGTTGACCGACTCCAGCACGACCTGCTACATGTCATCGCCGCCACTGACGATCTCAACGCCCAGTTGCTGACGGCCCGGCACGCCGGCGATCAGATCAACACCGAACTGGCTCGGCTGGAAGACGGCGGCACTCTCGCACGGTTTCGCGACCGGCTGAAGATCAAGCAGCAACGCGCGGCGCTGCATGAAGCGCGCCAGCGGGTCGAGGAGCTGCAGCCACGGGCACACGAAGCCAAGGAGTTACTCGGGCGACGCCGCTCAGCGGTGCGGCAACGGATCGAGCAACTTGTCGCCACTGCGGTTGGTAGCAAGGCGGACATTCAGGCCAGTGACGCCGCGCTCGCTGCGGCACAGCAAACCCACGCGCGAGCGGAAGCGCTGGCACAGCAGGCCGAAGACCAGGTGACGCAGGCACAGCAGAAGCTTCTTGCCGCCGAGACCGGGACCCGGCCGACCGGGGCGCAGCGCGCCATGGTAGAGCATGCCGACCGGCATCAGCTGTCGTCGCTCGCGTCGCAGGTAGCCCGGTTGCGGGCGAAGGCCGCCGCCGACAAGGTCGGCCGCTCGCGGCTGGAGCAGGAACACGCGAAGGTACAGGAGCAGTTCGACCGCCTTCGGCGGGACGCCGAGGGAGAGATCATTCGCCGTGCAAGGTTGGTCGCGACGACCCTCGCCCGGCTCCGAACCACCAAGGCGTTGATGGATGGCCCCTACGATGTCGTTCTGATCGACGAGGTCGGCGCCGCGAACCTCCCTGAGGTGCTACTCGCCGTCTCACGCGCCCGACAGGCGGCAGTGCTGCTCGGCGACTTCATGCAACTCGGCGCGATCGTCAGCGAGGAGGTGCAACGCGCCGAGCGGCCAGACATCCAGCGCTGGCTGACCAAAGACGTATTCGCGCACTGCGGCATCACCACACCGTCCCAGGCCCAGGGGCATCCGGGCTGCACCGCACTGGACGTGCAGCACAGGTTCGGGCCGGACATCATGAGGCTGGCGAATGCCGTCGCCTACAGCGGGTTACTCAAGCCCGGCCGGGGCGTGCGTGCCCACAGCGACGATGATCCGGAGATCGTGCTAGTCGATACCGACAAGCTCGATGACATCGGGCGTGTCCGTCCCGCCGGCCGGGTGAGCGGCTGGTGGCCGGCCGGAGCTCTACTGAGCCGGGTCCTCGCGGACTACCACCAGGCTCGGGGCGAACGCACAGGCGTCATCACCCCGTACGGGCACCAGGTCGAGGCGACCCTCGAAGCGCTTCGCGACCAGGAGAGCACGACGAAGCCTGTCACCGAGGTCGGCACCGCACACCGCTTTCAAGGCCGCGAATTTCCGATTGTCGTGTTTGACCTCGTCGAAGACACCCGTGACAAGCGTTGGATAGCCCGCGCCTCGTTACGGGGTAGCACCTGGGAACGCGACGGGACGCGTCTGTTCAACGTCGCGGTCACCCGTACCCGTGAGGTTCCCCCGGTAGCTCGGAGGCTTTCGATCATGCTCTGATGGAGCTGAAGGGAGTCATCCGTGGCAGCACCGAAGAAGTACCCCGATGAGCTGCGTGAACGTGCGGTGCGGTTGTATCGGGAGTCGGACCCGAAGCCCGTGATCCGCCAGCTGGCCCGCCAGCTTGGCGTGCATCACGAGGCGTTGCGCAACTGGATCCGCCAGGACGAAGCCGACCGAGGCCGGCGCGATGACCGGCCCACGACCTCGGAGCTGGAGGAGTTGCGCCGGCTGCGGCGGGAGAACGCCGAGCTGAAGCGGGCCAACGAAATCCTCAAGGCCGCATCGGCTTTTTTCGCCTCGGAGCTCGACCCGACCCGGCGACGGTCGTGACGCTCGTCGACGAGCTACGCGATCGCTTCGGGGTCGAGCCCGTCCTCCGGGTCATCGGCGTGGCAGTCTCGACCTGCTACGGCTGGCTCGCCCAAGCCGCGAACCCATCGCGGCGGCGACGCGAAGATACGGAACTGGCCGTGGAGGTCGCCGAGATCCACGAGGTTTCCGGCGGCACTTACGGCAGCCCGCGAGTGCACGCCATGCTGCGCCGCCAAGGCCGCCTCGTCGGCCGCAAGCGGGTCGAACGGCTGATGCGCGAGCACGGTCTGCAGGGCGCGTTCCTGCGCAAGAAGTGGCGCATCCCGTCGACCCGGTCGAACCCGAAGGCGACACCGGCCCCGGACCTGGTCAACCGGCAGTTCACCGCCGCGGCGCCGAACCGGCTGTGGGTCGCTGACGCCACACGCATCCCCTGCGGGCAGGGCGTGTTATGGCTGGCCGCGGTGCGGGACGTGTTCTCCAACCGGATCGTGGGTTGGCGGTGCTCCGACCGCTGCGACACCGACCTGATCCTCGGCGCCCTCGAATACGGCATCTGGTCGCGTGACGTCCGCGACGGCCAACTGATCCACCACAGCGACCGCGGGTCGAACTACACGTCGTTCCGCTTCGCGCAACGCTTGGCCGACAATGGGATCCTGCCCTCGATGGGGTCGGTCGGCGACTCGTTCGACAACGCCCTGATGGAGAACTTCTGGTCCACCCTGAAGATCGAACTGGTCTACCGCAACTCCTGGCGGACCCGCGACGAGGCGGAGAACGCGATCTTCAGATACATCGACGGCTGGTACAACACCCGCCGCATTCAGAAAGACCTCGGCTGGCGATCCCCAGACGAGTACGAAACCGCCCGGCACACCCACCAGGCCCGACAAGACGAGCCAACTATCGTTCAGCCTGAGCCCACCGGCGCCAGGTAACCAACCCTCCGGCAAACCGGGGGAACCTCACCCGGACACGGCTGTACCTGATCGGCAGCCGCACCCGGATCCTTTCCGCACCTGCCGGTAGTCCCTTCGGTGAGGTCGCCGCGTTGCTACGAGACAAGCGGGCCCGAACCGTACCAGCGACCCTACTCATCACGCCGTCAACAGTCGCAGGGCCGGATCGTCCGCTCCTCGGGCCAGTCTCCAGCGAACTGTCGGAAATACTGGCACAGCACGTTCGGGTCACCGACATCCACGATGAACGCAGTTTCTATCAGGCGTTTGCTGACCACCTAGGAACCGCGCGCCGTTCGATTTGGATCTGGGCTCCATGGACCACGGACCGGGTCAAGTCCCTGCTTCCGGTCCTGACGGACGCTGCGGCAAGGGGCGTGAAAGTGACCTTGTTCGTACGCGACCCGGGCGACGCGCTGCAACGCAAACCCAAGCACCAGAAGTACCTGGCCGATCTACGCGCGGCCCTGCACACCGTCGTGGAGATCAACATGATGCACCAAAAGATCGTCATCATCGATGAGGAGACGGTGCTGCTCGGCAGTCTCAACTCACTGTCGCAGAGCTGGACGCGTGAAGTGATGCTCACGGTTCGAGGTGCCCACTTCGCCCAAAAACTCCTCGAACACGAACACGCGGACCAGTTCGCCGCACCACCACGCTGCGGCGTGTGCGACGGCACCAAGGTGGATCTGCGCCGCCGACGCTCAGACGACTGGTACTGGCGATGCTATTCCGATGCCTGTCCCCGGTGGACCCCGGGCGGACGAAGTGCCTGGACACAAGCAGCCATCGGCGCCACCTCACCGAAACCATCGAACCGTCAGCGCTCACCGTCAGAATCAGCTGCCTCAAGCCAGGGCGCGACCAGACCAGCAGGGCCTCCGCCACCTCAGCGGCGTCCTGCAGGCAATCGTGCTCCTCGGAGCGCGTCCGGCCCATCTGAGGCGACGGGAGAGCCTCGACCTTGACGGCTACGCGCGGCTCTGCATCCTGGCATAGCAATGACTGCCCGAAAGCAGATAGCGTAATCCCGGTAGACGTACCGCCAAACCCCGTTGACCTTGGCGTAGGTGTCCCGCACGGGGTGTGATGGAGTTCCATCACACCCCGTGCGGGACACCCTCGATCCCGAGCTCCCACCGAAACTCCCCGGCTGATCGTCGTCGGCGTACTGCCAATAGGCCGTCCCACGCCCTCCGCCCTACGGTGGAACCTGCCTGACGGCTTGCACGACCGAAGCCCCGATGCAACCGCAGCTGATCAGGGCTACGTAGCTAGGCACCGTTGATCAGCGCTGAGCGTGTTTTGTCTGGACTGCCGGTGAGCAGCGTGAACTCGTAGTCCCCGTCGCCGTCGGGTGTCATCGCGTAGCCGGAGTACATGCCGGTAAGGGTAGGCGGGCTGGTCAGTTGGGTGTGCCGCGTCATGTACGTCCAGGCGTTGTCGACCAAGCGGACGCAGGCGATGCCATGGGCCTTGGCGAATTCCAGGGCTCCGCTCTGGAATCCCGTGGCGGCGACCAGCACGCCCTTCTGGGCACCTGTGGATTGAAGCTTCGAAAGCAGCACCTGGACATCGGACCGTTTGACGCGGTCCTTGTGACGTTTGCACTCGAACAGGACGAGGAAATCCATACCGGCCAGTTGGAAACGCGCGGTGACGTCCATGACGTAGGTTCCGTCCAGCCCGTCGATCGACTCAAGGTGCTTGACCTCCCAGCCGACCAGTTGCAGGTTCATCGACTTGGCGATTGCGGCGACCGCTTCCTCGTACGCCTTAGGCGTGATGTCGAACCATGGCCAGTGATCGTCCTCTTCAGGTACGTCGGTCGGGACCGAGGTGTCGTTGCTCATGACGGCGCTCGCTCTCGGTGAGGGCTAGTCGGCAGAGGCCGGCAGCAGGTCGGCGAAGTCGGTGCTGTTGGCACCGTCACGCGCGCCGCGAGCGGCCCGTCGCAGCAGATCGAGCTTGCTGGTGTTGTTGAGGCACGCCAGCAGGAGGTCGTCTTCCGCATCGGCGATCGCGGCCGGGTCGATGAGCGACCGGGTGGCGAGCCGCAGGTAGTCCGTCCGGTCGAGTGCGGCACCCGCGTGCTGGGCCAGTGGGACAAGCGCTGCCGGGATGCCGAATTCGAGCTGGACCGGCAGGAGACGGGCGAGGTCGTCGAGATGTGCCTCGGGGTGCAGGCACCGGGCGATGTCGATGACGGTGCCGACGACGCTTTGCGTCCGGTCCGCTGACGCCCTGGCGACGCCGGCGGCGTCCTTCGACGGCATGTGGACCATGAGCTGCTGCTCGATGCGGCCCACCGGGACGCCGGCCATCCACAGCATGCAGGCGACCGCCCGCTTCGCGCGTTCGGCGGCCGTCTTGCGCTCCGGGCCGGGCAACGCTGCGAGTACCGGCCCGGCGATCCCGTGCCGCTGCAACTCGCCGCCATAGGTCGCCTGCTCCTTCTGCCAGCCTCTGCCGTTGACCGGCGGGCGTGCACCGGCAACTTCGTCGGTCAGTTGGGCTGCGGCGATGATGGTGACGCGATTCAACGCGGCGGGATTCACCGCCCGCAGGGCGCGGGCGACGCGGACGGCGGACGATACCCGCAGACCGCTGTGTGAAATGTAGGTGCCGAGCTCGGTCAGCTCGATCCCGGCTGTCGTGGACGTCAGCAGACCGGCACTGGCAAGATCGCCGAGGACGGTGGAGACCGTCGCTGCTTGGAACGCTTCCGGTGCGGTCAGGAGCCGCTGCTGGTGCGCGGCGAAGCTGTTCGACAGGTAGGCGATCACGTCGGCCTCGCTGAGGACCGATGCACCCTCTCGTCGCGAGGCGACCGCAACGACGCGCAGCAGCAGCGTCGCAAGGTCGTGCTGTGGATTCAACAGCTGAGAACGCAGATCCTCGGGCTTGCCCAGAACGTAGTCCCGCCAGCGGCGATCTCCGTCGATGCCGCCACCGACGATCGAGACGGCGCGGCCCCCGTCGGTAAGACCGAGCCGGCCGGCTCGTCCGGCGATGTTCTTGTACTCGGCGACCGAGTACGGGGTGCTCTCGGTCGGCCCGGTGGGATGATCAAGCTCGACAATGATCACGGTCTCGGCAGGGAGATTCACGCCCTGGGCGAGCGTCGTCGTGGACACCAGTACCCGGATGCTGCTGTCCGGCGCGCGGAACTCGTCCTCAATGGCGATCTTCTCGTCCCGCGCGAGGTCGGAGATGTGGAACGCGACTCCGCCGGCAAGGCACTGACGCAGATCAGTCAATACGGCGCTGGGATCGGCGCCGGCCAGGCCCTCCAGCGCCGCCGCCGCGTGTGGCAGGCCAAGGCTTCGCGCGAGATACCGAGCGCAGCCGCGACTCGCCCCCCGGGTGCTCCGGAAGACGATGACCTGCTGCCCCTGACCGACGAGCTTGCGGACCAGCGGAATGATCAGGTCCTGGCTGCTGCGCATCCACCCGATCGGCGCGACCAGAGCTTCCGATGCCTCCTCGCCGTCGGCGTCGACATACCGGTAGTTCCCGTCCGGGCCGAGGACTCCCTCGAGCAGCGGCACGGGCCGCTCGGTGCGGGCGATGACGTTGGCGTCGAGCCAGCTGTCGAGGCCGCCAAGGTCGCCCAGCACCGCCGACAGCGCAACGACCTGCGGCGAAACGCCTTCGGGACGGCGCGCCTTGAGCACGGTCAGGAGGAACTCGAGGTAGGCGCCGCGATTGGGGTCGACGATCGTCTGGACCTCGTCGATGACGACGACGGAGAGCAGCTTGAGCAGGTGCGGGTTGCCCAGGGCCAGTCCGGCGAACTTCTCGTAGGTCAACACCGCCAGGTCGAACTGCCCTTGCAGGAGGGCCGACACGTCGTCGGCCGTTTCGCCTGTGGCCCGGATGGTCTGCAACCCGGTCGGCCCGTACGTTCGCGAGAACCTTGCGTACTGCTCGTTGACCAGCGCACGGGTCGGCAGCAGGAATACCGACCGACCGCCAACCTGCGCCGCGCGGATGGCGGCTAGTTCCCCGATCATGGTCTTGCCGGAGGACGTCGGCGCCGTCACCAGAAGGTTCGCCCCGGCAAGGAGGCGCCCTTGGTTGATCGTGTCGACCTGAAGGTCATTGAGCTTGTCGATGCGCTCGGCCCAGGAGTCCAGCACGATCTGCGGGATGCCGTGGCCGCGTAGGCTGGCAAGGTCACGGGTGACCGGGGCAAGCACGGAGGACGGGAACTGCGCCGAGTAGAGCGGGCCTGTGTCGGTGAAGACCGGCCACAGCAACTCCCCGTCCATCTGACCGCGAAGGCTCGGATCCTGCGCGGCGGCCACCGTCCCGGAGGCTTTCGCCTTGACCTCACGGGTCACGAATGCCAGCAGATCATAGAGACGAACCTGCCCGCCTTCATCGGCTGCTGCGCCGAGCAGCGCCCGCAGCAGGTGGTAGGTGAGCAGCCCGTGCCCCAGATGCGGGTCCTCCCATGCCTCCTGCTCACCGGTCGCGGCGGCCAAAACCAGCCGCCCGGTGCCCGCCATCCGCTCCAGCCGGGCGTCCGTGGACTCTGGCAAGCCGGTCAGGCCGCCCCGCGGCACCAGCGGCGCGTTGAGCACCTTCGCGCCCGCGCCTCCGGCAAAGCAGCAGTCCAGGATCACAACCAGCTGGCGGGCCGGGATCGCACTCACCAGGTCCGTGAACTGGTCCAGCGGCAACGACGTCGACGGCAGATTGTCGGGGTCGGCGTCGTGAGTGACCAACTCGTGGGTCGTGCTGCCGTGCCCGGAGAACGAGATGACCACGACGTCCTCGGGCGTACTACGGATCTGAAGATCGACGAGACCCGCCACGACGGCGTCGCGGGTGGCCGCCCGGTCCACCAGCAACGTGCCGTTTGCGTCGCCGAGGTTGTCGCAGAAGACCGCGTGCAGCGCCTTCGCGTCGCGGGAGGCCGACGCCAGTCGCCGCACCGACTTTGATCGATAACGGTTGATGCCGATGAACAGGCCATGGAACTGCCGCGCCGAAGCGGCTGAGATGTCAGGCATTCGTGTCCCCGGTGTCTCGGGTGTTCTGGACGACCATGAACGGCACCGCATCCCGTTGAAGGCAGGACGTCACGGCGGGCATCTGCGGGTCGGCGGTAACCAGGATGAGCAGGCGGTGGGCGCGGGATGCGCCGACGTACAACACCCGCCGGCTTTCACCGGGATCGCCCTCGCCCCAGAGCCCGACCCCGTCGGCGGAGGTGGCGCGTTTCGGCAGCGGCGGGATCGCGACCGCGGTGACCATTGCCTGGAGGCCCTTGAAGCCGTGGATCGTCGACCAGTCGAGCGCATCGGGTTCGTCGACCATGAGGACCGGCCAGGCGTCGCCGTTCGGGGAGCGGAGGCCGCCGGCGTTGATCCAGTCGTCCCACCCCAACGCCTTGATACCGTTGCGTATCTCGGCACGGAAGGCGCTGGGTGGGCGGTCGAAGGGTGAGGTCCTGCTGGCGAGCCGCAGGCAACCGTCCCGGAACGTGCGTGGGTTGAGCCCGACGGAGTCGAGGAACTCGGCGTCGGCGAACACATGGTCGTCGTCGTGGCCGAGCCCGCGGAGGATGCCTTCGATCGTCTGCATGGCCTGGGTCCGAGCCCGGGCGTTGGCGCGGAGATCTTGAAGGGTCGCTGCGGCCTGGGCGAGCTGGACGAGTTTGCCGCCGTTCTTGTCGCCAGGCGGTGAGGCGCCGGCGCACTCGCGGGCGTCCTTCTCGGCGTAGGCGAGCACCTTGATCTCCTCGTGGGTGAAGCCCATCGACCCGGCGACCTCGATGATCTTCGAGCGGGCGTGGCCGAACCCGCTCACGGGCAGGACCACGACGGGGTACTGGTCGTCCTTCCATTTCCCGAGCGGGATGTCGATGCCGGCGTCGGCGCGCAAGCTGTTGACGACGGCGCAGATCGCCGGGGAGCTTCGGTAGTTGCCGTCGAGCCGGGTTCCTTCGGGGACCCGGCCGACGAGGTCCTGGACCGCCTCGATGGTGGAGCCGCGGAAGCCGTAGATGGACTGGTCGAGGTCGCCCACCATGACGGTCTCGATGCCGCAGTCCAGCAGGAAGTTGATGAGGAAGATGTCGCTGCTGTCGCAGTCCTGCACCTCGTCGACGATGACCGACCCGAACCGGGCGCTCATTAGCTGGCCCAGGCGGGACCGGTTGGTTGGGTCGGTGAGGTAGTGCTCCATCAGCACCCGCGTCGCCGCGCAGTCCATCACCCCATTGGCGAGGAACCGGCGAGCCAGGCGTGAGGCGCTGCTGTTGACCTTATTCCGCTGCCAGTCCAGGAGGTTGGTCACGGTGCTGCGCTGGGCGTACGGGACCTGGTGGTTGACCAGCCGGGCGTTCCCGCCGTCGTGGTCGAAGGCGAACCAGCCGAGCTGAAACTCCAGCGGCACTCCCCCTACCCTGAACGTGGTGCCCTGGACGGTGTGCCACGAGTCCTTGAACGTGGGGACCGTGCCCGTCAACGCCTTGTACAGGGGCGTGACGATGAACCGGTTGATGAAGCCGTCGATGGTGCCGACGTAGTTCGGGGCCGCAAGGAGGTCTGGCCGCTGGGCGCACCGCTGACGCGCCTCGTTGATCGCGGCGTTGGTGAACGACAACAGGGCGACGCCCTGCCGGACGCGGACGCCGGGGCGCTGGGTGAAGCGCTCGACGATGCTCTGGGTCTTCCCGGCGCCCGGGCACGCCGGGACGAAGACGCTGCCCGGCTTGTCGATGAGGGCACGCTGAGCCGGCGAAAAGTCGATCTCGTCCATGCCCGCTTACCGCATCGCCGACTGGATGGCCTGTGTGAGGTAGGCGGGGCACTCGAACGTGCCGCCGCTCTGGATCAGCTCGGCGACGTCGTGGGCGAACTCACCCTTGCCGATGTACCGCTTACTGGTGCGCAGCTTGCGGTAGAAGACCTCCGCCGGGTTCGCACCCATCGTGAGCGTGCTCCAAAACTTGCCCGACCGGGGCTTCTGACGCTTGAACGCGGTCTCCAGCAGCGGGCCGTTGACCGTGAACGGGTTCATCAGGTCGGCCTCGAGCGTGAACTCGGCGGCGAACACGGCGAGGATCGAGTCGGCGCCCAGCTGGGTGGCGATCTCTTCCAGCCGGTCCTTGCGGCTGAGCGTGGCGGCCGGCTCGCCCTCCGTCTCCGGCTCGACGGCCTTGGGCTCATCGTCGAGGTCGTCGTCCAGGTCGACCTTGTCATCGACGTCGGGGTCGCCGTCGGTGATGACCACCAGCCGGTCCACGAGCCGAACGCCTTTGACCTGCTGCAGGAGGAGCTTGAGGTACGGGCCGAAGTCGACGCTGCCGATGCTGATGATCGACACGGCCCGGAATTCGCGGCACTTCGCCCCGTAGTTGGCCGCCGTCTTTTCGAGGACGCAGTGGCGTGCGAGCGGCGGCAGGATGACGGCCTCGGAGACACCCTCCACAAGGATCGCCCGCCGGGTGAACAGCAGCTCGGCGCGGCTCACGTCGAGATACTGGTCGATCTTGCGGCGTTCCTCATCGGTCAGGTCGATGTCGCACAGGGCGATCACGGCGGTGCCGCGCTGGATGCCCGTCGGCGCCACCTCGACCCCGGTGGCCGAAGACTCCTCGGTGGATTTCTGGGTGGTCGGGGTCTCCTGGGTACGCAGGACCACGATGTTGCGGATGCCCACCGCGCTGGCCAGGTTCGGCGAGTGGGTCGTGGCGACCACCTGGATGCGACCCGCCGGGCCGTCGGTGTCGTCGCGCAGCGACTTGACGGCCTGCTCCTGGAGGTAGTCCAGCAGCACGGCCTGCAGCTGCGGGTGGAGGTGGGCCTCCGGCTCCTCCACGAGGAAGAGCGTGAGCTCGGCGTCCTGGGCGTTACGCAACTCGATGATGACCGACGCCATGTAGAGCAGATTGGCGTAGCCGAGGCCCGAGTCCTCTATGTCGGCGAGGTCGACGCCGTGCTCGGCTATCTTGAGGCGCAGGCCACGAGCGAGCCGCTGCAGCCGGACGTCGCGGAAGCTCAGACCGATCACCTGCCCCCGGACAGGATCGGTGAGGTCGCTGACGTGCTCCTGCAGCCGCCTCTGGGTGCCGGTGATGACGTCGTGCTCCTCGAGCTTGCGCAGCCCGTCGATCGCCTGGTCAAGAAAGTCCGTGCGGTCCGCCTCGCTCGTCAGGTACTTGATGATGAGCGCCATGCGGTTGCCGGTGGCGGAGTCCAGCTCACGCTTGGCGTCGCGCAGCGGCGCCAGGTAGACGTGCCGGATCTGGTCCCGCTTCTCGGGTTCGGCGTCGGACCCGGCGGCCCGGCCGGCCAAGTTCTCCACCTTGGACCGGCGGGGTGCGTCCACGCCCGGCCGGAACCGGGTCATGTAGGACGCCTTGTTCGTCGCGATATCGAGCGCGCCGATGTACTGGCCTCGCTGGAACCGCGTCAGACCATCGAACTCGCCCACGATCTCGATCGGCCCGTCCGCGCCGATGGAGACGTCGTCGGTCTCCAGGTAGCGGACCCGTCGCCCGCTCAGCGGCGTAGTCAGCAGCCGCATCGCGTCGATGACGTTGGACTTGCCGGAGTTGTTGTCGCCGACGAGCAGCGTCAGGCCGGGCTGGAGCTTAATCTCCACGTCGCGACACGAGCGGAAGTTCGTGAGCCGCAGGCCGGCGAGATACATGCCGCCCCCCGTGGTCGGCGCGCTAAGCGTGGTCAGTGCTGTGGACATGCTGGTGGAAACTCCCCGCCCTGAAATGGGATACGTGCAATACGGAAGAGGTCAGCGCTTCGCTGACCTGTCGCGCTTGCACCGGTCTACTGCGGGGTACGCGACCGGCGCGGGTTCGCGAAGAGGCATCTACGGTCTCGAGCATGTCCTCGATCGGGGACACCCGGCCGCAGGCCGAACGGCACGGCCGGAACGAGCAGAGGCCCGTCCGGACGGCAATCAGATGCACAAGACGCTCGCGCCAAGCCCTCACAGGTGCTTGTGACACAGGAGGACACGGTCGACAACGTGACGATGAGTCATCGCCGCCTGGCGGAAATGTCATGCGACTGACGGAAAAAGCGCACGCTGATGGCACGAATCCGCTTGGTCATCTAGGCTGCGAGAGCCCCGCCGGACCGAGGTGGTGGATACATCTCGGTACTGCGGGGCATTCTCGTGTGCCGAGATTGCCGGGTTTCGCGTCGGCGTCGTGGATGCGGGCATCTGGGCGCCCGGGCATGCCCTACGTGGTCGTGGTCAAAGTCGTCCCCCCAAGGCCCCCCGGCCGAGTTGAGCCGCGCGGTCGAACCGCGGCTGGGCGCGAACGTCACGCCCAGCGATCAAGGGTAGGTCAACCCGAGCCCCTCGCGCAAATCGCGATACGCGAAATCGCTACAACCTCGCCACTGAAGGCGTAATGGTGACTATATTTGCCGAAGCAGCGCCGTCACTGTGTTGTCATGACACAGGTGCCACCGTAACCAGTCTTCAAGATCCCCGCTATGGTGTGCATGTGGGAAAGGGCCGGTCGTCACACGATGAGTGATGCGCACATCCAACCGAACACCCCTGAGGCGACCGCGTCAGCCGAGGGTAAGGACGCTTGGTCGAAGAGCGTCACGAAGGTCATCGCGAGCCAGGTGAAGTACTGGCGCGACAAGCGCAGCATGAGCGCCAACGACCTCGCTCGCCGGACTGCAGAGCTCGGCTCGGAAGTACCTCGATCGGTCATCGCCAACCTGGAGACCGGACGACGTGAGTCGATCAGCGTCGACGAGCTTCTAATCCTCGGCGCTGCGCTCGACGTGCCCCCGCTGCTCCTGCTGACCCCCGTCGGCCGGATCAACACGATGCGTATCTTGCCGGGTCTCGACGCGCCCCCCTGGCTCAGCCGTGGCTGGATCATCGGCGCCCGGCTAATCGATTACACGGAGTCCTCGCTCCAGAGATGGCGCGAGGGGCGTCGTTCCGTGGTGCTGTACGACGTCCACCGAACCCTCGTCCAGCAATACGCCGAGGTCCAGACGCGAATACGGCGAATCGCCGCTGACCAGGCGCACACGGCGCCCGGCACCAGCGGCGAACAGGCTGGCAGGCAGCAGCGCTACCTCCAGGTCCTGGTCAACGATCTTGCGCGCGGCCTCCACGTCCTGCGCACACACCGCCGGACAATCGAGCAGGAGGGATTCCTCGTCCCCGACCTCCCTCCAGCCCTAACGACGCTTCTACGCGAGGTCGAGGTCCCGGAAGATCCAGCCGTGGACGACTGGGGCACCGCGCTGGCCGACCAATTCGCCGCCGAAGAACTCCTCTTGATCATGAAGCAGGCCCAGTCGGGGCGTACGTCGGACGACCCATGATCGAAGCCGAGTACGCAAGCCGTCGCCCCGCAACCCGGCTCACCCGCCCGCGCACCCGCAGTCACAGGCATGCAAGATCCAGATTGACCGAACCTCAGCAGCACATGGCGACGTCGCCCGACCTGAAGCCCTCCGAAACAGCGGATCATTTCGGAACGGTGTCGGTCGCGCGAGCCGGCGGACGTCCCGAACGGGGCGGGTCGGCCAAGGCCTCGACACCATCTGCGGCGTAGGGGCCCGCCAGCCGATCACTGTGTGGCGAGTCATCCCCCCGCCGCGCGATCTCCGTGTTCGGCAAGCCCTTGGCCGCCAGCAGCAACACGCGGCCCGCTACACCCGCCCGGATAGGGCAGTCGATGAACGAGTCAACTCCCGGAGCCGGGCACCATTACCCTCCCGAAGCACCAGCGGCGCGGCAACCGACACCCGCATGACTATGCCTGTCCGGGCTTGGTTCCGGGAGTTTGTGTTGGGCGTCGAGGATGAGTTGGGCGGTGCTTTCGGCGACCTGTCTGGCGCGTTCGGGTAAGACGGTCGTGTAGGTGTCGGCGGTGAAGGCGTAGCTGGTGTGGCCGAGCATGTCTTGGACAGTTTTCAGGTCGGCGTGTGCGGTGAGGGCGAGGGTGGCGGCGCCGTGGCGTAGGTCGTGGAGTCGAACCGGTGGTAGCCCGGACGTGGTGACACGCGCGGCGAAGTGATGGGTGAGCCAGTCGGGACGGATGGGCCGGGTGTCAGGCCGGGTGAATACGGCTCCGTCCGGCAGCCACAGTGCGCTGGCGTCGGTAAAGAGCTGTTGCTGATGCTGTTGGTGTTTACGCAGGACGGCGATGGTGGTGCGGTCGAGGGCGATGGTGCGTTGTCCGGCGGCGGTTTTCGGCGAGTCGAGGTAGGGCCGGCCGTGGACGTGGGCGATGTGGTGGTTGACCGTGAGCGTGCCTTCAGCCAGGTCGAGGTCGGTCCAGCGCAGTGCACAGAGTTCGCCCCGGCGAAGGCCGCGTAGCGCGGCGAGCCACCATAGTGGGTACAGCGGGTCGTCGGCGGCGAAGGTGAGGAACCGGGCAAGCTGGTCTGGTGTCCAGACTGACACGGTGGGGCGTTGGCCGTCGTTTTGCCAGGCGGCTACCCGGGCCGCCGACCACGGTTGTGGACGGTGTCGGTGGGGGCGGGGTAGCAGGATCAACCGAGCGGGGTTGACCAGCAGGAGTTGCTCGCGGATCGCCATGTTCAGCGCACGACGGAGAGTGGCCCGGATCCGCTGCATCGTCGCGGCAGAAATGGGTCTGCCAGTCCGGGTTGTTAAAGGGGCGATTGTCGTGAACATGGTTTCGATGTGGGCGGGTCGTAGTCCGGCCAGGGTGTGTTTGCCGAGATGCGGGATCAGATAGTGGTCCACGTGGTGGCCGTAGGTGGCTGCAGTTGATCGACGGACCCGACCGGGCAGGCTCTGCAGCCAGCGGCGTAGCCACTGCTCGACGGTGATCCGGCGTGGGTTGCTGCCAGCGGCCGCGGTCGCCAGAGCGTCATTGCGGGCCGTCGCCGCCTGTGGGGCGGTACGGAATCCGCCCTTGCGGAACCGGGCTGGGCCCGGCGTGTCTCGGGGAAGCTGGACGCTGAAGTACCAGCTGCCGTGTGTTGGGATCGACAATCGGGAACACTGCGGGCCCAAACGCCGGCCTGTCACCGGGTCGGTGCAACCGCACCGGCGGTATACGCCTGCTGTCCCGTCGTCCTTCATGATCCCCTCCCTGACCAGCTCATTTGCTCCAGAACACACGATCGCCTGGCCCATGCGAGGGAAATTCGTTTTTTATGTCCGACGACGCCAGCACCTACCAGACCTAAAGGAGGGCGGGATCCGGTTCGGGCCTGGCGGTCATCGCGCGGCCGGTCCGAGCAATGTGGGCCGGCCTGCGCAAGGAGCGAGCTGGAGCAAGCGACGGTCGGGACCGATAGGACAACTAGACGGCGACGGCAAGTGCCGAACTGGACTTACGGGGGCCGTCTCGGACGTTCAGCCTCGCACCGGACAGGGGGCATGTCGATCAGACGATCACCCGGGGAGCGCCCGGGAATCCACGGTGGCCAGTCCCGGCGTGCCTCCGGTTGCGTTTCGGCAGGTCAGCATGATATTAAGGTAGAGTACGGTTTGGAGGGCATAGCCGATCTGGATACTTTTAATCCATAGGTTCAGGGTTCGAGTCCCTGGCGGCCCACTCAACAGCGCATCTGAGCTGGGAGTACCCCGGCCGAAGATCATCGGGCACAACCAGGGCACAACTCAGTCCTGATCTTGGCTGGTGAGCGGCGGGTGGCGATCGCCATCACGACCAGCACCTGGAGTCGGCGCAGCGCGGTCGGGTCGTTCCACCCCGTGGCCGGGGGTGGCCGAGCGCCATGCCGTTGACGTCGATCAGCACCTCGTCGGTGCGCTACTCGTTTCAGACCTGCCGGCCGGTGTACCCGAGGTTGATCAGGGTCGCCCGGACGGGCGATCTTGGATCAGGCCAGTTCGCCTCGGTGGGGTTATTGACGACGTCGCACCCCGAGGGCAGATGTCGCCGCGAGTGAAAGTCTCGGCGATGACTCCGGTCTGCGCCGCCGTTCGACGCCGGACCAGCAATGGTATGACTGGGACCGCAAATTGGTATGAGTGAATTCCTCGATATCCTGCTCTACTTTTCGGTGACGGCGCTTGACCCGATCAGATATCGAGGCGGGGCGCTTTCGCCGCGCCTTCGGAGAAAGGCTTCCTTCCATGAAACCCTGCCATCGGCCGAAGAACAGACCACTCGCCGCCCTGGCCGTCCTGACCTTGTTGTCCAACCTGCTGGTGATGACGTTCGGTACGGCGAGCCCGGCGCAGGCCGCCACCTCGACCGTCACCTGCCACGACGGCAGCAGCAGCGGTCAGACGCTCTACACCGCGAGCAGCGACTGCGCCAAGAAGATCGCCTACTACAAGTACTACTACCCCTCCTACAGCACTCTGGCCTGCTCGGTCAGTCACAGTGACGCTCCGGGCGGCAGCCAGGACACCCTCACGGTCACCTGCGGCGCGTACACCGTTCCGCCACCGATGGGCAACTCGGCGCCGCCGAACGGCCAGAACTACGAGTGCTACATGTACGGCCAGTACGCCCGCTGCAAGGGCTGGGCCGAGGACCCGGACAGCACCGGGACGTCAGTGCTGGTGGACTTCAACCTGGGTCCGTCCGAGGGCCGTTCCGCCTCGCGGCAGACCACCACGGCCGCCGCGTACGGCGACAGCACCATCAAGGCAGGTAAGCACTGAGCCTTTTCCAAGCTGATCTTGCAGCTCAGGATGGGTGCGGCAGGCCCGGTGATCGATGGATGCGAGGCTCCAGGTAGGACAGCTGTCGACCAAGACTCGAAGCCCCGACCGGGAGCCTCGCCATGCT
>NZ_JBFAGS010000044.1:0-20219 GCF_040653835.1 Micromonospora sp. NPDC050980 | reverse complement strand
AAGCGCACCGCCTCCCGCACGTGCCGCACCCAGTAGTCGACGGTGAACTCCTCGACCGGCTCACCGGTCAGGTTCGACACCACCGGGATCCGCGGGGCGGCGAAGTCGACGTGCCCGATCGCCGCGGCGAACTCGGCCAGCATCGGCTCCATCAACGACGAGTGGAACGCGTGCGACACCGTCAGGCGCGTCGCCTTCGCGAACCGCGACGCCAGCTCCTCGATCGTCTCCACCAGCCCGGACAGCACCACCGACGTCGGCCCGTTCACCGCCGCCACGTCCACCCGTTCGGCCCACCGGCTCCCCGCCTCGGCCGCCCGCGCCGCCAGCACCGCGCGCACGTCGGCCTCGGACGCCTGCACCGCCAGCATCGCCCCACCGGACGGCAGCGCCTGCATCAACCGACCGCGAGCGGCGACCAGCGTGACCGCGTCGTCCAGCGACATCACCCCGGCGACGTGCGCGGCGGCGATCTCACCGATCGAGTGACCCAACAGGTAGTCCGGGGCGACCCCCCACGACTCCAGCAACCGGAACAACGCGACCTCGACCGCGAACAACCCCGCCTGCGCGTGCACCGTCCGATGGATCGCCTCGGAACTAAGGGCCTCCCGCAGGCCCTCGAACCGGTCCACGATCGCGTCGAACACCTCCGCGAACACCGGGAACCGCCCCGCCAACCCGACACCCATCCCGACCCGCTGCGCGCCCTGACCGGTGAACAGGAACGCCAGCGCGCCCGGCGTGACGACCCCGGTCTCGGCCCCGTCGCCGACCAGCACGGCCCGATGGTCGAAGACGACCCGCGAGCGGATCAACGCCGCACCGGCCCGCGCCGGATCCAGGTCCGGCCGCTCGGCGAGGAAGTCCCGGATCCGCTCGATCTGGGCCCGCATCGCCGCGGCGTCGGGCGCCGAGAGCACCAACGGCACCGGCCCGCCGGCCCGCACCGGCTCGGCCGTGACGACGGCCGGCGGCGCCTCCAGCACGACGTGCGCGTTGGTCCCGCTGATCCCGAACGAGGACACCCCGGCCCGCCGGGCCCGGCCGGTCTCCGGCCACGCACACGGCTCGCGCAGCAGCTCGACCGCGCCGCCGGCCCAGTCGACGTGCGGCGTCGGCTCGTCGACGTGCAGCGTCCGGGGCAGGAGCCCGTGCCGCATGGCCAGCACCATCTTGATGATCCCGCCGACGCCCGCGGCAGCCTGGCTGTGGCCGATGTTCGACTTCAGCGAACCGAGCCGCAGCGGACGGTCGGCGGGACGGTTCCGCCCGTACGCCGCGATGATCGCCTCGGCCTCGATCGGGTCGCCGAGCGTCGTTCCGGTGCCGTGCGCCTCGACCGCGTCGACGTCCCGCGGCTCCAGCCCGGCCGCCTCCAGCGCGGCGGCGATCAGGCGTTGCTGGGACAGGCCGTTCGGGGCGGTCAGCCCGTTCGAGGCGCCGTCCTGGTTGACCGCGCTGCCGCGGACCACCGCCAGGATCGGGTGCCCGTTGCGCTGGGCGTCGGAGAGCCGTTCGAGCACCAGCAGCCCCGCCCCCTCCGACCAGCCGGTGCCGTCGGCGGCGGCGGCGAACGACTTGCACCGGCCGTCGGGGGCGAGACCGCGCTGCCGGCTGAAGTCGACGAACGTGCCCGGCGTCGCCATCACGGTGACGCCGCCGGCCAGCGCCGTCGTGCACTCGCCCCGGCGCAGCGCCTCCGCGGCCAGGTGCACGGCCACCAGCGACGACGAGCAGGCCGTGTCCACGGTGACCGCCGGGCCTTCGAGGCCGAACGTGTACGCGACCCGACCCGAGACGACGCCGCCGGCGACACCGATCGCGGCGTACCCGTCGAGGTCCGGGGTGTCCGAGCCGGCGAGCAGCGTCTGGTAGTCGTGGTACATGACGCCGGTGAACACGCCGGCCCGGGTGCCGCGCACGGTGCGCGCGTCGATGCCGGCCGACTCGAACGCCTCCCAGGCCGTTTCGAGCAGGATCCGCTGCTGCGGGTCCATCGCCAGGGCCTCACGCGGCGAGATGCCGAAGAACTCCGCGTCGAACGCGTCGGCGTCGTGCAGGAAACCGCCCTCGGTGGCGTACGTGGTGCCCGGCCGGTCGGGGTCGGGGTCGTAGAGCGCGTCGGTGTCCCAGTTCCGGTTGGCCGGGAACCCGGTGACCGCGTCCCCGCCCTCGGCGACCAGCCGCCACAACTCGTCCGGCCCGGTCACCCCGCCCGGGTAGCGGCAGCTCATCCCAATGATCGCGATCGGCTCGCCGGCCGCCGCCACGACCGGGGTCGCGGCCGGGGCCGACGACACGGCCGGCGCGCCCAGGCGCTCGGCGAGGTAGTCGGCGACGGCGTTCGGGGTGGGATAGGTGAACACCAGGGTCGCGGGCAGGCTGAGCCCGGTCGCCCGGGCCAGCCGGTTGCGCAGCTCGACCGCGGTGAGCGACTCGAAGCCGAGGTCGGCGTGCACCCGGTCCGGGTCGACGGCCGCCGGCGACGCGTGCCCGAGGACCGCCGCCGCCTCGGCGCGTACCAGATCGAGCAGCCGACGACGGCGCTCGGCCGGGTCGTCCGCGGTGAACGCCGGGGACGCCCCGGTCGCGGCGGCCCGCCGGGTCGGCTGCCGGACCAGGCCGCGCAGCAGGGCCGGGACGGGTTCACCGCGGGTGCCGATCCGGGCCGCCACCGCGTGCGCCGGGCCGGACCGCAGCACGGCGTCGAAGAGCGCCAGGCCGTCCTCGGTGGACAGCGTACCGCCGAGCCGGGTGACGTCGCGGCCGGTGAGCTGCCCGGTCATCGCGGACGTCTCGGCCCAGAGCCCCCAGCCGATCGAGGTGCCGGCCAACCCCTGGCCGCGCCGCAGTGCGGCGAGGCCGTCGAGGAAGCCGTTGGCGGCCGCGTAGTTGGCCTGCCCGGCGGTGCCCAGCGTCGCGGCGACGGACGAGAACATCACGAAGAAGTCCAGGTCCGTCCCCGCCGTCAGCTCGTGCAGGTGCAGCGCGGCGTCGGCCTTGCCGCCGAGCACCCGGTCCAGCCGGTCGGCGGTCATCGCGGTCAGCACGCCGTCGTCGAGGGTGCCGGCGCAGTGCACCACGCCGGTGAGGTCGATCCCGGCGATCACGGCGGTCAGCGCGGCCCGGTCGGCGGCGTCGCAGGCGACCACCGTGGCCTCGGCCCCGAGGGCGCCCAGCCGCTCGACCAGTCCGGCCGCGTCCGGCGCCGCCACGCCCCGACGGCTGGTCAGCACCAGCCGGCGTACGCCGTGGGCGGTGACCAACCGCTCGGCGACAAGCGCGCCCAGCACGCCGGTGCCGCCGGTGACGAGCACCGTGCCGCCGGTGGCGGGCGTGTCCTCGGCGGCGGTGACGGCCAGCCGGGTCAACCGCGGCACGTGGGCGACGCCGTCGCGCAGGGCGACCTGCGGTTCGTCCGCGGGCAGCGGCTGCCCGCCGAGGTCGCCGTCGGTGTCGACGAGCAGCAGGCGCCCGGGGTGTTCGGTCTGCGCCGACCGCACCAGCCCCCAGACCGCCGCGCCGGCCGGGTCGGTGACCGGGCCGCCGACCGGCACCGCGCCGTTCGTCACGATCACCAGCGGCTCGTCGCGGTCACCGCCGACGTGCTCCTGGATCGCGGTGAGGACCCGGGCGAGTCGCTCCCGCAGCGGACCGTCGGCCCGCAGCACCGTCCCGGCGGCCACGGTGGCCGGGGCGTCCGACGGCGTCCAGCGCACCTCGAACAACGCCTCGCGCAGCGCCGAGGCGGCGGCGGTGAGCGCCGCCGGCGACACCGGGCGGAAGGTGAGCGCGTCGACCTCGGCGACCGGCGCGCCGGCGGCGTCGGCGAGCGACACCGCGACGGTGTCCGCGTCGACCGGGCTGATCCGGGCCCGCAGCCGGGTCGCGCCGGTGGCGTACAGTCGCACGCCGGACCAGGCGAAGGGCAGCACGGCGCCGTCGAAGGCCAGCAGCGCGCCGTGCAGGGCCGCGTCGAGCAGCGCGGGGTGCAGCCCGAACCGGTCGAGTCCGGCGGCGGCCCCGGCCGGCAGCTCCACCTCGGCGTACGTGTCGTCGCCGGCGCGCCAGGCCCGGCGCAGCCCGCGGAACGCCGGGCCGTATCCGTAACCGGCGGCGGCCCGCTCGGCGTAGAAGTCGCTCAGATCCAGCTCGTCCGCGCCGGCCGGCGGCCACGCGGTCAGCCCGGCGTCGCCCGGCGGGCCCGGTTCGGCCACCGTGCCGGTGGCGTGCACCGTCCAGTCCGGCCCGTCCGGTGCCCGCGAGGCGATCCGGAGCGCGCCGTCCTCGACGATCACCTGGATCGCGACGTCGCCGGTGGCCGGCAGGACCAGCGGGGCCTGCAGGGTCAGCTCGCCGAGGCCGGGCACGGCCTGCAACGCGATCTCGGCGAACGCCGCCCCCGGCAGCAGGGTCTGCCCGAGCACCGCGTGGTCGGCCAGCCAGGGCAGGGCCGCCGTCGACAGGGTGCCGTGCCACAGGGCGCCGGCGCCGGCCAGGCTGATCGGCTCGCCGAGCAACGGACCGTGCGGCTCCAGCCAGAACCGCTGCCGTTGGAACGGGTAGGTGGGCAGCTCGCCGACTGGGCCGTCGCCGGTCACCGCCCGCCAGTCGACGTGCCCGCCGAGGGTCCACAGGTCACCGGCCGAGCGCAGCATCCGGGCCAGGCCGCCCTCGCCCCGGCGCAGCGAGCCGACGGCCACGCCGCCGCGTTCGCCGATTCCCGCGGTCAGCACCGGATGCGGGCTGACCTCGATGAACACCCGGTGGCCGGCGGCGATCAGGCCGGTCACGACGTCGTCGAAGCGCACCGGGCGACGCAGGTTCTCGAACCAGTACGCCGCGTCCAGCTCCGCCGGGTCGATCCGCTCGCCGGTTACGGTGGAGTGCATCGACAGCGTGCCCGCCCGCGGGGTCAGCCCGTCGAACGCGGCCAGCAGCTCCGCCCGCAGGCCGTCGACGTGCGCACTGTGCGAGGCGTAGTCCACCGGCACCCGCCGGCACCACACCCCCTGCTGCGCGCACCGGGCCTCGACGGCGTCCACGCCGGCCACGTCGCCGGAGAGCACCACCGACGCCGGGCCGTTGGTCGCCGCGACCGACACCCCGGCGACATCCTCGATCAGCGCGGTCACCGCAGCGGGGTCCGCGGCCACCGCGAGCATCCCACCGGTGCCGGCGATCGCCCGCAGCGCCGCCGCGCGCACCGCCACCACCCGGGCGCCGTCCGGCAGCGACAGGGTCCCGGCCACCACCGCCGCCGCGATCTCGCCCTGCGAGTGCCCGACCACCCCGGCGAGCTCGACGCCGAACGTCCGCCACACCTCGGCCAGCGACACCATCACCGCCCACAGGGCCGGTTGCACCACGTCGACGCGCAGCAGCCAACTCTCGTCGGCCGACGCCAGGACGTCGAGCAGGGACCAGTCCACGTGCGGGGCCAGGGCCGCCGCGCACTCGGCGATCCGGGCGGCGAAGACCGGCGACTCGGCCAGCAGGTCGGCGGCCATGCCGAGCCACTGGGCGCCCTGACCGGGGAAGACCAGGACGACGCCGCCGTCGGCGGGGCCCGCCGCGCCGGCCGGTTCCACCGCGGCCAGGCCGGCCAGCAGGTCGTCCCGGTCGGTGCCGACCACCACCGCCCGGTGCTCCAGCACCGCGCGCGTCGACACCAGCGCCCGGGCCACCGCGGCCAGGTCGAGTTCCGGCCGCCCGGCGACGAACCCGGCCAGCTCGCGGGCCTGCGCGGCCAGGGCCTCCGCCGACCGGCCCGACAGCGTCCACGGCAGCGCCGGGCCGGCCGCCACGGGCGACGCGACGCCGGCCGCGACCGGTGCCTCCTCCACGATCACGTGCGCGTTCGTGCCGCTGATGCCGAACGAGGAGACGCCCGCGCGGCGGACCCGGCCGACCTCGGCGGCCCAGTCCCGCGGCTCGGTCAGCAGCCGCACTGCCCCGGACGACCAGTCGACGTGCGCGGACGGCGCGTCCACGTGCAGCGTCGCCGGCAGCACGCCGTGCCGCATCGCCAGCACCATCTTGATCACGCCGGCGACGCCGGCGGCGGCCTGGGTGTGTCCGAGGTTCGACTTCACCGAGCCGAGCAGCAGCGGCCGGTCCGGCGAGCGGTCCTGCCCGTAGGTCCCCAGCAACGCCTGCGCCTCGATCGGGTCGCCCAGCCGGGTTCCGGTGCCGTGCGCCTCGACCGCGTCCACGTCGGTCGGCCGCAGCCCCGCGTTGGCCAGGGCCTGGCGGATCACCCGCTGCTGCGACGGTCCGTTCGGCGCGGTCAGGCCGTTGGACGCGCCGTCGGAGTTGACCGCCGTGCCGCGCAGCACCGCGAGGACCTCGTGGCCGTTGCGGCGGGCGTCGCCGAGCCGCTCCAGCACCAGCACCCCGGCGCCCTCGCCCCAGCCGGTGCCGTCCGCGGCGTCGGCGAACGCCTTGCACCGCCCGTCCGGCGCGAGGCCACCCTGCCGGGAGAACTCGGTGAAGATGCCCGGGGTCGACATCACCGTCACGCCGCCGGCCAGGGCCAGGTCGCACTCGCCGGAGCGCAGCGCCTGCCCGGCCAGGTGCAGCGCGACGAGCGACGACGAGCACGCCGTGTCGACGGTCATCGCCGGGCCCTCCAGCCCGAGCGTGTACGCGATCCGCCCGGACGCGACGCTGATCGTGGTGCCGGTCAGCACCTGACCCTCGACCGCGCCGGACGCCTCGTGCAACCGCGGCCCGTACTCCTGGGCCATCGCGCCGACGAACACGCCGGTCGCGGTGCCGCGCAGCGAACGCGGGTCCAGCCGGGCGTGCTCCAGCGCCTCCCACGCGGTCTCCAGCAGCACCCGCTGCTGCGGGTCCATCGCCAGCGCCTCGCGCGGCGAGATGCCGAAGAAGGCCGCGTCGAAGTCGGCGGCGTCGGTCAGGAACCCGCCGGCCGAGCCGGACGGCAGGTCGACGGTCCAGCCGCGGTCGGTCGGCAGCCCGGTGACCGCGTCGACGCCGCCGGCCACCAGCCGCCAGAACTCGGCCGGGCCGTGCGCGTCGCCGGCGTACCGGCAGCCGATGCCGACCACGGCGATCGGCTCGCTGCCGGGGGCCACGGCGGCGGTGACCGGGCGGACGGCGTCGCCGGCGCCGGCGGCGCGGCTGCCCAGGTGCCGGGCCAGTCGGCGCGGTGTCGGATGGTCGTAGAGGGCGGTGGTGTCCAGCTCGACGCCGGTGGCGCCGACCAGTTGGTTGCGCAGCTCGACCGCGGTCAGCGAGTCGAAGCCGAGGCCGCGGAACGTCCGGTCGGCGTCGACGGCATCCGGCCCGGCGTGGCCGAGGATGGCCGCCGCGTGGGCGCGGACCAGGTCGAGCGGGTCCGCCGACAGCGGTGTCGCCGCGACCGGGCGGGTCGGCCGGGTGGGCAGGGTGGCCGGGTCGTCGGTGATCCAGAACCGGTCGCGCTGGAACGCGTACGTGGGCAGCGCGACCCGGGGCCCGGCCGGCGCGCCGAGCACGCTGTCCCAGTCCGGCTCGGCGCCGGAGGCCGCGAGGGTGGCGACCGAGGTGTGGAAGCGGTCCAGGCCGCCGTCGTCGCGGCGCAGCGTCGGCACCGCGACCAGGTCGAGGCCGGCCTCGGCGGCGGTGTCCCGGACGCTGTGCACCAGTGTCGGGTGCGGGCTCACCTCGACGAAGAACCGGAAGCCGTCGGCGGCCAGGCCGCGCACCGCGGCCTCCAGCTCGACGGTACGGCGCACGTTGTCGTACCAGTAGTTCGCGTCGAGTTCGGCGGTGTCGACCCAGCGGTCGAGCGCGGTGGACCAGAACGGCACCGTGCCGGTGCGCGGTCGCAGTTCGGCCAGCGCGTCGAGCAGTTCGTCGCGGCACTCGTCGACCTGCGCGGTGTGTGAGGCGAAGCCGGCCCGTACCCGGGTGGCCTGGAGGTCGTGCGCGACGCAGTGCGCGACCAGCTCGTCCAGGGCGTCGTGAGCGCCGCCCACGACCACCGCCCGCGACCCGTTGACGGCGGCGATCTCGATCCGGCCGTCCCAGCCGGCGATCAGCTCGCGCGCCTCGTCGCGGGTCAGCGTCAGCGCGACCATGCCGCCGCGCCCGACGAGCCGGGTGTAGATCAGGCTGCGCAGCGCGATCACCCGGCACGCGTCGTCGAGGGTGAGCCCACCGGCCACGTACGCCGCGGTCACCTCGCCCTGGGAGCTGCCGGCGGTCGCCGCCGGCTCGACGCCGTGCGCCCGCCACATCGCGGCCAGCGCCGCGCGGACCGCGAACAGGTACGGCTGGAGCACGTCGAGGCGGTCGGCCGGGGGCGCCCCGTCGACGCCGAGCGCCACGTCCAGCAGGGACCAGTCGACGTAGGGGCGCAGGGCCCGGTCGCACGCCTCGAACTCGCGGGCGAACACCGGTGACTGGTCGAGCAGTGCCCGGGCCATGCCGTCCCACTGCGAGCCCTCGCCGGAGAACACGAACACGATCCGGCCGGCCCGGGCGGTGCCGGTGACGACGCCGGTGGCGGGCAGCCCGCCGGCCAGCGCGCCGAGCCCGTCGAGCAGCTCGGCCCGGTCCCGCCCGAGGACCGCCGCGCGGTGCTCGAAACCGGTACGGGTGTGCACCAGCGCGCGGGCGACGGCGAGGTCGCTGCGGTCCGGGCCGGCGCCGGCGGCGAGCCGGGCGGCCTGCTCGCGCAGCGCCTCCGGCGTGCGGGCCGACACCATCCAGGGCACCAGCCCGGCAGTCCCGACGCCGGCCGCCGTGCCGGGGACATCGCCGCCGGCCGCCGGGGCCGTGACCGCCCGGGCGACAGCGCCGCGATCCGCCGGGTCCGTGGTCGCGCCGACGGCCTCGCCGCGCGCCGGGTCGGTGGCCGGCGCCGGGCCTTCGGCGAGGACGACGTGGCAGTTGGTGCCGCCCATGCCGAACGAGCTGACACCGGCGACGAGCGGACCGGCGCCGGGCCACTCGCCGCGTTCCGTCTGGACCCGCAGGCCGAGCCGCCGCAGCGGGATGCTCGCCGGGGGTGCGGTGAAGTGCAGGCTGGGCGGCAGTTCGCGGTGGCTGATGGCGAGCACGGTCTTCAGCAGGCCGGCGATCCCGGCGGCGCCTTCGAGGTGACCGATGTTGGTCTTGACCGAACCGATCCGCAGCGGTTCGCCGGTGCGGCCGGCGCCGAGCACCGAGCCGAGCGCGGCGGCCTCGATCGGGTCACCGAGGGCGGTGCCGGTGCCGTGCAGCTCGACGTAGCGCACCTGGTCCGGGGCGAGGCCGCTGCGGCGGTGCGCCGCCCGCAGCACCCGCGCCTGCGCCTCCTCGACGGGGGTGACCAGGCTCTCGCCACCGCCGTCGTGGTTCACCGCGCTGCCGCGGATCACGCAGTGCACGGTGTCGCCGTCGGCCACTGCCGCGGTCAGCGGCTTGAGCACGAGCACCACGGCGCCCTCGCCGCGCACGATGCCGTTGGCGGACGCGTCGAACGCGGCACACCGCTGGTCGGGTGAGAGCGCGCCGAACGCGGAGAGCGCCAGGGTGCTCTCCGGGGCGAGGTTGAGCTGCACGCCGGCCGCCAGCGCGACGTCCGCCTCGCCGGAGCGCAGGCTCTGCACGGCGAGGTGCACGGCCACCAGCGAGGACGCCTGCCCGGCGTCGACGGTCACGCTCGGGCCGGTGAAGCGGAAGGCGTAGGACACCCGGTTGGCGATCACGCCCCGGTTCAGGCCGGTGGTGGTGTGCTGGCCGATCGGGGTGCCGCCGCCGCGCTGCGCGATGGTCGCGTAGTCGCCGCCGGTCGCCCCGGCGAACACCGCGGTGGCGCTGCCCCGCAGGTCGGCCGCGGTGATTCCGGCCCGCTCCAGCGCCTCCCAGCTCAGCTCCAGCACCAGGCGCTGCTGCGGGTCCATGGCCGCGGCCTCGCGCGGGGCGATGTCGAAGAACCCGGCGTCGAAGCGGTCGACGTCGTCGAGCCAGCCGCCCCTCGGGCGGTCCGGGCCGGCCGGCCAGCGGTCCGGCGGGGCCTCGCGGACGGCGTCGACGCCGTCGCGCAGCAGCTGCCAGAACTCGTCGGGGGAGGCAGCGCCGGGCAACCGGCACGCCAGCCCGACAACGGCGATGGGATCGTTGTCGGGGCTGCGGTTCTCGGACATCGGCGCCTCGAATTCGGTCCGGCGGACGGCAACCGTCACGGCGACGGGCGATATCCCGAACACTATGAATGCCCTGATCACGGACCAACCCCTAGGCGAGGTGGCAGCCCCTCACCGCACCGCCGAATAAGGGGGCGGGGCAGGCATCACCACGATGCCTGCCCCGCCCCCGTTCGGCGGTCGCCGGGTCAGACCGGTTCGAGCTCGCGGCCGTCGGCCGACGACGGCGCGCCGGCGCGTCCGGCCCGGTTGTTGACCTTGGTCATGATGGCCCGGGCGTACAGGGCGACGCCGGCCAGGATGCTGACCACGGCGATCGGCACGCCGTAGAGGGGCCGCACGTACATCGCCAGGAACCACGACTTGACCTGGATGTCGGCCAGGATGAACACCAGCGGGATGATCCCCTGCGGGATCAGCAGGATCGACCCGAGGCCCCAGCTCAGCCCTTCGACCGTGCCGCCCTTCCTGGCCGCCTCACCGTCGGCGGCGGCGCGGACCACTGTGGGCCGGCCGGTGCGCATGGTGTGCAGCAGGTCGGACCCGTCCGCGCTGAGCTTGCGAACCGCCGCACCGCCGAGCACCCAGGCGACGACGATGCCGGTGAGCACGCCGACCGGCACCCCGGCCCAGGTCAGCCACGGCTGGTCGAACCGGGTGCCGAGATAGACCAGGGCGAGCGCCGGCGCCGGCGGCAGCAGCCCGACCCAGAACAGGACGTTGGACTGGCCGGTGGTGTCGGCGCGCTCCAG
This sequence comes from Micromonospora sp. NPDC050980, assembly GCF_040653835.1. NCBI lineage: Bacteria > Bacillati > Actinomycetota > Actinomycetes > Micromonosporales > Micromonosporaceae > Micromonospora > Micromonospora sp. NPDC050980. The sequence continues at coordinate 9,325 of NZ_JBFAGS010000044.1, read as the reverse complement.
CGGGTTGCTCGGCCGCTTGTGCGCGTCGGGGCCCGGGACCATGCCGAACACCGACGAATAGATGATCAGGCCGGCGCCGCCGCCGAGCAGCGCGGGCACCGCGGCGGCGACCCACGGCCAGGTCCAGGTCAGACCGCTCCACCAGACGAACGCGACGCTCGCCACGACGGCCGGCGGCGTGAAGACGAGCAGGTACGCCCACTGCCGGCCCCGCACGTCGGCGCGCTGGGTGCCGGTGGTCATCGTCTGCCACAGCGCCGTGCCGTCCTGGCTGTAGAGGTTGCAGGCCGAGGTGATGGCGAAGAGCGCGAGCGCCGGGCCGGCCCAGGGCAGCAGGAGCCGGGCGTCGAAGGTCAGCGGCAGCAGCACGGTGCCCAGCGCCCAGACGATCGGCACGACCGCGGTCGTGGTCCGCAACGGATCACGCCACCAGGTGCGCAGCTCCTTGCGGACGACCGCGCCGGTCGGGCCGCCGCCTACCGGGGCGCGGCCCGCGCTGCCCCGGATGGTGACCCGGGCCCGGCGCGGGTTGCCCAGCTCGACCGACCAGACGAGCAGCAGCAGCACGCAGAGCACGGCCAGGCCGGCCGGTGCGGCGAGGGCGAGCGGCCAGTCCCCGCGGCCGGCGGCGTCCACCGCCACCACGCCCCAGCTCGACGGGATCGCCCGCAGCGTGACGGTGGTGGTGTGGGAGAACCCGGTTTCGAGGATGTCGGAGTACATCACCGCCACGACGATCATCCAGCCGGACTGGGTGAGCACGAGCATCGCCGCGAACAGCACCCCGGTGATCGCCGCACCCACCCGGGACGCCGCGACCACACCGAACAGCGCGTAGACCACCCGGGACAGCAGCACCACGAAGATCAGTTGCAGGGCGGCGACCGGCACCGCCAGCAACGCCGGGACGAGACCCTGCCGCGCGGCGTACGTGATCAGGGCGAGGAAGCCCAGCGCGGTGACCGCGGTGGTGATGCCGACGAACGCCGCACCCAGCAACCCCACCGCGAGCCGGCGGCGCGGCACCGGCAGCAGCGTGAAGTGGTCGGCGCGCAGCACCGCCGAGCCGCCCCACAGCGGGCCGATCAGCCAGCCGAGCGTCCACATTGCGAACACGCCCGCCAGCAGGTCGCCCAGCACGTCGCCGTTGGGCAGGTCGACCAGGGAGAGCCAGATGGTGGCGGCGGCGAACAGCAGGCCGAATACCGCGCCGACGAGCATCCAGGCGGCCCGGCCGCCGGTCATCGAGTTCTTGATGATCGACAGCTTCATCCGGATCAGGACGCCAGCCACGACAGCCCCTTCCGGGTGTGCTCGTCGCCGCCGACCAGGCGCACGAACGTCTGCTCCAGGGTGGTGTCGCCGCGCACCTCGGCGAGTGGACCGGCCGCCACGACCTTCCCCGCGGCCATGATGGCCACGGTGTCGCACAGCTGCTCGACCAGCGGCATCACGTGGCTGGAGAGCACCACCGAGCCACCGGCGCCGACGAAGCCGATCAGGATCGCCTTGAGCGCCGCCGCGGAGACCGGGTCGACGGCCTCGAACGGCTCGTCCAGCACCAGCAGCCGGGGCCCGTGCAGCAGGGCGGTGGCGAGCCCGATCTTCTTGCGCATGCCGGTGGAGTAGTCGACGACCAGGGTGCGCTCCGCCGAGCCGAGTTCCATCACGTCGAGCAGTTCCTGGACCCGGCCGGCCAGCACGTCGGCCTCGATGCCGCGCAACTGCCCGACGTACGTCAGCAGTTCGCGTCCGGTCAGCCGCTCCGGCATGGAGAGCCCGTCGGGCAGCACACCCATCAGCGTCTTCGCCTCGACCGGGTCGGACCACACGTCCACGCCGAACACCTGCGAGGCGCCCTCGTCGGGTCGTAGCAGCCCGACGGCCATGGACAACGACGTGGTCTTGCCCGCCCCGTTCGGGCCGACCAGTCCGAAGAAGGAGCCCTGCGGCACCACCAGGTCGACGTGGTCGACAGCGGTGTTCGCGCCGAACTCCTTGTGCAGGCCGGACAGACGCAACGCCGCCGGCCGGCCATCCACATCAGGACTTTCCACTGCGGCGTACTGAGTGGTCGATGGCTCCATGATTCCCCTCGATGTCGCTAGGTGGCGGGCCCAGTTTGCCCGACTTGCGCTGCATATGGAAGCGCCTTCACACACTGTGGATCCACTGCGCTCACCCGGTGGAGAGAGGGAAGTGCAGCATGCCGTGGATGATGAACGAGTCGCGGCGTCGGGGCTCGCCCGCCACGCGCAGGTCGGGCAGACGGGTCGCGATCGCCCGGAACGCCGCCTCGGCCTCGACCCGGGCCAGCGGCGCGCCGAGACAGTAGTGGATGCCGGCCGAGAAGGACAGCGTGTCGGCGGCGCTGCGGCGGGTGATGTCGTAGCGGTGCGGGTCGTCGAAGACGGCCGGATCACGGTTGGCGGCGGCGGCGAGGATCGCGAGTTCGCCGTCGACCGGAAGGATCTCCCCGGCGAGTTCGATCTCCTGGTGGGCGACCCGGCGATACTGCTGCACCGGCGGGTCGAACCGCAACGTCTCCTCGACCACGCCCGCCGCCAGGCCCGCCGGGTCGGCGCGGAGCATGTCCCACTGCTCCGGGTTGGCGAGCAGCGCCCGCACGCCGTTGCCGATCAGGTTGACAGTGGTCTCCGAGCCGGCGAGCGGCAGGAACATGCACAGCGGCTCCAGCTCGTCCATGGTCAGCCTGCCGTCGTCGATCGCGGGCAGCATCTGGCTGATCAGGTCGTCACCGGGGTTCTCCTGCCGCAGCTTGATGATGCCGCGGAACATGTCGGTCAGCTCGCCGATCGCCAGATCCACCCCGCGCACCTTGTGGAACGAGACCACGCCGTCGAGCAGGGGCGCGATGCGCCGGCTCAGCCGCGAGAAGCGCGGCCGGAGGTCGTCCGGGATGCCGACGAGGTCGGCGATCACCGTGACCGGCAGCTTCTGCGCGAACTCGGTCATCAGGTCGAACGCGGAGCCGTCGGTGGGCAGCTCGTCGATGAACTGGGCGCAGAGCTGGTCCGCCCGGTCCCGCCACCTGCCGGCCATCCGCGGGTTGAGCGCCGGGATGGTGAGCTTGCGCAGGCGGGCGTGGTTCGGCGGGTCCAGTCCGAGCATCGAGTTGTCGAAGTTCATGAACTCCGGCACCTTCTGCCCGTCGGCCAGCCGCACCCCGAACCGGCGGTCCCGCAGCACCTTGTTGGCGATCTGGTGATCGGTCGTCACCCACGTGCCGAGCGCGCTGCGCGGCAGCGGCCCGAGCGCGCGGATCTGCTCGTAGACCGGATAGGGGTCGGCCGGCCCCCGCAGCAACCGGGCGTAGAGGTCCCCCTGGTCGGCGGCCTTCTCCAGGATGTCGTAGTAACCCGCCATCCGCGCGCGCAGCCCGGCGTCCGGAAGTGTCGTCATCACCAACCTCCAGGGGCGACTCGGTCCGAAAGCCACCATAAGGACCAACCCACCCCTAGCCGGAACCCCAGAAATCCCGCCCACGCCACGCCCGCCGGACGGCGACGGCGGGCGGGTCCGTCGAGCGGACCGGCCCGCGGTCGGGGGCCCTCGGGTCAGCAGCCGAGCCGGCGGCCGGCCAGGGCGACGTCGTCGATCCAGAGGTCGAACTCGCCCGGCGTCGTGCCGGCCTGATAGAGCTGCCAGCCGATCTTCACCGTGTCGACCGCCGGCAGGACGAAGGGCACGTCGTTGCCGCCGTGTTCGGTGGTGGAGGCGGTCAACTCCGGGTTCGCCACGCCGTCGAGCCACACCGCCACCCGGTTGTCGGTCGCGTCCAACTTCCACTCGACGCACTGCCAGGCGTCCTCGGTGACCGGGGCGGACTCCCGCCAGTTCGTCCAGTCGCCGGTCGGTCCGCCGTCCGCGCCGACACCCCAGAAGGTTCCCGGGACCGTGGGCGCGTACTGGCCGCCGACCGGCCGGACGACCTCCGCGCTGCCGGCGCCGGTCGCCTCCACCAGCGTGAAGTGTGCCCAGTCCGGGGCGGTGGGGAAGGCGTCGACGCGCAGACGCATCCGACCGTAGAGCCCGGTGGCCGGCGCGGCGACGTCGTCGACACGCAGGAAGGCGCGCCCGTTGTCGACCGTGTGCACGTGCAGCACCTGGTTGCCGCGACGGGCCCGCTCGACGGTGAGCGTGCCGCGACGGGTGTCGACCCCCCAGTTCACCGTGCTGGGCCCGCCGACGGGAAGTCGCTCGAAGTCCTCACAGAACACCAGGCCACGGTGACACGAGCGGGCGGAGGCGGCCGACGCGCCGGTCGGAACGCTGCCGGCCGCGGCACCGAGGAGCAGGGCGGCGGTGCACACCGCGAGAAAGCTACGCATGGTCGTCCTCCACGACGGCCGGCTCCCGCAGCGCGGAACCGGACCGGTTGATGCCGGGATGCTCTCGTTCGCACCGCTGGCGATCGGAGCCATTCGAGCACGACCGCGCGCGACTCCGCAACATCGACGTTCATCATTATCAGAGTTTGTCGCCCGGCGAGCGGACCCGCCGCGGCGTCCACCGCCGACACCCGGATCGAACGCCGATCCGACCCCACCGCGGTACGCCGACTGAAGGCCACGGCCGCCAGCGATCTCACCATCGGCGGTGCCAAGCTCGCGGCGCAGGCCATCCGGGCCGGGTTGGTCGACGAGTGCCAGTTGTTCGTTTTGCCCGTCGTCGTCGGCGGGGCAAGCCGGGGCTGCCGACCGGCATGCGCGTCCCAGCAGCGACGGGTCGGGCACGGGCTCCGCGACCAGGTTGTGCGGCCCGTGCTGCCTACGGGCGACCTGCCTGGGTCGAGAGGAACCGCGCCGGTGTACGGCTGCCAGAGACCTCGGTCAGGCGCCGGTGTAGGCGAAGGCGGCCCAATGCCTCGGATCGGCGTACGGACACTCGTCGAACCCGCCGGGCGGATCGATGTCGGTCAGGAGCGCGGTCAGGTCGGCCCGGGTCGCGGTGCGGAGCCAATGCTGGGCGTGGTTCAGTGCGACAGCCGGTTCGTGCCCCTCCTGGCACCACAGATGGTAGAACGCGGTCATCAGATAGGTGGTGGCGAGATCGTCGACTGACCACGCGGTCGCGATCACTCCGGCGAACCCGATCTGGATCAGGGCCGACGGAAGTCCGATCCCCTCGTTGGGTAGCGCGGAGCCGCTGATGTTGGTCTGGCAAGCGGAGAGCACGGCCAGGCGGCGTCGGCTCGGCACCAGGGTATGGCGCAGTTCCTCCAGCGTGACCTGGCGGTCGGCGAAGTACAGTCGGCTGTCCAAGATTGAGCCTGGTTCGGCGGAGCCGTGGCAGGCGAGATGCCATACGGTGTGCTCGGCGGCTGCGGTGCGGAACTCCTCCCACGTGCATGCATGGCTCGGCGACGTCGGCTTCCCCGTCCAACGACGGGTGACCTCGGTCGTCTCTCGGGTGACGTACCGCAGATGGCCGCCCGGGTGGACTCCGTAGCCGTCCGGTACGTCGATGACGAGCAGCGTCTGCTCCCGACCGACGAGTTCCCGTGCCGTATCGCGGCAGCGCCGGAGGCCGCGTGCATTCGGCGCGTAGCGGATCGCGGAGAACTGCCCGACGTGGCGCCACTCGGTGCGTTCGTCGCCGGGCGTCCCCGGCTCGCCGGCGGCGTGCAACGGCAGGAGGTTGAGCAGACCGACCGGCACCAGCGTGACAATTCGACCCCTCGCGCTCAGAAGGACAAGGTCCCGCATGCCATCGTTCCACAGGACACGGAGCGCCTCGCTCATCGGATCGTTCTTCGTCCGCCCCAGCGGTAAAATCTCGCGGGCCCGAGCGGGCTTTCCGTCCATGATCGCGAAGCGGGTGAGGCCGGTCGCAGCCTCTGTTCCGGGCAGCACCTCGCCAACGAGCCCGGCGACGGTGGCCCGGTCGAGCTTGGGCAGGTCGACGTACTGCGGGTCGTGCCGGGCGGCGACCACGAGCGCGTACCCGCCGGCCTTCGCCGCGGCGAGGTAGACCAGGGCACCATCGCCGGTCTCGGCGGTAATGGCTTCGTAGGTCACCGCGATGGCCAGCGGATCCGCCCCGGTCACCACGGCAACACGCCGGGCGACGTCCCGCAGGCAGGTCCAGGATCGCCGGAGGCCGGCGGACGAGTGGCGTGTCCGCTCATCGAAGTCCTCGGTCGCGCGTCTGTACTCGTCGGCGAGGTCTGCCCGGCCGGCGGCGTGGAGGTGATCGGACACCGCGTCGTTGTCCCGCCCGATCACCTCGGTCAGGCCGATCGCCCGCCCGGTCTCCAACGCGAGGACCGCATCCCGGTACCGCCCAGTCCGTGCCAGCCAGTATCCGGCCTCTTCGGCGTACTCCTGGGCGGCGGCCAGCACCCGCTGTTTGGCGCGAGCGCCGTATCGGGCGACGGCGTCTTGCGATGCCAGATCAACCAGTTGTTGGTACGCCTCGGCGGCGTATTCGGAATTGCCAGCGCCGACGGCCCATTCCGCCCATGCCACGGCCAGGCGGGCCCTCGCCGCCGTGCTCCACGGCGCATTGACCGAGTCGCGCCAAGCACGGTGCCGATGTTCGTTGCCGGGGCTACCGGTGAGCGCGTCCCGGGCGGCCAGCGCTTCCTGAAGCAGAAGCCGATCGTCCGCGTCGTAGCAGCGCCAATGGCGACATCTGCGGCGAATCAGCCGCACCGCCTCGCGCACGTCGGCACGTTTCTCGGCGGGCGGCGCTCCGGGCCGCAGCGCCCGCCGCAACAGCAGCCTGGCCAGACCGGCGTCAGCTGCGGTGGTGCGCCGCCACCAGCGCACACCGGCCTGCCGGCCTGCGCGACACCATGCGATGCCCTCGTCGAGGTCGTCCGGATCGATCCGTGTCAGCAGCAGGCCGACAGTGGCGAGGGCCTGCGGTTGTAGCCGTCGGGAGAGTCGGTCGGACGCCTGGGAGCAGCGCTTCAGTTCCCGCACGGCCGCCGGCAGGTCTCCGGTCACCACCTGGCGCCGGCCCCGCAGAAGGTGGATGAGACCAGGGCAGAACCCGTCGCGGTCCAGGCGTCGGATCAGCTCGTCGAGCGGGCCGGTGTCATCGTGCATCTCTGCCGTCGCGATCGCCGCGTCGGCGAGTGCCAGCGCAAGCCACGGGTCCAGGTCGGCGACGGGGGGAAGGTCCGGCGGATCGTCCGTGGCCGAGGATCTTCGGCCGAACGTCCTCGTCGAGGAGACAGGCGGCAGCCCGTCGAAGGCGACCGTGGCCGACCAGCGGGTCCGCGCGATGGCGACCCGGGCGCGATGGAGCGCACGGATCTCGGCGATGCGTCGGAAGCCGTTGTGGTGCTGCTCCATCAGAACGCCCGTGATGCGGTCCGCGGCGTCCCGCATCGCATTGTGAAGTTCCACCTCCCGAGGATGGTCGATGGACGATTCGCGTTCCAGCATCACGATGCACATGGACACGAAGGTGCGCGAGATGGTCCGTCGGGTGTTGTCTTCCTCGACGTCCCGGGTGTCGATGAACGGATAGCAGTCCAGCAGATCGTCGATCGCAAGATCGAGGTCGTCGAAGGTGGCGGCGAGCTGAACCAGTTCGTACATGGTCGCCGACGTCATCCAGAAGCCGTCGGTCTCCTGCCATCGCGGCGGCCGGGCCCGGCGGTAAGCCCGCCACTCCCGGCGGGCCGCCGCGCGGTCGTCCCGGAAGTGCGCCTCCTTGTACGCCCAGACGTATTGCTCCAGCTCGGCCATCTGCCGCCGGTGCCCATTCGGGCCGCTCAGGTGATGCCGGATCCGGTATCCCCTGGCTTCATGCGCCCACGGTTCCTCGAAAGTGGCGTCGGTCGGATGGCCACAGATTCGACACGGAAACGGCCACGACGTCGGTGCCGGCTCGTCCCCTGTCCCGCAGTCCTCGTTGTTGCACTCCCAGCCTTTCACGAGGGCCTGGGGCGGCGCGAGGTAGCCGTAGGAGGTGCGCGCTGGCCGTCGATTCATGTCTCCATGCCGTCCTCTCACCGTGTCGCCGGCACGACGAGCGTTCTTCGGTGCATCCGCCGGTCTCTGACGGACAGCGGTCCGTCAGCAGAGGGCATGGGAGTGTTCAGGCGTTCACCTCGGTCCCCGTTCCCCGATGACATGTTGCGGTGGCTGGAGGTCTTTGGCCGGTACTCGTTCGACGTGCACAACAGCGGCATCGACGGCGATGACATGTGGAATCGCCTCGGGCCGCTCCACGAGTATGCGACCAGGGACCGGGAGGGCTTCCTCAGCGCGCTGCGAGACCTCGTGGCGGGCGACCAGGGCGGGTTCGCCACGTTCGGCGCCGCCCGCCTCGTCTGGGAGATGTACAGCGGGGACGCTTTGCACATCTCCTCGGCGTTACCGCTGATCGACGCCGGCATCGAGTTCAAGAAGTCGCGCGGGCTGCCGACCCTCATGTTTACCGGCTACGAGATGCAACGACTTGACCAGACCCGCCGGCACGCCGGCTAATCCCCTGCGGTCACCGCAGACCGCGTCGGTTCCGTTCGTTGAGAAGGGTGCCCCTTGTGGAAGGTTTCCTCTGCTTCGCCTTCGTCGCCGGTATGGTCGGCCTGATTGTCTGGCAGTTCATCGAGACGCGGAAGGCTGTCTCGACAACCACGTGCGAGACCGCGTGCGACCCTGCGCGGACGGCGCAGATCGTGCGCGATGCGTTCGGCGGCCCTCGTACGGTGCTGTGGACCAGCGCAACCGGGCCGGGAACGATCAACATGCGCCGGCGTGGAATCCACGGCGGCATCACGATGTCCATCACCGTCGCACCACGTGCGGGCGGTGGCTCCCAGGTGGCGATGTGGGCCTCGGAGACTACTGTCTATTTCGTCTTCTTGGTCAATTTTGCCGGTGTGGTCAACCGACGGAAAAGGGCGATCGAACGGTTGCTGGCGGCGGGTCAGGGCACGCCGAGGTGACCGTAGAGCCGCTGTTGGGCCGGAGCAGACAAAGATCGGCAATTCTTGGCAGCAGGCGAAACGCCACAGCGAAATGCAGCTCTGCCGCGCGCCACCGCGCCTACCGACGCGGGATCGCCGCTACCTGACCGGTGTTCCGGTTCGCGGCAGCGGTGGTGGTCAGGTGGGACGGCTGTGCCGCTTACTGCCGTGACCACGAACGTTCACAGTGTTGGATGACACGCCGTCCGGCCTGACGGCCCGACGACGTCGCGGCGGTCAGGCTGTGGCGATGGCAGATCCTGTACGCGTGCGGCGGCTGAGTGAGCCTTTTTCATCCTGCGTAGCGGTTGGCTTCGACGTGGTGCAGAACGAGGATGGCCTGCACGATCGGAGTCGCTCGTCGTGGGCAACAGC
>NZ_JBFAGS010000043.1:0-21484 GCF_040653835.1 Micromonospora sp. NPDC050980 | reverse complement strand
TCACATACGCCAGCGCCGCCGGATCCACCTCCACCGGCCGCTCGAGCCCCGGCCCACCGTCACCCTCCGGGCTCAGCTCCCCGGCCACCGCGCCGCCGCCCGGCACGACTTCGTCGGCCACCGGGCCGACCCCAGCGGGGGCGCCCCCGTGCTCGTCGGCCGGTCCGACCAGTGCTGGCTCATCGCCGGCAGCCCGGATCAGCACCTTCGCCCCGGCCCGGCCGAGGATCCGCCTGCGCCGCGTGGCCGGCTGGTCGATGCCGACCGGCACGTACACGCCCCCGGCGGCCAGCACCGCGAGCACCGCGACGATCTGCTCGGCACCCTTGGGCAGGCACACCCCGACCGCGTCACCCGACCCGACGCCGGCCCGCACCAGCGCGCCGGCCAGCCGCAACGACCGCTCGGCCAGCTCCCCGTACGACACCGACACCCCGTCGCCGAGCACCGCCGGCCGCCCCGGATCCCGCCCCGCCCAGCCGAAGAACCCCTCGTGCAACAGACCCACCGGCACCTCGACGGCGGTGTCGTTCACCCGCTCCCGCACCGCCGCCTGCCCCGCCGGCAACCCCACCGGCGCCGACCAGTCCCCGTCGACCAACCGGTGCAACAACCCCACGTACGCGTCGAACATCGCCTCCGACACCCCGGCCGGAAACAACTCCGCCACCACGTCCCAGTTCAGGTACAGGCCGCCCTCACGCTCGGTGACCTGGTTGTCCAGCCACACCTGCGGGGTCTGCGAACTGGTCCACACCGGGTCCCCGAAGCGCGTCCGCACGTCCGCGCCGAAGAGTTCACCAAGGCTGAGCGCGCTGGTGAAGACCACCGGCGCGAGCACCGCCCGGTCCACCCGGTGCCGCGCCAGGTCGCGCAGCACGTCCACCCCGGAGTACGCGCTGTGCGCGACGTCGCGGGTGAACTGCTCGTGCAGCCGGCGGGCCCGGTCGACGAACGGCACCTCGTCGGTGGCGTCGACCTCCAGCAGCAGCAGGTTGGTGAAGTCGCCGCTGAGCAGCGGCACGTCCGGGTGGTACGGCGTGCGGTCGTACAGCGGCAGGTTGAGCAGGAAGCGCTGCCGGCTGCTCCAGGCGGCCAGCACCTCGGCGAACGCGGTCAGGAACACCATCGGCAGGGTCACGCCGTGCTCGCGGGCGCGGGCGGCGAGGCGGTCCCGGTCGGTGCCGGGCAGCCAGTGGTGGTGGCGGGTCACCCGGTGCCCGCTGACCCGCTCCGGCGCCACCGCGACCGGCAGCTCGGGTCCGCCGGGCAGGTCCGGCAGCCGGTCGCGCCAGTAGACGGACGCAGACTGGCGCGCGGCCTCCCGGCGGCGGGCGTGCACGGCCAGGTAGCGCGGGTAGCTGTAGTCGATCGGCGGCAGCGGCTCGTCCGGCCGGTCGTAGAGGTGGGCCAGGTCGGCCAGGAGCACCCGGAAGCTGTGCGCGTCGGCGACCAGCATCTCGATCTCGACGTGGATCCGGGTGTGGTCCTCGGGCAGCAGGCTGAGCTGGATGTCGAACACTTCGCCCCGGTCCACCCGCAGGCTGCGGTGCGACAGCGTGTCGCGCAGCTCGCCGAGGCGCCGGTCCCGCTCGGCCGGTGTCCGGTCGCGCAGGTCGTGCACGGTCAGGCCGGGCCACGCCCCGTCCGGGGTGATCTGCTGGCGGCCGTCGTCGAGGAACCGGGCCCGCAGCATGTCGTGCCGGCGCACCAGCGCCCGCACGGCCCGCTCCAGCCGCGACGGGTCCACCTGCCGGCCGTCGAACTCGTTGTAGAAGTGCGCGCCCACGCCACCGAGCGCCTGCTCGCCGGCCCGGCCGACCCAGTAGGCGTGCTGCATGGTGGCCAGCGCGAACGGCGCGTCCGGGTCGACGGCCTCGGCGTCCTCGACGGCCGGCGCGGGCGGCGGGTCACCGCCGGCCTCTTGCGCCAGGGCGTGCCACTGTCGCACGGTGCGGTGCTCGATGAGCTGGCCGAACGTCAGGTTCGCGCCGACGGCCGACCACCGGGCCGCCAGCCGCATCAGGCCGATCGAGTCGAGACCGCGTTCGAGCAGGTCGTCGTCCGGCGACACCGGCTCCTCCAGCAGCCCGGCGACGTCGTCGCACATGCCGTCGAGGGTCAGCGTGGTCAGCACTGGCATGTCCACTCCGGTCAGGCGCGAGGTAGGCGGATCGAACGGTCGGCGAACCCGATGAGGCCGAGTCCCTCCAGGCCCGAGCGGACCCGAGGGGTCAGCAGGCCGATGTTGGCCAGTGCGGTGACCACGCGGGCGAAGATGGCCTGCCGATACTTGATCATCAGCTCGTTGTGCGCGGCGAAGTCGACGCCCTCGTCGCGGTCGACCTCGATGCGGTCCCACACGTCCTCCAGCAGGAACCGGCGGCGCATCAGGCTGGCCGAGTCGAGCACCATCTCCTCCCGGTCGGCCCGCTCCGCGCTGGTCATCTCCGCGTAGATGCCCTCCAGCGACAGCACGCCGAAGGACACGTGCCGGGCCTCGTCGCGGGCCACCAGCCGGGTGATGTCACAGATGAGACGGTCGTGGAAGGTGCTGTTGGCCAGCCGGAACGCGGCCATCGCCAGCGCCTCGACGATGATCTGCATGCCCAGCGCGGTGATGTCCCAGCGGGCGTCGGACAGCAGGTCCTCCAGCAGTTCGGCAAGCGCCGGGTTGATCGGGTACGGCTCGGGGACGTTCTCCCGCAGGTAGCGCGAGAACGCCTCGACGTGCCGGGCCTCGTCGGCGGCCTGGCTGGCCGCGTAGTACTTGCTGTCGAGGTCGGGGACCACCTCGACCAGGCGGGCGGCGACCACCAGCGCGCCCTGCTCACCGTGCAGGAACTGGCTGACCATCCAGGACTGCAGCTCCCAGCGGAACGTGTCCCACATCGGGCGACCGCGCGCGGCCAGCGGGGACGCCTCGAAGGAGGCCATGGCGAACGCGGAGTCGTCGGGCAGCGGCTCACCGAACGGCACCGGGATCGACCAGTCCACGTCGGTGCTGGCGTTCCACTGTGCGCTCTTGGCCCGCTCGTAGAGGGAGAGCACCCGAGGCATCTCGGACTCGTACCGCCACGTCAGCCGAGCCGGCACGGGCGTGGTGACCGACAGACCAGACATGCGCCCAAGGTACCGACAGACAACACAAGATGCCAGACCCTTGATGACAGATACGCGGGCGGCCGGGTACCGTCGCAGCGTGGCGCCCCGAGAACTACCGGCCTCCGTCGGCCAGCGACTGCTCGGCATCATCGACCACTACCGCGCCGACCACGGAGCGCTGAACTGCCCGCTGCTGTGCCGGGTGACCGGGCCGGTCGACCTCGCCGCCCTGGCGGCGGCACTGACCGCGCTGACCGCCCGGCACGAGGCGCTGCGGACCACCTTCACCGGTCGCGGCCCCCGCCTGGCCCAGCTCGTGCAGGACCCGCGACCTGTCCCGCTGCCCGTGGTCGACCTGCGCGACGCTCCCGACCCGCGCGCCGCGGCGGAGGCGGCCGTCGCCACCGAGCTGTCCAACCGGGTGGACGTCGCCGCGTGGCCCACCCGGGCCACCGCCTGGCGGGTCGCCGACGACGAGGTGGTCCTCTGCTTCACGATGCACCACCTGGTCACCGACGCCTGGTCGTGCGGGCTGCTCTTCGAGGAACTGCGCTCGCTCTACGCCCGGCACCTGGGCCGGCCCGTCGACCTGCCCCCCGTGCCGTGGCAGTACGGCCAGTTCGTCTCCTGGCAGGAGGCCCGGCTGGCCGGCACCGAGCTGGACCGGCAGCGGGAGTTCTGGCGTGCCCAGCTCACCGGGCTGCGGCTGCCCCGGCTGCCCTACCGCGAACCACCGCCGGGCGCCACCCCGGGCGTGCTGGGCCGCGACCTCGACGCGGCAGTGGCCGGCGGGCTGCGGGACCTGGCCCGGCAACACCGCACCACCCTGTTCACCGTCACGCTGGCGGTCTACTACGCGGTGCTGCACCGGATCACCGGGCAGGGCGACCTCGCCGTCGCCTCGCTGTTCGCCAACCGCAGCCACCCGGACAGCCAGCGCACCGTGGGCTTCTGCGCGAACATGGTGGTGCTGCGCACCCGGCTGCCCCCGTTCGCCACGTTCCCGGCACTGCTGGCGGCCACCCACGCGACCACCGCCGCCGCGTTCGCCAACCAGGAGCAGCCCTATCAGGCCGTCTCGACCGGCAGCGCCAACCTGGGCGGCCGGGTCGACGACGTGGTGTTCCAGATGATGGCCGAACTCGACCACCGGGTCCCGGTCGGCGACGCCGACTTCGAGCTGCTCCTGCCCGAGGCGATCGGCAGCCGGTTCGGCACCGAGCTGGCCGTCGCGCCGCGCGGGCCGGGGCTGCGGGTGGTGCTGTTCCACACGCCCCGGCTGGCGCCCGCCGACGCCGAGCGGCTGCTGGACGGCTACGTCGCGGTCGCGCGCACCGTGGTGGCGCAGCCGCGGACGCCGCTGTCCGCCCTGCTGCGCCGCTGACCCGCACCGCCACGACGGTGGTCCGGCCGGCGCGCTCAGCCCCGGATCAGCTCGGCCCCGCGCTCCCCGATCATGATGCTGGTCAGCGCCGCCGGCGCCCGCAGCGGCACCGGCACGATCGAGGCGTCCACCACTCGCAGGCCGGGCACGCCGTGCACCCGGCAGTGCCCGTCGACCACCGCCCCGGCGTCGCCCGCCGGGCCCATCCGCGCGCCACCGACCAGGTTGAGCCGGCTGTACGTGGTGTTGCGCAGCACCTGGTCGAGCTGCTCGTCGTCGCCGACGACCGCGTCGTCCACGAGCGCGAAGCGGGAGACGGTCTTGGTGAACGCCGCCTGGTTGGCGATCTCCCACGCGTGCCGGTAGGCGTCGCGCATCCGGGCGAGATCGCCGTCGGCGGCGTAGAAGTTGAGGTCGACCACGGGCGGCGCGGCGGCGTCGGCGGAGCGGACGCCGACCCGGCCCCGCGAGGCCATCGCCATGTCGCCGATCATCACCGTGTTGATCAGGTCGGCGCCGACGAGCCGGTCCAGCCCCGCGCCCGCGCCGCGGGTCGTGCTCATCCCGGTGAACAAGCTCAGGTAGAACCCCTGGTCGGCGGCGTGCCCCGGGATGCCACCGAGCCGCCCGATCAGCTGGGTACGCGGCCAATCGCCGCCGACCGCCCCCGGCTCGGGCACCACCAGGATGATCGCGCCCGGCTGGTCGATCACGTCGGCGCCCACGCCGGGCAGGTCCACCAGCGGCGTGACCCCGGCGGCCCGCAGCTCGTCGGCGGGGCCGATGCCCGAGCGCAACAGCAACGCCGGACTGTAGGGACTGCCCGCGCAGAGGACCACCTCGCCCGCGCCGATCGTCTCGCCGCCGACCCGCACCCCGACCGCGCGGCCGTCGGCGAGCAGCACCCGCTCGACCTCCGCGTCGCCGCGAACGGTCAGGTTGGGCCGGGACCGGGCCGGGTCGAGGTGGGTGAGCGCGGTCGACATGCGCAGCCGGTCGTGCCGGTTCTGCGGATACATCCCGATGCCGACCGCGTCCGGGGCGTTCATGTCCTCCTGGTAGTCGTGCCCGAGCGCGAGCACCGCCTCCAGGAACCCGTCCATCGCCGGCGTCAGTTGCCCACGAGCCCAGCGGGTGATCGGCACCGGGCCGTCGGCGCCGTGAAAGTCGCGGTCGCCGAACTGCTTGTCGCTCTCCAGCCGGCGGAAGGCGGGCAGCACCGCCGGCCAGTCCCACTCCGGCAGGCCGCGGCCCCAGGCGGCGAAGTCGGCCGCCGGCGCGCGCATCGCGCCCCGGTCGTTGATCCGCGTCGAGCCGCCGACCACCCGACCGCGGCGCAGCGGCGCCTCGCGCCCGCCGACGACGGTGGCGCGCAGGTCCCAGTCGAAGCCGTCCTCCGCCTCCACCGAACCGGTGCGCAACGCCTCCGGCCCGGCGTCGGCGGCCAGGTCGGGCCCGGCCTCCAGCAGCAGCACCGAACGCCCGGGCTCCTCGCTCAACCGCGCGGCCAGCACCGCGCCGGCCGCTCCCGCGCCGACGATGACGTAGTCGTAGCGAAGCATGGGCTCAGCGTAGCCGAAGATCCGACATGCCATCGGCAGCGCATGTGCTATCCGCGATTCTTCATTAGACTGTTCGGCATGAGCGCAGGCCCGGAAATCATCCCCACGCTTCGCTACCGCGACGCGCCGGCCGCCGTCCGCTGGCTGGTGGACGTCGTCGGCTTCCGCGAGAACCTGGTCGTCCCCGGTCCGGACGGCACCATCAGCCACGCCCAGCTGACCTGGGGCGACGGCATGGTCATGCTCGCCTCCGAGACCGACGGCAGCGACGGGCGGCTGGTGCTGGAGACCGGCCCCGGCGCGACCTACGTGGTCCTCGACGACGTGGCCGCGCACTACGACCGGCTGGTGGCGGCCGGAGCCGAGATCGTGCAGAAGCTGCGCGACGAGGACTACGGCGGTCAGGGCTACTCGGTGCGCGACGCCGAGGGCAACATCTGGAGCTTCGGCTCCTACCGGCCCGGGGCGTCCTGACCGGTCGCCTCGTCCAACAGCGACGCGGCCAGCTCGGCGCGCAGGTCGCTGACCGTGCCGTCGAAGGTGGCCAGCCACCACGCCCGCCGATACCAGTGGTGCAGCGGCTGCTCCCAGGTGAAGCCACTGCCCCCGTACGTCTGGATGGCGGTCTCGCAGGCGGTGGTCGCGGCCTCGCGCCCGGCCACCGCGGCGGCGGCGACGGCCCGGTCGGCGGCCGGGCCCGGCTCCGCGTCGACCGACCAGGCGGCCCGGTAGGCGAGTGAGCGGGCCGTCTCGATCCGGCCGTACAGCTCCGCGAGCGGGTGCGCCACCGCCTGGTTGGCGCCGATCGGCCGGCCGAACTGGGTGCGGGTGGTGGCGTACCCGGTGGCCCAGGCCAGGGCGCGCGACGCCACGCCCACGGCCTCCGCGGCGAGCAGGGTCAGCGTGCGCCGCCGGATCTGCGCGAGCACGCCGGCGCCCGCTGGTGCCGGCACCAGCGGCGTCGACGCCACCGCCGACAGCTCCACCGTGGCGGCCGGCCGGGTCGGGTCCAGGCCCGCCCGGTCCGGCGGCACTGGACACCGGGCGCAGCGCGCGGACCCGTCGACCAGCCGCAGCTCCACGCCGTCCGGACCGGCCACGGCGACCACGAGGTCGACCGCCTGCGCCGCGTGCGGCACCGCGACCTTGCGCCCGGTCAGGGTGCCATCGGCGGCGACGACGCAGCCCCCGGCCCGGTCCGCCGCCAGCAGGCCGGCGAGCGTGCCGGGGCCGGATCCTTCCTCGGCCCAGGCCAGCGTGGCCGGCCGGCGCACCGTCCGGCCGCCGGCGTGCAGCGCCGGGCCGGCCAGGCCGACGGCGGCCCACCAGGGCAGCGGGCTGCGCGCGTGACCGAGCTGCTCGGCGAGCAGGGCCAGCTCGACGGTGCCCAGCTCCGGGTCCAGCCAGCCGAGACCGGCGACGTCGGCCCAGGCCCGGTCGTCGTCGGCACACGCGCGCTCGTCGGCGAGATACTTCGCCGCGGTGTCGCGCAACGCCTCCTGCTCGCCGGTCAGTGCGAAGTCCATGGTGCTGTCTCCTCCACAGGGGACGGGCGGCGCGTCAGTACGACCTGGGCAGGCCGAGCACCCGCTCGGCGATCACGTTGCGCAGCACCTCCGAGGTGCCACCCTCGATGGTGTTGGCGCGGCTGCGCAGCATCTCGCGCTGCCAATAGCGGTCCCACCCGTCCGGCTCGCCGCCGGCGGTGAGCAGCACGGCCGACGCGGTCAGCCGCTGGTGCGCCTGCGACCAGCGCAGCTTGACCACCGACGTCTCCGGCCCCGGCGTCCCGGTGCGCCGCAGCTCGGCCAGGGCACGCCGGTTGGTCCAGCGCAGTCCCTCCAGCTCGACGTAGCGGGCGGCGATCTGGTCGCGCACCAGCGGGTCGGTGTCGCGGCCACGCGCCCGCGCGGTCGCGACCAGCCGGCGGAACGCCACCTCCAGCCGGGCGGTGAGCGTGAACCCGAACGTGCCGCGCTCGTGGGCCAGCGTGGTCATCGCCACCCGCCACCCGTCGCCGAGGTCGCCGACCACCGCGTCGAGCGGCACCCGCACCTCGTCGAACTCGATCTCGGCGAACTCGGCCTCGCCGGTCATCTGCCGGATCGGCCGCACCGTCACACCGGGCGTGCGCAGGTCCACCAGCAGGCAGGACAGGCCTCGGTGGCGTTTGGCGTCCGGGTCGGTGCGGACGAGCAGCAGGCAGTGGTCGGCGAGGTGGGCGTAGGAGGACCAGACCTTGCGCCCGGTCACCACCAGGGTGTCGCCGTCGCGGCGGGCTGTCGTCCGCACGGCGGACAGGTCGCTGCCCGCCTCCGGCTCGGAGAAGCCCTGGCAGAAGATGATCTCGCCGCTGAGGATCCGGGGCAGGTACCAGGCCCGCTGGGCGGGTGATCCGCAGGCGATGACGGTGGGGCCGACCATGCCCAGGCCGATCACGCCGATGTGTTCGCCCGCCTCGGCCCGGGCGCTCTCCTCCAGGTAGATGGCCTGGTGCACCGGGGACAGCCCGCGTCCGCCGTACTCCACCGGCCAGGTCAGCCCGGCGTAGCCGGCCTCGTGCAGCGCGGCGCTGAAGGCCCGGTTGGCGTCGACGTCGTCCCACCGCCCCCGCGCCGGTGCGCCGTCGGCGCCGGCGGTCACCGGCACCGACCGGGCCAGCCAGTCACGCAGCCCGGACCGGAACGCGGCCTCCTCGGCGCTGTCACGCAGATCCATGCGCCGCATCGTACTCGTATCTGCTTTTGATGTGCAGTATCTTGTGTCGACGGGCGGCACGCGCAGGAGGAGGTCCGGATGGCCAGTCTCGCGGACGACGCCGCGGTCGAGCGGACCGCGCCCGGGCGCTACCAGGCCCACCTGGCCGAGGACTGGTCGGTGTGGGGACCCAACGGCGGCTACCTGGCCGCTGTCGCCCTGCGCGCCGCCGGCGACGCCGCCGGCGGACTGCTGCCGGTGAGCCTGAGCTGCCAGTTCCTCGCCCCTGCCCGCTACGGCGAGGCCGACCTCACGGTCGAACGGGTGCACGGCACCCGGCGGGCCGCGGCGTTCCACGTCACGCTGCGCCAGCGCAACCGCCCGGTCCTCGCCGCGCACGTGTGGACCGTCGCCGACGGCTTGGTCGGCCCGGAGCGCCGCTGGATGCCCGCGCCGGAGCTGCCCCAGCCCGACGAACTGCCGGCGCTGGTCGACCTGATGCGCCGCGACGGCCTGCCGGTGCTGCCGATCTGGGAACGCTGCTACGAGGTACGCCTGTCCGGCTGGCCGGCCGGCGGCTGGTCGCCGCAACGCGACGGCGTGCCGACCGTGCGCGGCTGGCTGCGGCTGCACGAGCCGCTGCCCGCCGGGGCGGACCCGTGGCTGGCCGCCGCCCGGCTGGTGTTCGCCGTCGACGTGGTGCAGTTCCCGGCGATCGTGCAGGCGTTCGAGCGGACCACGTTCATGGCCCCGAGCATGGACCTGTACGTCGGCTTCCAGGCCGGCGGCGACGCCGGCGAGTGGCTGCTGGTCGAGGGCGAGGCCGCCTCGGCCAACGGCGGCACGCTGGGCGCGCGGGCCCGGGTCTGGTCCGACGGCGGGCATCTGCTGGCCACCGGCGGCCAGCAGATGCTCTACCGGATGGCCAGCCCGGCCTGACCGGCCGCCGCCGTCAACCGGCGGTGCGTCGCGCGAACCGGCGCAGGGCCACCAGCAGGCAGACCCCACCCAGCCCGAGCACCCAGGCGAGCGTCTGCAGCACCGGCACCAGCACCGGCCCGCCGGCGGAGAGCCCGACCAGCGCCTCGGTGGCGACCGAGAACGGGTTGGCCCGCACCACCGGCTGCACCACCGACGGGAACGCCGACACCGGCACGAACCCCGAGGAGAAGATGAACAGCAGCGTCGCCGGGCCGGTAAGCGACGGCGGCAGCGACTCCTCGTCGCCCGGGCCGGAACCGCGCCACAGCGCGATCGCCGCCCACATCGCCCCGAACAGGGCGACCACCGCGAAGAACCCCACCACGGCCACCGCGCCCTGCCGGAACCGGAACCCGAGCAGCAGCGCCACCGCCGTGGTGAGCGCGCCGATGACCACGATGCGCAGCACGTCACCGGCGACCCGGCCGGCGAGCAGCGCCCCGGGCCGCACCGGCATGGTCCGCAGCCGGTCGACCAGCCCGCCCTTGAGGTCGCGCAGGAAACCCACCGCGCTCGACGGCGAGCCGAACGCGGCGGTCGAGAGCACCACCAGCGGCGCGAGCCGCTCCAGGTAGTGCTGGCGGTCGCCGTCGCCGACGATGCGGCCGAAGACCACGAACTGGGTGAGCAGGAGCAGCACCGGGAACGCGAACGAGTAGATCAGCGCGGGCGGGGCACGGAAGAACCGGCGCAGGTTGCGCCCGGCGAACAGCGACGCCTGGGTGACAGTGCTCATCGGGTCCTCCGGAACGAACGGGCGGCGGCGAAGCCGAACAGCAGGCCGAGGCCCAGCAACCAGACCAACGCCGGCCACACCCGCTGGTCGGCGCCCTCGGTGGACAGCGCCCGCAGCGCGTCGACCTGGGCGGAGAACGGCGACACCCGCACCACCGGCTGCAACCAGCCCGGGAACGCGTCGACCGGCACGAAGGCGGTGGACACCGTGGTCAGCACCAGGTACGGCAGGGTGAGCGCGGAGTAGACGTGCTCCGGGTCGCGGGCGCCCAGGCCCAACGCGGCGCAGCCGGCCGCCAGCACGACCGCGAAGCCGACCGCCAGCAGCACGAAACCCACCGCGCCGGCCGCGCCCGCGGTGAACCGGAAACCGACCACCACGGCGGCGACCAGGATCACCGCCACCGCGACGGCGGCCCGCGCCGCGTCCACCACCAGCCGGGCGGCGGGCACCACGGCGGCGCCCATCGGCAGCGTCCGGTAGCGGGCGATCAGCCCGCTGCGGGCGTCACCGGCGACCATGTAGCACGCCGACATGGCGACCAGGACGGTGGTCTGCACGACGATCGCCGGCGGGAGGAACTGCTCGTAGGCGATCCCGTAGTCGGACATCAGCCGGTGGAACACCACCATGAAGCCGGCGAAGAACGTCAGCGGGAACACCACGGTCAGGCCGATCGACCGGCCGGCGCGCGCCTGCCGCAGGTTGCGCGCGGCCAGCACGGCGAACTGTCGCGCCGCTCCGGCGGCCGGCGGGGTCGCGACGCTCACCGCCCGGCTCCCGCCACGTCGGGCACGCCGGCGGCCGACCCGGTCAGCGACAGGAACACCTCGTCCAGGGTGGGCCGGCGGACCATCACGTCGTCGGCCTGCACCCCGGCGGACTCCAGCCGGCGCACCACCTCGGTCAGCGTGCCCGGCCCCGCGGCGACGCGCAGCACGTCGTCGTCCTCGGTCAGCTCCGGGAACGCCTCCCGCAGCCGCGCGGCGGCGGCCTCCCGCGCCCGCGGGTCCTCCACCCGCACCTCGCAGACCGCACCGCCGAGGCGGCCCTTCAGCTCGTCCGGGGTGCCCTCGGCGACGACCCGCCCGTGGTCGATCAGCAGCACCCGATCGGCCAGCTGGTCGGCCTCCTCCAGGTACTGCGTGGTCAACAGCACCGTGGTGCCGTCGGCCCGCAACTGCCGGACCACCTCCCACAATGCCCGCCGGCTGCGCGGGTCGAGACCGGTGGTCGGCTCGTCGAGGAACAGCACCGGCCGGTCGACCACCAGGCTCGCGGCCAGGTCGGCGCGGCGGCGCAGGCCCCCGGAGTAGGTCCGGACCGCCTTGCCGGCCACCTCCCCCAGGTCGAACCGCTCGACCAGCTCGTCGGCGCGCGCCGCGGCGGCCCGCCGGTCGAGCCCGAGCAGGCGGCCGAACAGCACCAGGTTCTCCCGGCCGGTGAGCATCTCGTCGAGCGCGGCGAACTGGCCGGTCACGGCGATGCTGCGGCGCACCTGCGCGGCCTGGTCGACCACGTCGAACCCGGCCACCCGGGCGCTGCCCGAGTCCGGTTTGAGCAGCGTGGTGAGACAGTGGATCGTGGTGGTCTTGCCGGCGCCGTTCGGGCCGAGCAGGCCGACCACCTCACCGGCGGCGACGGAGAAGCCGACCCCGTCGAGCGCCGTCGTCGCGCCGAACGACCGGCGCAGCTCGTGGACCTGGATCATCTGCTCTGACATCGCACCACCCTCACCCCAGGAAACCCTGGCACCATATCAACGCTCGTGTGTGTAATACCAGATACAAGAACGACTTGGTCAGCCGTCGACGGCGACGCGCCGCACCCCCCGGCGGCGGCGTGACGACGCCGCGAAGGCGGCACCGCTGCGGTCGACCACACCGGAGCGCACGCACTCGACCGCGATGTCCACCCCGGCCGCCACGTCGGCCGGGCCGGCCGCGCCGTGGCAGACCACGCACACGCCGCGTACCCCGAGCAGCGCGCCGCCGGCCTCGGCGGCCAGCCCCCGGCGCACCGCCGCGGTGACCTGCCGCTCCCGGTCGCGCGCGAGCGCGCCGATCGGCGAGAACGCCCGCACCGCCGCCAACGCCAGACCCACCGTGGCGTCCAGCGTGCGCTCGTACATCTTCAGCGCCACGTCGCCGGTGAACCCGTCGGTCACCGCCACGTCCACCCGTCCGCCCAGCACGTCGTACGCCTCGATCTGGCCCAGGTAGCCGGGCATCGCGGCCAGCAGCAGGTGCGCGTCGCGGCGCACCGGGCCGCCCTTGACCGCCTCGTGTCCGTTGGACAGCAGCCCGATGCGCGGCCGGTCGATCCCGAGGCGGCAGCGGGCGTACTCGGCGCCGAGCACCGCGAACTCGACAAGCCACTCCGGCTGCGCGGCCGTCGTCGCGCCGATGTCGAGCAGCACGGTCGGCCCGGCGTCCGGCACCGGCAGGACCGTCGCCAGGGCCGGACTGGTCACCCCCCGCACCCGCCCCAGCCGGGCCACCGCCGCCAGCACGGCGGCGCCGGTGTTGCCCGGGGTCACCATGGCGTCGACCCGGCCCGCCGCCACCTCCGCCGCGGCGAGCAGCAGGGACGAGCGCCGCTTGGCGTACGTGGCGGCCACCGGGTCGTCGGCCATCCCCACCACGTCCGGGGCGTCGAGCAGCCGTACCCCCGGCGGTGGCCGACCGCCGGGCAGCAGCGGCTGGACACGCTCGCGCGGGCCGACCAGCACCACGTCCGTGCTTCCCGCGGCGGCCAACGCGCCGGCGACCACCGGCTCCGGCCCGAGGTCGGCGCCGGCGACGTCGACGGCCACCCGGGGCCGGTGCCCGGCGGCGCTCACCGCGACGCCCCGGCGGCCGACCGGTCCCCCGGACCGGCGCCGTCCGGTGCGGGTTCCGGCCGCCGTGCCGGTCGGTCCGATGCGGCGGCCGGTGGCGGGATCGGACCTGACCGCGACCGGCCGGCGGGCGTCGAGGTCAGCCAGCGTCGCAGCGCGGCGCGCGCCGGGGCGCGTTCGGCCGCGAACGCGACGAGCAGGTCGTCGGTCCGCGCCGCCGCGGGTCCGGGTGGATCGTCTGCCGCCAGGTCGGCGGCGAGGTCGTCGACCCGCACGGCGAGCACCGCGCCCCGCCAACCGAGCGCGTAGCCGAGCGCGGCCTCGTCGACCTCCCCGGCGCGTCCGGACAGGCCGGCCGTGGCCCGGGCGTGCGGATCCACCAGCTCGACGGCGGCCAGCAGCGCCTCGGCCTCCGCGAGGACCGCCGCGCCGGCGAACCGCCACGCCTGGTCGGCCGTCCAGCGCCCGCTGCGGCGGGCCCGGCCGACCAGGTCGAACAGGCGCCGCAGGAGCGTCGCCAACGCGCCCACCGCCGGCCGGCCGGTGGCCGCGGCCAGCGTCGCGGCGCGCGTCGCGGGGTTCGGCGCGAACGGCCGCACCCGCAACCGGGCCACCTGGACCAGGGGTTGCGGCCCGGTGCGGTACGCCTCGGCCAGTGTCCGGTAGCCGTCCGCGCCCCGGGGCGGGCCGGCGGCGAAGCGTTCCAGCCGCCACTGCAACTGGTCGAGCAGGATGTGGCTGGTGCCGTCGAAGACGCCGTAGAGCA
Organism: Micromonospora sp. NPDC050980; assembly: GCF_040653835.1. Lineage (NCBI taxonomy): Bacteria > Bacillati > Actinomycetota > Actinomycetes > Micromonosporales > Micromonosporaceae > Micromonospora > Micromonospora sp. NPDC050980. Next base: position 7,414 of record NZ_JBFAGS010000043.1, on the reverse strand, counting down.
GCACGTCGCGCACCCGGGCGGCGTAGCCGAACTCCTCGACCAGGGCCCGGGAGCCGAGCACCGTGCGGCCCTCGGTGACGGCCTCCTCGGCCAGCCGGCAGCAGGCGTACTTCGCCACGGCGGTGGCGTGCGCGGCGGCCGGCCCGAGCGTGTTGATCAGAAAGGTGGCCTTGACGGCGGCTGCCGCGACCAGCACGTCGAGAGCGGTGGCCCGGCACAGGTGTTCGGTGATCGCGCCCAGGCCGACGATCGGTTCGCCGTAGACGTCGCGCTCCCGGGCGTAGCTCACCGCCTGGGTCAGCGCCCCGCTGGCGGCGCCCGAGGCCAGCGAGCCGATGCCGCCCCGGGACAGCGCGAGGGTCAGCCGCAGCACGCCCGCGCCGTCCCCGGGCGCGCCGACCGGTTGCGCCCTGGTGGCGTCGAGGCGTACGCCGGAGATGTCGGCGGCGGCCGTGGGCAGGGTGCGCCAGGCAGGCAGGGCGTCGACCGAGCCGTCCCGTTCGGCGAGGAACAGCCCGAGATCCTCGCCGCCGTCGACCCGGGCCAGGGTGACCAGCAGCTCGTGCCGCCGGCCGCCGTTGATCAGGTGCTTCTCGCCGGTGAGCCGCCAGCCGTCGCCGTCCGGCACCGCCCGGGTCGCGATGCGGGCGAGGTTGCTGCCATGCGCCAGCTCCGTGAGCAGCATGGCCGCCGAGCCGCCGGCGCGCAGCACGGCGCCCGCGCGGTCGCGCTGCGTCGCGGTGCCGGCGATGTAGAGCGGCAGCAGCGCCAGCGCGTTGACCCCGAGCGTGATGGCGAGGCTGCCGCTGTGCCGCGCGAGGACGGCGTTGAGCGCGTTGACGTGCACAGCGGTGGCCGTGTCCGGGTCGTACACCGCCGCGACGCCGAGCGAGCGCAACTCGCCCAGCACGTCGTCCGGGGGTGTGCGGGTCGCGTCGGCCTCGGCCAGGCGCCGCGCGACGCCGGGCCGGTCCAAGTGGTCGGCCAGGGCCGGCAGCGGCACCAGCCGGTCCAGGGGCAACGGGCTGAGCCGCCGCCACGCGGGCGCTTCGTCTGGGGTCACCCCGGCACCTCACCGCCATCCCGACAGCACATACGAGATACATGCTAGGCGAGAAACCAACAAGCAAGGGATACCGGATCTCTGTTCTCCCGCTACGCTCGGGCCATGGCCACGGCTGGACTGCTCCTCGCCGCCGGCGCCGGCCGCCGGTACGGCAGGCCGAAGGCGCTCCTGGCCTACCGCGATGGCCTGCTCGTCGAACACGCCGCCGGGATCCTCACCACCGCTGGCTGCGACCCGCTCGTGGTGGTGCTCGGCGCCGCCGCCGACGAGGTACGCGCCCGCGCCCGACTGCCCCAGGTGATCCACAACGAGGCGTGGCCGACCGGCATGGGATCGTCCCTGCGCGCCGGGCTGGCCGCGCTCGTGCCCACCCTCGCCGTCGCCGCCGTGGTCACCCTGGTCGACATGCCCGGCCTCACCCCCGCCGCCGTACGCCGGGTCGCCCGCGACGCCACCGCCGGTTCGCTCGCGGTGGCCGCCCACCCCGACGGGGGCCACGGACATCCGGTGCTGCTCGGCCGCGACCACTGGGCCGGAGCGGCCCGGGCGGCGGTCGGCGACCGGGGCGCGCGCGACTACCTGCGCGCGCACCGCGACCGGCTACGGCTCGTGCCGTGCGCCGACGTCGCCGACTTCACCGACGTGGACCGGCCCGAGCAGGCGGGGCTGCTCGATGCGTGAGCACCTCGACGACCTGCTGCGGTGGTGGCTGGCGGACCGGCCGGTGGCCGCGGCGACGGTCACCGGCACCACGGGCAGCGCGCCGCGGCCGGTCGGCGCGACCATGCTGGTCGGCCCGGACGGCGTGGTCCTGGGCAGCGTCTCGGGTGGCTGCGTGGAGGCGGCGGTGCACGCCGAGGCCGAGCAGGCACGCGAGACCGGGACCGCCCGGGCGCTGCGCTACGGCGCCGGCCGGGAGGCGGCGACCGGCGTCGGGCTCACCTGCGGCGGCGCCATCGACATCTTCGTCGAACGCCTCGACCGGGTCACCTTTCCCCGCCTGGACGAGGTGGTCGCCGCCGTGTGCGCCGGTCGGCCGGTGGCGGTGCTGACCTGCGTCGCCGGACCCCGACACCGGCTGGGCCGGCGGATGCTGACCGGCCCCTGGGGCGAGCACGGCTCGCTCGGCGACGCGCGGCTCGACGCGGCGGTGCTACGTGACGCGCGGGCGTCGTTGGCCGCCGGTCGCACCGAGGTGCGCCGGCACACCGTCGACGGCGACGACGTCGCGGTGCTCGTCACCGCATACCCGCCGCCGCCGCGGATGATCCTGTTCGGCGCGACCGACCACGTCGCGGCGCTGGCCACGCTCGGCGCCCAGCTCGGCTACCGGGTGACCGTCTGCGACGCCCGGCCCGCGTTCGCCACCCACCGGCGCTTTCCCGCGGCCGACCAGGTGGTCGTCGACTGGCCGCACCGCTACCTGGCCGCCGAGGCCGCCGCCGCCCGGGTGGACGGGCGGAGCGTGCTCATCGCGATGACCCACGACCCGAAGTTCGAGCTGCCGCTGCTGCGGGTGGCCCTCGCCGGCCCGGCCGCCTACGTCGGCGCCGTGGGGTCGCGCCGCGCGCACGCCGAGCGCCTCGCCCGGCTGCGCGAGGACGGCCTCGACGAGGGCGCGCTGGTCCGGCTCGCCGGCCCGGCCGGGCTGGACCTGGGCGCGAGCACGCCGGCCGAGACCGCGGTGAGCATCGCCGCCGAGGTGATCGCGGTCCGCGCCGGCCGGGCCGGTGGGCCGCTCGGCCGTGGCCGCGGACGGATCCACACGTCGCCGGCCGGCCCGTTCGAGGTGTCGGCCCACCCGTACACCAACGACGCCCTGCTCAGCGCAGAGGGCGGCCGGCCGTGACCGCGGGTGAGACGGACCGGCCGGTTGGCGGCTCGCGCGGTAGCGGGCGGCGTAGGCGGTGCGGCGCAGCGCCCCGTACTCCTTGATCGCCGAGGTGATCAAGGGGCCTCAGCGTTGGTTTTTCGCTGGAAGCTACGGACGGGCCCTCACCCGGGCGTGTCGCCGCCAGAGGGGGCAGTGCGGTCGCCGTCACCGCGGCGTAACCGGGAGAACCCCGAGGTTCCGGGCCCGCACCGGTTTCCTTGTCCGGAGCGCCGGGAAGGCTCGGGCATGGCCGAGACATTCGTGAGCGAAGACCTGAAGACGCTGCAGTCGATGGCGCGCGGGGCCGGGATTCCGGATGCCGAGCGTCTGTCGCACGACGACCTGGTGGAGGTGTTGCGCCGCGCCGGACTGGCCGACGGCACCCAGGACGACTGGCCGGACCAGCCGATCGAGGACCCGGCGCACCTGGCCGGACTGCCCCGCAGCTCGCTTCGGCAGGGCGACGAGAGCACCGGCGGTCGCGCCGCCGAGGAGGCGATCGGCGCCCGGCCCGGCGATTCCGGCACCGAGATCGACGACCGCGCCCAACGCTGAGGCGGTCGTGGGCCGCCCGCACCGGCGGGCGGCCCACGTTCTCGTATCCTCCCCGCATGCTGTCGCAGGTGACCGGGCTGTCCCGACACTTCACGGAGGAGTCGCTGCGGGCCTACCTGCTGAGCCGTTCGGAGCGCTCGCCCGCCGGCTGCCTGATCGTGCGCGGCTACGGCGGCCGGCGCGGGGTCCACCAGAAGCTCGCCGGACGGGCCTGGGCGCACGTCGCCGCCTACGCGGTGTTCGTCGGCGGCTACCGGCCGGACCTGGAGGTCCGGCACGACTGCGGAGTCCCCGACTGCATCGAGCCGACCCACCTGCGTCAGCTCAGCCACGCCGACAACTGCCGGGAGCGTCGACAACGGCCGACGTGCCGCAACGGGCACGAGCGGGAGGTCGACCCGGCCACCGGGCGGCTCCGGAAGGTGTGCCGACGCTGCAACAGCGATGCCCAACGGCGGTGGCGCGAGCGGCGTGCCGCCGAGGTGGCCGCCGCCCGGGCCGGTTATCGACCCTGACCGGAGCCGAGTCCTGCTACACCAGTTCAAATCCTTACGCACAAGAACTGTCATTATGGTGCTAGCCCAACTTGTCCATAATGTCCGTCCAATTGAAGAAATATTGTTGCTGGTAATTTCTTAATTTGGGCGTGCGTGGCCGATGAGCCGGACGGCCCGAGTCAGGCCGCGTCCTGCCGGTCGTTCACCGGTGGTGCACACGGTGCCGCGACTGGCGGCGTCCCCGCTGCGGCGGCTGAGGAACACCGATGTCGGCTTCACGCGCATGTCGGTGCGCCGACGGTGCCCGGTCGCGGCGGGCACCCGGCCCACCGCGATCGGTACTACGGTGGCTCCAACAACGCCGATCCACTCCGGAGGCAGCGATGCCAGCGTCGTCGCGTGAGGTCGTCGAGCGGGTGCTGCGCGCCGGCCGGGAGCAGGACGTCGAGGCGTTCGTGGCCCTGATGGCCCCGCAGGGGTGCATCGAGTGGCCGTTCCGGCCGGCGGGTGTGCCCGGCCGCGCGCAGGGGCACGCCCAGATCCGCCGGCACCTGACCGAGGCGGCGAATGCCCTGGTCACGATCGACGAGCACCGCGACCTGGTGCTTCACGAGACCACCGACCCGGAGGTGGTCGTCGTGGAATACGAAGCCCGCGGCAGCGTGGTCGCGACCAACGCGCCGTTCGAGCAGACCGTGATCGCGGTGTTCCGGGTCCGGGACGGCCGGATCGTGTCCTACCGCGACTACATCAACCCGCTGGCCCTGCTCGCCGCTCTTGACGAGGGAGGCGGCTGATGGAGACCGACGGACGCGACCGGCACTCGTCCTCGTTCGGCGCGGCGGCCACCGCGTACGCCGAGCACCGCCCGGACTACGCGCAGGCCGCGGTCCGGTGGGCGCTGCGGGCCGCACCCGGCCGGCGGGTGCTCGACCTCGGCGCCGGCACCGGCAAGCTGACTGCCACGCTCGGCGCGGTCGGCGCCGAGGTCACCGCCGTCGAGCCGGACCCGGCCATGCTGGGCGAGCTGCGCCGCGCCCTGCCCGACGCGCGGGCGCTGTCGGGCAGCGCCGAGGCGATTCCGCTGCCGGACGCCGCCGTCGACGCCGTGCTGGCCGGCAACGCCATGCACTGGTTCGACATGGCGGCGGCGGGCCCGGAGATCGCCCGGGTCCTCGCCCCCGGCGGCGTGCTGGCCGGGCTGTGGAACGTGCTGGACGACCGGGTCGACTGGGTCGCCGGGCTGGCCGAGGTCAGCGGGAGCGCGGCCGTCGGCCCGCGAGACACACCCGCCAGTTGGCGGGTCGAGACGGCGCGGATGCACCTGCCGAGACACGGCGCGCCGGCTCGGTTCGACGGCCCGGAGCAGGCCGAGTTCCCGCACGGGCAGCGCCGCGCCGCAGACTCCCTGGTCGCGACGCTGGCCACCCGGGCCGGGATGCTGGTCATGCCGGAGCCGCAGCGCGCGACCACGCTCGACCGGATCCGCGCGTACCTGGCGAGCCGCCCGGAGACCGCGCACGGTGAGTTCACAGTGCCCATGCTGACCTGCGTGCTGCGCGTGCGGCGGCGGTGAACGGCGCGGACGTCCGCGCGGCCGCCACGGCGATGGCCGCCGCGCTGTTGCCGGCCGCCGACCGCGACTGGACGGTACGCGCGGGCGACCTGGACTGGTCCTGCTGGACCACCGCCGCGCACGTGGCGCACGACCTGGTCGGATACGCCGGCCAGGTGGCCGGCCGTCGCACCGACGGCTACCTCCCGTTCGACCTGCGGGTCCGTCCGGACGCACCGCCCGCCGAGGTGCTGGCCGTGGCGGTGGCCGCCGCCGGGATGCTCGCGGCCGTGGTGGACGCCGCCGACCTGGCCGACCGGGGCTGGCACTGGGGTCCGTGCGACGCGGACGGGTTCGCCGCGATGGGCGTGGCCGAGATCCTGCTGCACACCCACGACGTGGCCCGGGGCCTCGGCCTGGCCTGGCCACCGCCGGCCGAGCTGTGCGCGGCTGTGGTGCGACGGCTGTTCCCCGACGCGCCCGCCGGTGACCCGGCGCCGGTGCTGCTCTGGCTGACCGGCCGCGCCCCGCTGGGCGGTCGACCGCGCCGGAGCGCCTGGACCTGGCGGGCGGCGCGCGGCTGAGCGCGGCCGGGCTCCTGACCTGGGACGACGGTGCTCAGACTTCGGCGGTCGGCCTTTGCCCAGGCATTGCTGTCCGCCGCCTGCCGGTGCCGAAGATCCGCGCGCAGCCCACGACTCCGGCCACCATCAGCACCAGCCCACTGACGACGTCGGCGACCCGGCTCGGCCAGGGCAGGTTGCGGGGGTGGTGAACCGACCGACGACGAACGGTTCGAGCATCGCGCCGAGCGGGACGACGAGGCGGGCGGCCAGCCCCCACGGATCCGCCCGGTGGGCGATCGCGCCCACCAGGCCGAGCGGGCCGCCGACGACCACGGCCGCCGCCAGCCAGAACAGGTTGGCCGCCCAGTCGCCCCGGTCGAACATCCCGAACGCCGTCCCCACGCCGTAGTGCACGACGCAGGCGGTGAGCAGGGCGACGACTCCCGCGGCGGCGGCCGGCGCGGGCGCCGGACGAGCCACCCGGACAGCACTGCCAACCCGGCCCAGGCCTCCCGGCGTTGACCAACTGACTCAGTGTCAACCGGCTGGCCAACAGGGTGTCCGCCCGGCCTTCGAGTTGGCCCGCAGTCGTCACGTTCGAGGCCAGCGACACCAACGCCAGCACACTCGCGGCGACGACGACCAGGCCCCACCCCCGTCGAGTCATGGCCCGAGGGTACGCAGGCGCGGCCCGGCCCCCGCGGTGGGCCTACGTCTCAGTTCAGCTGCTCGGCCAGGGCGAGGATGATCCCGCTCGGGCCGCGCAGGTAGCAGAGCAGGAAGCTGTCCTCGAAGCGCGTCACCTCGCCGACGAGTTCGCCGCCGAGCGGACGCAGGCGGGCGAGCGTGGCCTTGATGTCGTCGACGGCGAACATGACCCGGTGCAGGCCCAGCGTGTTGGCCGGGGTGACCGCCGGCTCGGGGATGATCGACGTCGGGGCGTGGTAGGTCGCGAGTTCGAGCCGACCCGGCGCGTCCGGGATCCGCATCATCGCGATCTCGCTGCGCATGTCGGACAGCCCGACGACGCGGCCCGCCCAGTCACCCTCGATCGGCATCCGGCCTTCCAGCTCCATGCCGAGCGCGGTGAAGAAGGCGACCGCGGCGTCGAGGTCGTCGACCACGATGCCGACGTTGTCCATCCGGTGAATCGTCACGCCCCGAGGATAGGACCGAGGTACGACGTCACCGGCACGCCGAGCCGCGCGGGTCTGTCAAGTTAACGGCTGATCTTGGTTGTTGAGGTGGTCAGTGGTTGGCCGGGGTGAGCCGGCCTTCGAAGGCGATCTGGAAGGCGTTCAG
>NZ_JBFAGS010000042.1:0-25080 GCF_040653835.1 Micromonospora sp. NPDC050980 | reverse complement strand
TCGCTGCGTCGCTACGGCGAGCCGACCTGGTACCTCGATCCGGGCGGCGTGCTGACCGATGAGGGCCGCCGCGACGTGAACAAGGCGCGGTCCCGAGCGACGCGGGACGGCCGCCTGGAGACGCCCGGGAGGGTGGTCGCGGAGCTGCCCCTGGGGTTCTGGCGATTCCTGCTCGCGACTCGCTACGACGGGACGCTGTGGCGGGGCTGCCTGCATCGCGCGGTGCCGGGACGGCGCCGCCGCGAGGTGCACGCGGCGGTCAGCCGGCTGCACGAGGCCCGCAACCGGATGGCGCATCACGAGCCGATGTTCAACCGGCCGGTTGCCGACCTGCGCGCGACGGCGGTGGCGGTCGCCGGCTGGCTCTGCCCGGTCACGCGGGACTGGATCGACGCCGGCTGTTGGGTGCTGCCGCTGCTGGCCGGCCGGCCTCTCGTGGTGCTGCCTCAACCGCGCCGCTGACCGTCGCCGAGGTGGAGCTGGAAGCGGGCGTGTTCGCTGAGCGCGTCGACGGGCTCGCCGTGGCGGCGCAGCACGACCAGGCGCGCGGCGCTCAGGTCGCGCAGGGCGGCGCGAAGCAGGGCCTCAGTGCGGCCGGTGAGCGCCTGCAGGCGGCTCAGGGTGGTGTCGATGCCGTCCGGGCCGGCGCAGCCGATGACGGCGGCCTGCGCGTCGCTCAGGTCGTCGTCGAGCGCCGCCAGGGCGATCGTCGGCGGCCTTGGTGGCCCCGCCGGCGGCAGGAGAGCGGGGCGGGCGGGCGGGTCGCCGCCGTTGATGACCCAGGCGTCGGGCAGGCGGTGGCCGAGAGCGCCGAGCACCTGATTGAGGGCGGCACGGATGCGGTGCCGCTCCCAGGCGTACCGGCCGGCGTGGAGCTGCTCGGCGAGGTCGCCGAGGGCGGTCTCCCACTGCGCGACGGTGGTCGGTCGGCGTGGCTGGATGGTCCGCTCGATGACGCGTTGGGCCGGCACGGTCCGGATCCGGCCGGCGTCGACGTCGTCCTGGTGGCGACGCTCGGCGGTGCGCAGCTCGTACGCGCGTTGCCGGCAGGACCGGTCGCAGTAGCGCCTCTTGCGGCCCGTGGGCGGCTGCACGATGGCGTTACCGCACCACCCGCATGGCGTCTCGATCTCGTGTTCGGTGACCCCCGTCATCGTCCAACGGTAGGTCGGCGTTTCGTCACTGACCTTGCGGCGCACTGGAAGTGCAAAAGGTGTGTCCTGTCCGGGGGGCCGTGGTTTTGGCGGTCGCACGGCGGCTGTCCGTAGGGCAGGCGTGGAGCCCGGTGGCCCGTCCCGCAGGGGCGGGGCGGCGGACGCCGGACACCCGACGGCGGCTGCCTCGGTCAGCGTCCGACCCGACCTCACGCCGGCGAAAAGGCTGACTTTTCCTCCAACTTGCTCCGGCAACGCCGGGTGGTAACGCCGCCGCCAACCCGGCCGCTAACGATGCCGCTAACGGCCGGTGTCGTCGCTGCGGTCGGTGCGGCGTTGCCGGGGCGCCCGGCGCGGGTTGAGCACGCGCAGCACGGTCTGGGTGGCATCGTCGACGCGGGCGATCGCGGCCGCGCACCGGTGTGCGGCGTCGGCGAGGTACGCCGGCGGCTCGCCCGTGGAGTGCAGCGCGGTGACGGCCTGGTTGAGCAGCACGCCGACGCGGCCGAGGGTGGTGCGGCTCTGCATCAGGTGGGCGGCCATGTCGCGGATCTCTTCGGGGTCGACGGCGCCGGCGTGCATCTGGCCGCGGGCGACGACCAGGGCGACGCGGGCGGCGTACCCGGCCGGCGTTTCGCCGGTGCGCGCGGCGGCGGCGGTCAGGTCGGTGTGTTCGTCGTCGGACAGCCGCAGGTTGACCCGGCGGGTGCGGTGCCCGTCGTCGCCTCGGGGACGGCGGTGCGGCGCGATGGCGGAGCGCCGCGGCGGTTGCGGGTCGGGCGTTTCCAGCCGTTGCTCCCCGTTGTCGTGCACGCCGTTGTCCTCCGCTTCGTGGCGACCGCGCTCGGTCGATGACGCCGGACCGCGCCCGGTCCGGCGGACTTTGGGTTCCCCAAAGTCATATCTTGCTGCGCCAGGTTGCGGGTGTCATGGAGGAAGCCGTCGCCGTCGTTGCTGGCGGTGGGTCAGTCGTCGTCGAAGACCTGGTTCACGGTGACCCTGATTGCGTCGGGGTAGCTGTCGACGATGAGCCACCAGTGGTCGTCGTAGGGCACCTCCAGGAGCACGGGGGTGAGGTCGTAGAAGCCGCCGAAGAACTCGTACTCGTCGCCGTCGACGTACGCCTGGTACTCGTCGTCGTCCATCAGGCAGACCCGGGCGGTCGAGCCGCGCAGCCCGACCTCGAACACGGCGCCGCCCGCGCACGTACCGAGGTTCCAGTAGAGGTGATCCACGCGCTATGTGTAGTAGATGGCAACGCCCGGTAGGAAGCCTGCCGGGCGGAGCTGGTCGACGCGTTCCTCACCACGACGCGCGACGGCCGGCGGCACCGGCAGGGGCGTCACTGACGTTGCGACGGACTGAGAATGCAAGGGGGTGTGTCCCTTGTAAGCCGACACAAGGGCTCGCCTGCGGCAATCACGATTCCGTGGAATGCAGGGCGGTGGCGCTGGCGGCCGTCAGGTCGCCGATGCCTGGGTGTGAACGCTCGATGGGTCGACCAGGCGCGGATGGTGGGTGGCGGCGCCGCAGTGGCACGTCCAGGTGTGGTGGCCGCGGTGGGTGTGCGGGGGCGGGCACGGGCAGGGCGTCCAGCCGACCTGTCCGCCGGGCTCGCCGGCGCGGTGCCGTTCGGGTCCGGAGCAGTGTATGGGGGCGGGGGCGACGAACTGGTGGCCGCCGGCGCGGGTGAGGCGGAACTGGTGGGCGAGGTCGTCGCAGTGCGGGCAGGTGGGCACCGGGCCGCCGGTGGTGGGCCGGATCCGGCCGTGGGTCGGGCAGGTCCAGTCGCCGGGGCGCAGCGCCGGCGTCAGTCGCCCCCAGTCCACGCTCACGCTGGCGACGTTACCGCCCTGGTAGCGGGTCTGGTAACGCCCGACAGGAGGGCCTGGACGGCGCGGTGGGGGCAAGGCTGCCTTGCCTCCCCGACGGCCGGGCGAGCAGGCGTCTACCGGCACCGATGCCAAGGCACGTCGCGGCACGGACGTCAACGCCGGCCGGCGACGTCCGCTGGGGGGAAGAGGAGAGAGAACTCCCTCCTTTCAGGAGGGAGTCTGGTTCTCACAGCGGCTAGCGGGAACCTGTCACAGGGCGGTTGACCTGCGCTGTGAGCGGTCGTGCGGGCCCGTCGGCGGGTGATCGCCAGTGCGCCGGGTTGCAGGGCAGGGTGAAGCCCTCACGGAAGGGGTCAGCGCGGTCGTGAGTCCGCAGCCGCCGACGTCGGCGGCAGGCGCTGACAGATCATCCGGTCAGGCTGACAGATGCGCCGTGACCTGCGGTGTGAGTTTCTGTGAGCGGGTTTCGGCTACCCGGGGAGCTTCCTCGGACGCATCCGTGGGTGCGTGCTCGGCTGGTTCCCTAATCGTGGCGACTGGGGTGGCGCGTTTGCGCTGGTCGGGGACCTGGCAACGGGGGTTGCGGGCTGCTCGACAACTTTGGCAGTTACCGGTGCTGTGCCGGGCCGCCGTCGTCGCTGACCGGAGTCGTGCTGCCAGGGCTGTCGGTCGCGGTGGTCCGCCCTGGCAGTTCGGTGTCGAGATAGCAGGTGATGCCGTCGCCGGAGCGGCGGGGAACCGGCCGGCTGGTGCGGGTGACGGTGAGGGCCTGGGCGACGGCGGCGGCCGCGGCGCGCAGCTCGTCGACGTCGCCGGCGACCAGGCGCACGCGGATCACGCCGACGCCGCCGCGGTGACGCCGGCGCGGCGGCCGGCGGTGAGTTTCGCGGCCAGCCAGGGCGGTAGCGGCGCGATGGGCAGGTCCCGGCTGATCGTGTACGGGCGGCCGTCGACGATCGAGCCGGGGCCCACGAGGTAGCCGCCAAGGCGGCGGCCGGGGGCGCGGACGTCGACGCCGGGCCACCGGCCGATCGAGCTGGGCACGACGACGTCGGCGGGGGCGCGGAAGTACAGGTGCAGCCCGTCGTGGGCGGTGGCCACGGTGAGGGTGGCCGGCCAGGGCCAGCGGGCGGCGGCGCACATCGCGCGCAACGTGTCGACGCCGTCGACGCCGTCCTTGCGGTCCAGGTCCAAGCCGACCACGCCCGAGGCGCGGCAGGCCACGCCGACGTTGACGCCGGCCGGCCAGGCGGCGACCGCGGCCGGGTCGGTGGTGACCTGGCGGGTCCAGCCGGGGGCGGCGCGCTTGGCGCCGGCCGGCAGTGCGAACACCGCCAGGCCGGCCGCCAGCGCGAGCGTTGGGTCAGCCCTCATCGTGGCAGCGGCAGTCGTAGTGGTTGGTGCTGTCGCCGCCGCAGTCGGGGCACTCGTTACGGGCGCGACGCTCGTCGTCGTCCATGAACTCGTCGTGCCGCCAGCCGGAGCACTGGCCGTTGTAGCAGCCGCAGCCGGGGCACTCGGGGCAGACCATCCCGTTGGTCCAGCCACACGTGGTGCACATGACCTGGTTGCGGGGATCGTCGTACCCGGCCTGCGCTTCGGCGAAGGTGTACCCGTAGCCCTCGGCGATCTCGCGGATCTCCGTCACTGACGTCCTGGCGGTCGCTTCGTCCTCGCCGGCGTGAGCCATGCGCAGCGCGACGGCGGCGGCGAACGCGTGGGCCTGGCGCTCGGTCTCCGGCAGCGTGAGCGTGGCCAGCACGCCGTCGCGGGCCTGGGTGTAGGTCTCCCCGGTGCTGTCGCGGCGCTCGATCACGACGCGGGTGAGCTTGCGGTTGGTCTTCGGCATCGTCAGCTCGTTCCTCGGCGGGGTACGCCCACGCCCGACCCCACCGACACGAGGTCATGCCGACCAGCAGGATGGTGGAGGGGGCGCTGAGTCTGAGACGTCTTCTCCGTTCGCTGCCCGGTCCCGGCGTGGCGGGTCCGGACTCCCGGATCGGCTGGCGCGTCAGCCGTGCGGGCAGCGTAGCGCACCCCACCGACAGAACCCGGCCACCGGCCACCGGTCATGGTCGCGGCCCGGGGCCACCGGCGGGCTGGCCGGTGTCGGTGAGGTCGGTGTGCAGTTGCTCGTCGAGGGCCACCATCTGGGGCCGGGTCAGCTCGATGGCGACCGCCTGGCCGCCGGGAACGCCCATCTCCAGTTGGCGGCCGCCGTCGGGCAGCGGGGTGCTCCAGTCGATGTAGCCGGCGTCGTCGTCGAGGCTGACGAACTCCTGCGCCCGGGGATTGGCGGTGAGGGTGTAGTGCAGTTGCTCGCGCAGGTGTCGCAGGTGCTCGCCGGTGAGGTCCAGGATGACGGCGTCGACGCCGTCGCCGGCCTCGATCGACCGGCCGCCGTCCGGGCCGGGCATGCTCCAGTCCAGGTACCGGCCGCCGCGCAGGTGCAGCGCGCCCGGCTCGATGTCGTGACCGTCGCGGGCGCCGGCGGCGAAGGTCCGCAGCTTCGTGGCCAGCTCGCGAGCCTGCGCGGGGGTGTGGTGGGCGGTGTAGGGCTGCCAGAAATCGTCGTCGGGATCTTCGGTGCCCTCCACACCGGCCACGGCGATGCGGGTGGCGCCGTCGTGGTCGACCAGGTCCAGCCACAGCGCGCCGGTGTCTCCGCCGGCCTGGTCGATGGTGCTGGCCTCGACGTGCCGGCGGGTCGCCGCCGCGGTGGTGGGCTGCTTGTCGCGCAGCAGCGCCAGCAGGTCCTTCATGGTCACCGGCAGTTCGTCGTCGACGATGCGGACCTTCTCGCCGGCGAGGTCGGCGTCGCCGGCGAGAAGGTGCTCCAGGCGCAGCGCGGCGCGGCTCCACTTGGTGGGCGTGGGCGGGCGGTGTCCGGCCTCGGCGAGGGCGGCCAGCTCGTCGAGATGCGCCGCGGCGGTCTCGGCCTCGGCCGGGTCCAGGTGCGGCGCCGCGTAGCCCAGCGGCGGGCCGCTGTCGGAGTGTTCCAGGTTGGTGACCGGGTTCCACCGGTGCGGGGAGGTGCCGACCGCGACGTACCGGCCGCCGTCCCACGAGGTGCCGCCGTCGCCGTAGTCCATCAGGGCGAGGGTGGTGGCGGGGCCGGCCACGGCGGGCACCTGGTCGGTGCCGTGGCAGGTGTCGCTGTCGGCATAGCCGAGCACGTCGCCGACCGCCGGGCGCGTCGATCCGGCCTCCGGGGTGGTGCCGTCGCCCATCGGGATCTCCTGTCGAGTGAGGGCGCCGCCGGTGGCGATCGCGCCGGCGGCTCGGGTCTGTGCGTCGTACTGCTCTGCCTGGGCCTCGTAGTAGTGGGCGGCGAGGATCTCCCGCGCCGCCTCCGCCTCGGCCTCGCGGGCCGCCCGGGCGTGCTCGGCGGCGACGGTGGCCTCGCGGATCGCGCGGGCGGCCGCGGCGTGCTGCTCGGCCGACTCCTGGTTGGCGCGGGCGTCGCGCCGGTACCGCTCGGCGGCGGCCCGGCACGCCGCCGCCCGGGCCGCCAGGGTCTCGGCCTTGGCGACCGTCGCGGCGTAGCGGTTGGCCACCCGCATCGCCTCCTGGTCGACGCTGGTCATGCCGGGCCGGCCTCGCGGCGGAGCAGGGCGTGCACCTGCTCGGTGGTGAGTCCGTCGACCAGGTCGCCACTGGAGATATCCACCGTCCAGTGCAGCGGCCGGCGGGTGTCGACGTGCACGCTGATCTTGCGGCCGTCGGGCATCTGGTAGAGCCACCAGCCGGTGATCTCACCGTCGATGAGCAGGTCTTCCAGGTCGCCGGTCATCGCTTCCCACCCGGCCGGTCGGTGCGGGTCGCCTCGGCGCGGGCCTGGGCGAGCTGGGCGTGCAGCTGCTCGACGCGGGCCTCGGCACGCTCGGCGCGCTCGGTCGCGGCCTGGGCGGTGGCCTCCACTCGGGCCAGCTCGACGCGGGCGCCCTGGGTGTCGCGGTCGGCGGTGCGCCACTGCTCGCGGTACTCGTCTGCCTGGCCCCGTACGGTGGCCAGCTCGCCGCGGGCGGCGCGCAGCTCGGCGTCCAGGTCGCGGCGGGCCGCCTCAGACTCGGCCAGCTCGACGCGGGTGGCGTCGCGGTCCGTGCTGGCGGCCGCCAGCTCGGCGCGGACCGCCGCGAGCTGGTCGGTCAGGTCGGCGGCGCGGGCCTCGGCCGCCTCGCGGACAGCCGCCAGTTCGGCGCGGGCGGCGCGCAGCTCGGCGTCCAGGTCGCGGCGGCCCGCCTCGGACTCGGCCAGCTCGGCGCGGGCGGTGTCGCGCTCCGCAGTGACGGCCGCGGCGTGGACTTCGGCCTGCTCGGCGCGGGTGGTGACGGCGGTCAGCTCGGCGCGGGTCGTGGTGAGCGCCGTCTCGGCCTTGGCGCGGGCGGCGTCGGTCTTGCGGGTCTCGGCCTGGGCTGCGCTCAGGTCGCGGCGCACCGTCTTGAGCTGCTCGGCCAGGTCGCCGGCGCGGGCCTCGGCGGCCTCCCGCCGGCCGGTCTCGGTGATGACGGCCTGGGCGCGTTCGCCGGCGGCGGCCTCGGCGCGGCCCTGGGCCTCGCGGGCGTCGGCGACCTGCCGCCACGCGTCGCGCTGCACGCGCTCGGTCTCGGTCTCGGCGTCGCGGGCCCGCCGCTCGGCGACGCGCTGGGCTTCCTTCGCGGCGGCGGCCGCCGCGGTGGCGGTCCGGGCCTCGCGCTGGGCGGCGTCCCGCGCGTCCTCGGCGCCCTGGGCCCGCTGCACGGCGCTCACGGCGGCGGTCTCGGCCGTCTCCACCCGGGCCACCGCCGAGCCGTCCAGGTCGCTCATCGCGGCCAGGACGTCAGCGAGGGTGCCCGACAGGGCCTGCACGGCCGGCAGCACCCGGCCGGTGGCCTCCCGGTACGCCGCGAGGGGCTTGTCCAGGCCGGCGGCCAGCTCCGCCTGGCGCTGCTCGGCGTACGCCTGCCGGCAGGTCTTGCCGTCGTGGCGGCGTTCGTCGTCCGGGCAGAACTCCGGCGGGCGGCCCTTGCCCGCGTAGGCCAGGGGCCGCTGGTCGTACTTGCAGGTCGGCTGCACACCCCGGGGCGGGCTCACCGTCGTCGGTTCGGTCATGCCCCCATCCTAACTTAGTTTCTATTTTTAGAAAGCAGAAACACTTATCTAATTTTAGGAACTAGTAAGTAATGGATCATGATTTACCATGATCGCAAAAAGGAGCCTCTGAGATCGCCGTAGAGACGATTTCAGAGGCTGGGCCTTACTGAGGTACCGGGGTGTGGATCGGTTAGTGGCCGAGATCCGGTGCGAGGCCGGCACCGGGCTGGGCAACGGCCGGCCACTCGTCGGCGGCGGCGATCGCGCGGGCGGCGGCGTGGTCGCCGCGGCCCGCCGCCCGGGCGGCGGCCAGGGCGGCGCGGCGGGCGCCGCCGGTGCCGGCACGCTCGGCGGCCGCGGCGGCGTCGCGCTCGGTCCAGCCGGCCCGCGCGGTGGCCAGCTCGGCGGCCGCCGCGGCGGCCTGGTCGACGACGTCGCGCCGGCGCGCGGCCGCCGCGTCCTGGACGTGCCGCTCGCGGCGGCGGGCCGGGTGCGGCGGCTCGTGCTCGCCGGTCAGCGCCGCCTCCAGCAGCTTCGCCAGGTAGCCCAGCGGCCGCTGCGGCGCGTCGAGCAGGTCCCGGCCGGCCCGGGACCGGCCGATCGCCTCCAGCACCGTCTCGACGGTCCAGTCCGGACCGAGCCGCGCCCCGATCGTGGCCGCCACCCGAGGCAGTGGCACGCCCTCCAGCCACTTCAGGGCCCGCTGAATGCCCTGGGCCAGGGGGTACGCCCACCCGTGCCACTCTGGACGGGGCCGCGGTGGCCGTGGGTTCGCACACCGCCCGTGGTGCGTCCTAGGACGCGCTACGCGATGTGCGCCCCGACTCCCCTCAGTTGATGAGCGCGAAGCGCCGTCCTCCCCCCGACTCGGCACCCCCGATGCCGGGTGAGCGATTTTCGGAGGCTGGACCAAACCCCGGAACAAACAGGAACTGAAGTACTCACCTTGAGGCGCTACGCGGGGGGGGAAGAAATTCCCGAGTTGGGCGGTGGCGATCAGCTCGGCGCCGGTCAGGGCGGTGTCCCGGGCGCTGGCCACGGCGGCGCGCAGCTGCGCCCGGCGGGCCAGAGCGGCGTGGTCGGTCAGCTCGCCGGCGCGGGCCGCGTGGGCGTCGACGTCGTCGTGCGCGGCCTCCAGGAGCACCAGGGCGTGGGCGAGCAGCTCTTCGAGCACCAGCAGCGCCACCGGCAGGTACGGCGCCCGGGCGGCGGCCCGCTCCGGAGCGAGGTGGGCCAGGTCGAACTCGGCCCGGTCGTAGGTGCGGCCCTTGGCGCAGCGCTGCTCGAAGGACAGCCGGCGGCCCTGCACGGTGCGCCGCATCCACTCCAAGCCCTCCGCGCGGGCCCAGCAGTCGGTGACGGTGCGCTCGGTGACCCCGGCCAGCTCGGCGGTCCGCGCCCGGCCAGGCCGGGTAATCCGGGCGGCCTGGTCGACGGCCAGGACCCCGCACACCAGGGCCAGCTTCGAGCGGCGCCCACGACTGGACGACCGCGCCGCGGCCTCCCGGAGGAGCACGTCGGCCAGGAGGTGGAGCGCGCGTTCGTGGCGGCCGCCGGTGGCGCACTGCTCGATCGTGGTGCGCAGCCGCTCCACCCACGCGGTCAACTCGGCCACCGTCTGCTCGGCCCGGGTGCGCTCGGCCAGCACCACGAAGCGGGCCTCGACGGCGGCGGCCGCGGCGGCCTGGTCGGCGGCGAACCTCGCGCGCTGCTCGGCCAGCCACAAGTACCCGCACAGCCAGCACGCCGGCGACGGGTCCGGATCGCCGCACGCCGCGCACGCCGGGTCGACGTCGTCGACGACATCGAGGGCGGCGGCGCGCAGCTCGGCGGCGTGCCGCCGGCGCGCAGCGTCGGTGCGGGTGCGCCAGCACGCAATGCACAGCGGATCCGAGCCGTCGCCGTCACGCGGCAGGCCCTGGCTGTCCCGGCCCGCGCTCGCGCAGGACACGCACGAAACCTGCAGACCGGTGGGGTGGGTGATCCGGCGGCGGGCGCCGGCCGGGGCCACCAGGCGGGCCTGCCCAGTGCGGGTGGTCTCGACCAGCAGCGCCGGCCGGCCGGTGTGCACTGTGCAGCACTCCCGGCCCGGCGCGGCGAGCACCGTACGGCCGAACGCGGCGCAGACCGGGCAGTGCCCCGAGGCGATGACGCGATCCGCCGACATCGACGCGGCGTGAGGGGCGGGTGCGCTCAGCGTCATCGGACCACCGCCGGTGGTCGATGAACATGGGTGGGGGCCGGGCGCTGACCGGCAGGTCGACGACACGCTGTGATCGCGTGTAGAGACAAGAGTGCACCCAGCCCGAAGGTGGGTGCTATGGTGTCCTCCGAGCTTGTTGGAGCCTCAGACCCGTCTCGCCGCCAAACGAATCCGGGTGTGGGGCTCTCTTGCTGTCTGCAGTTAGGGGTTGAGCCGAGGCGCTCCCTCAAGATCATTTCTGGTGCGTGACCCGTGGATCTTACGGTGACTTCCGCACGAGCAGGTGCCCCAACACGCGCCGTGGCCGGTCGTCCTGTGTGGATCTCTGCCCGGATTGCGCACATACCCGCATAAGCCGGGCGGCCCGTGTAGACGGGCCGCCCGGACGTGGCGCGGTGGACGGTCATGCGGGCAGGTGGATGGTGTCGACGTGCACGGCGCGGTCCGCCGCGTCGCCGGCGTACAGCTCGCCGTAGCGGTCGGCGGGCCCGTCGACGGCGGCCAGGAGCCGCTGAGCTTGCCGGCAGGCAGGGTCGACGCCTGCGGCGGTGAAGTAGAGGACGGCCTGCGGCACGTCCGGATCCGGGTCGGTGACGACGTCCAGGCGGTAGTCGCTGGCCACGGTCACCACCGGCCGATCGCCGCGGCGGCGGTCAGGGCCGCGCCGGCGTAGCCGACCAGCAGCAGCGGCACCGCCCGGGCGATCGCCCGGTACTTGGCGCGGGTGGCGCGCGACAGCCAGCACAGCTCGCGGGCGCGGGCGAGGGCGAGCAGCTCGTCGACGTCCTGGTCGACGTCGCCGCCGGCGTGACGGGTGAGGACCTCGTACGGGTCGGCATCGGCGTACGCGAGGGGGCCGTGGTCACCGTCCAGGCGGGGCCGGCAGGCCAGCACCAGCAGCACCAAAGCGGCGCCGACCACCACGGCGGTCGCCGCCGCGGCGGCCAGGGCCACCGGGCCGAGCTGGTCGCCGGCACCGGCGAGCACGGCCAGGCCGGCGCCGAGCAGCACGCCGGCGACCTGGAGGTAGCCGTTGGCCTTCGGGTCGACGCGGGCCAGCTCGGCGCGCACGCCGGCGATCGCGGCGTCCAGCTCGCCGACCGCGCGGCCGAGCCGGGCGGGCGGCGTGGGATGGGGCACCATGATGGGCAGCTCCTGTACGTCTCGCATGGGATCAGGGAGTGGCGGGCGGCCCCGGAGCTTGGGAAGGCGGAGGGGCCGCCCGCGCGGCGTTACTTGCTGGTCGGGACGTAGGTGGGGGAGTCCGGGCGCGGGTACGCCTCGGCCCGGCAGAAGTGGTCGTAGCCGCACCAGTCCCAGACCGCCATGCCGGGGCGCAGCGGGACGGTTCGCTCGTCGACGACGATCTGCTCGGCGTCGGCGGTCCAGTCGACGCCGGTGGCGATCGCGGCGACGGCGGCCTGGTCGACATGGCGGGCGCACAGCCGGCGGGCGACGGCCTGGCCGCTGGGCAGGTGGGTCAGGCTGTAGCGGCCGTCCAGGCGCTGCCCGTCGTCGTCCAGGGTGACGTTGACGGCCAGGCCCGGGGCGACGGGCCAGCCGGTGACCACGACGGACCAGATGTACGGGTCCTCCGGGTCGTTGTCGCTGACGTACAGCCGCACCGGGACCGTCGGGACGGTGGCCTTGGTCGTCGGGCTGGTCGTGGTGGTCATGGCTCCTCCTCAGTGAGTGCTATCGACGGGTCGGCGGAAAAGGGAGCGCGGCGGCCGGGTTCGGTCAGGACGCGTCGCTGGTGCGGACGGTGGCGCGCTGGCGAGACTCGGTGAGATCGGCGACCATCGCGGCCACGGCGCTGCCGGCGATGGGGCCGGCGTAGGCGAGCAGGGACAGGGTCAGCCACACCACGGCGGTCAGCCCGGCGGCGGCCGGGCCGGTACCGGCCGGGGCGCCGGCGTAGACGGCCACGCCGGTCAGGACGCCGATCGCGGCCCACCCGATGCGGCCGTAGGTGGATCCGGACACGGCGGCGGCGTAGAGCGCGCAGACGGCGACCAGCCAGGCGATCCAGGCGTCGCGGCCGCCGGCGGGCAGGCCGGTGGTGTGCGCGTCGAGGTAGGAGCGCACCGGGTCGGAGATCGAGCGGGTGATCGGCCCGTCGGTGATCCAGGATCCGAGGGCGGGCGCGGCGTCGCCGACGGCGGTGGCCGCCGCGCCGAGCCCGGACAGCAGCCCGGCGATGACGACCCAGAGCAGCCACAGCAGTCCGCCGGCCACGGCCAGGGCGATCAGCGCGGCCACCACGATCGGCCAGCCATCGCGCACGGTCCGCGCGGCACGGGAGGTGCGCCACCACGCGGCCAGCCCTCGCCGGCCGGAGGCGTCGGTGTCGGGGTCGGTGGTGTCGGTGTCGAGCAGGGTCAGGGGCGGCCGGTCGGGGTCGGGGGTGGTGTGCACGGTTCTCCTTCGGTCAGTTCGGTCCGATTCGGTCGAGTGGGTCAGCGGCGGGCGGCGAGGAAGGCGACCAGCCACGCGCCGGCGGCTCCGGCGATCGCGGTCAGCGCCTGGGTCCAGCCGCCGGGGGCGGCGATGCCGATAAGGGCGGCGGCCGCGGCGCAGCCGTGCAGCACGTACACGGCGGTGCGGGAGCGGCGGCGGGCGAGCACGCCCTGGTGCAGCGCGGCGAGGCTGGTGGCGGCCCAGCCCGCCCACACGGCCCAGCCCCACAGGCCGTGGGCGCCGGCCCAGTCGGTGGTGGCCGGCAGCAGCAGCGCGTGCACGGCGACGACGGCGGCCAGGGCCGCCAGCAGCCAGCCGGTGTAGCCGGCGGCGAAGACCAGGCGGCGGCGGTCGGCCAGGATCGTGCCGACCGTGGTCACGCGCTCGGCCGGCGGCCAGCGATCGCAGCAGCGGACGCCGGGGTCGTGCTGATGGCGTTGGACGGGCTGGTTGCCGGGGGCTGCGGGCTGGCGCATGACGTCTCCTGGTTGTGGATGGGCAGCGGGCGGGCGGGGGCGATCGCGTCGGCGTGGCGGGCCACGACGGCGGCGTACTGGTCCTGAGCGGCGTCCATGTCGGTGGCGGCGGCGGCCAGCTCGCGGGCGTCGCGGGCGCGGTCGAGCGCGGTCAGCGCCAGCGCGACGGCGGCGGCACCGAGCAGCGTTCCGCCGATCAGCGGCGGGCCGCCGGCGTCGGCGGCGAGGTGCCCGGCGGTGGCCACGGTGCCGAGCAGACCGGTGCCGCCGGCCATGGCCGGCCACCGGCGGCGGCCGGTGTGCGCGCGGTGGCGGCGGCGGGCGGCGGCGCGAATGGCGTTCTCGGCGGCGCGCATCCGCGCGCCGTCGAGCTGCCAGGCGATCAGCTCCACCGACAGTTCGTCGATGCGCTGCTGATGGGTCAGGGCGTAGAGGGTGTCCGCCGGCTGCGCGTCGCGCTGGCGGGTGAGGCGGCGGATCTCGGACTCGAGTTCGGCGGCGCGGGCAGACATGGCGGGCGCTCTCCTTTACGGACGGTGACCTAACAGGCTGGTTCATAACAGCGGCGGGGGAGGGGGGTCGGCTCCTGCATAGGGCCCCCTCACCGGGGGGAGGGGCGCCTGGGTTATGAAGGGTTATGAGTTACTGGCCGTGACCGTCGTGGTCGTGGTGGTGGCGGCCTCGGGCGGCAGGTACTGCCCGGTCGCCTCTCGCCCGTCGGCGGTCTGCGGCCGCACCACCCGGCCCTGCTGGCCGAGCTGGGTCAGCGCGTTGGCGACCAGCTGCGGGGTGACGGTGGTGTCGCCGGCGTCCTGGAGCGCGGCGAGGATGTCGCGCGGTCCGGCCGGGGCGCTGGTGGTGCGCCAGATGTGGCGCACTGCGGCGTCGACCCGGTCGGCGCGGGTGCGGTAACCCGCCAGCGGCGTCGGCTCCACCGGCTCGGCGGCCGGCACCTCGCCGGCGGCCGGCGCGGGGGCGGCGGGGATGACGGCGGGCTTGCCGCCGAGCTTGCGGAAGATGCTGGCGACGGCGGAGGCCATCGCCAGCTCACCGTCGCGCTCCGGCGCGCTGGTCTGCGGCTTCTTGCTGCGGGCACCGCGCAGGTCGGCGAGGAAGTCGTCGGTGACGAGCTGGTGCCGGCCGGCGTAGACGCGACCGGCGGCCCGGGCGGACCCGGCGTCCAGCTCGCGCTGGTGGTGGCGGCGGTTCCAGGAGATCTCGTCGACGCGCGGGCCGTCGTGCAGCACCGGCTTGGACGGGTCCGAGGTCTGGACGTACTCGATCTTCGCGCGGACCGGCTCGCCGTCGCCGAGGCGGGCGTAGCACTCGCCGCGGTGACGCAGCGGGGGCAGCTTGTAGTTGCCGGTGACCCGGCCGGCCTCCTGCTCGTCGCCGGACATGAGCACGATCTCGCGGCCGATGTTCGCGCCGGCGTCGCCGCCCTTGTCGCCGAACTGGTGGTGCACGCCGCGCTGGGTGGCGGCGACCAGGTAGATCCCGGCCGAGGCGACGGCCTGGGTGCACTCGGCATACATGTCGCCGGCGGTGACCTCCGCGCCGTCGTAGTACGCCTTGTGCTTTGTGTTCAGCGCGAAGCTGGCCTCGTCGATGTAGATCAGGATCTTGCGGAAGCCGTGGCGGGCGGAGAAGGGCTGGTCCTGGCGCCAGCGGGCGATCTCCATCGCGGCGATAAGCATCTGCAGCACGCCCTCGGCGTCGGCGCGGACCCAGTCCAGCGGCGGCCGCACATCAGTGCCGAGGTAGGGCTCCAGCCAGGGGCCGACCAGGTCGTAGAGCTTGCGGGTGCCGGCCACCCAGATCAGCGCGTCCTCGCAGCGGGTCACGTCGGCCCACTCGCGGTGGATATAGGCGCTCTTGCCGCCGGTGGTCGCGCCGAGGATCCAGGCGTGCCGGGTGACGTCGACGCCGATCGGCATCCCGTCCATGCCCCACAGCGCGTAGCAGGGCTCCGCGGCCCGCCGCCAGATTGGCCGACCGGCCGCGTCCAGCAGCTCGTCGGCGCGCTCGGTGTAGGGGCGGATCCGCTTCATCACGTCTTCGGTGTTGGCCTGGATCGTGTAGACGCCCACCCGGTTCGGGTCCTCGTTGATCTGCACCCAGTCGGGGGCGATGTCGCGGCGGGTGATGTCGCGCAGCGCCAGGGCGATGCGCCGCCCGTCGTGGTCGTCCAGTCGGGGGGCCTGCTCGATGCGCAGCTTGCCGTTGATAATGCGGCGCAGCTCGATCGGCGCCCACGCCTCGATGCGCGCTCCGAACGGCCGGTCGGCCGGGCCGACCGTCTGCGGGTTGGAGATGCGCAGCCACTCCAGCCCGGCCTTGTGAACGGCCAGGCGCAGCAGCCACGCCAGGTGCGGCTCCCCGTCGCGCGGCCCGCTCAGGTCCCCGGCGGTCAGTGCGAGCGGGGCGTGCGCGCCAGCGGTCAACGCGGCCGCGGCCGGCGACGGCGCGGCCGGCGGCGCGTACCGCAGGAGGTACTCGTGGGTGCGGGCCAGCACCCAGGTGCTGCCGCCCAAGGCGGGCAGGATCAGCGCCCACACCGGCCATAGGTCCGGCACCGTCACCGCGAGGGTCGACCAGCCGGCGTAGACGGTCACCGCCGCCACCAGCCAGCCCACCACGCGGGCCTTCGACGCCGAGCTGAGCCGGGCGAACATCGGCGAGATCCGGACCAGCAGCCGGGCGCCGAACGCGGCCGTGGCCGCCAGCAGCGCCGTGGACAGCCCGGCGATCCACACCGGCGAGCCGGTGACCAGCCACACCGCCACCCACACCGCGCTGATGAACGGCGCGACCACGGCCCAGAACGTCTTCCACTGAATGCCCACCGCTGCTCGCCGCTTCGTCACGACGTCCTCCCTCGTTCTTGTGCCTGGTCGTGCGGGGTGTGGGTGCGGGGGCCGCACCAGGTGCGGCGCGGCCCCCGCGCGGGTTGAACAGGTCAGCCGATGGCGCGGGCCTGGGCCTCGTACTCCTCGGCCTGCGCCTCGTAGTAGCGGGCCGCGAGGATCTCCCGCGCCGCCTCCGCCTCGGCGTCCCGCGCCGACACCGCGTGCTCGTGGGCCACGTTGGCGTCGCGGATCGTGCGGGCGGCCTGCTTGTGGTTCTCCGCGCTCTCCTGGTTGTTGCGGGCGTCACGGCGGTACTGGTCCGCCGCGTCCCGGCACGCCCGCGCCCGGGCCGCCAGGGTCTGGGCCTTCTCGACCTGCTCGGCGTAGCGGTTCGCCACGCGCATCGCGTCCTGGTCGATGTCGCTCGTCGTGGTGCTCATTTCCGGTCCTCCAAGGTGGTTGGAAACAGGGGCCTGGTGCTGGTGGTGCGGGGTGGTGCGCAGCGGGGTCGGTGCCGTCCGGTCCCACCGCTCGCTGCCAGCGGTGGAGCCGGGGTCAAAGAACGGCCCGGTACGCCGGGCCGAGCCCGTCGTCGGCCCGGCCGAGCCGGTCGACGAGCTGCCCGGCCGGCCGGCCTTCGGGCTGCTGATGTCGTCCAGGTCGACGTCGATGACCGTCTCCGCGCGGTGGCCTCCCGGCGTCGGCCGCGTGTGGCCGGTCTTCGTCTTCGCCGTCGCGGGCTCGTCCGCGCCGGCCGCCTTGCCGTCGGTCGTCTTGGCGTCCGTGGCCTTGGTCTTCTTCGCGGCCCGGGCCAGCCCGATCAGCCCCAGCAGCGCCGCTCCGCCCACCGTCTTGGCCTTGCGACCCGCGGTGTTGTTGGTCGGCTTCGCGCCGCCGTCGCCGGCCGGCTTCCCGCCGCTGCCGGGGGTCTTTCCGCTGGTCGGGGCCTTGCCGCCCCCGCCCGGGGTCTTCCCGCCGGGGGTCTTGTTGCGGCCGAACGGCCACCGCCCGCCCCCGGACCTGTCGCGGGTCTTCTTCGCGCCGTCGCCGGTCGGCTTCCCGCCGGCGGGAGCCTTGCCCCCCGCGGGGGCCTTCCCGCCGCCCGGGGCCTTGTTGCGGCCGAACGGCCACGACCACCTGGACTTGTCGCCGGTCCTGCCGCCACCGGTAGGGGCTTTCCCGCTGGTCGGGGCCTTCCCTCCACCGCCGGGGGTCTTGCCCCCGGCCGGGGTCTTGCCGCCGCCCGGGGTCTTGCTGCGGCCGAACGGCCACCACCCGGACTTGTCGCCGTTCTTGCTGCGACCGGTGGGGGACTTGCTGCCGCCGTTGGTGGACCTCCCGCCGGTCCGGTCGGTGCGGCCGGCGCGGTCGCGGCCGAAGCGGTCCCGGCCGGTCTTGTCCCGGCGGGTGAACTTGCGCCAGGCCAGCCACCCGGCGCCGGCCAGCACCGCGACCACGATCAGCCCGGCACCCAGCAGCAGCGCCATCAGCGGCGACACCATCCACATCGCCACCACCACGGCGGCGACGACCGAGATCACCACCAGCGCCACCACCAGGCCCACCGACGCCGGCGTCGTCTCCGTCAGCTCCTGGGGCGTGGCCTTGTCGTCCTTGCCCTGCTCCGCCGGCGGTTGCTCGGCCGCCAGCACCGACAGGTCCGGCGCCGGCATCTCGACCGTCTCGGCCTCGGGCGTCGGGGCCGTCGTCTCCGTCTGCATCGCGCTTTCCTCCCTTCGTTTTGGCTGCTCACGCCTCACAGTTATGAGCTGTTATGAGGCGGGGCTGCCCTTGGCGGCGGCGACGGCGGTCAGCACCGTGCGGACGGTCCGCTCGGAGGTGCCGGAGGTGCCGACCTTCGGGGCGAGTTCCTTCTGGGTGGCGTCGGGGTGGTCCTTGCGGGCCTGCAGCACCGCGCGAACGGTCTCGGGGCTGACCCGGTCGACGTGCGGGACCGGCTGGCCCTCGAACAGCACCGGCTCGGCCGGCGTGCTCGACCCGGCCGAGCTGCGGCGGGGCCGGCGGCCAGCGTCGGCGGCGGCCTGGGCCAGCGCGGTACGCAGGTCGGCAGCGTCCTGCTTGGCGGCCTCGGCCAGGGCCTCCGCCCGGTGGCGGGCGTGCTGCTGCTCGCTCAGCTCCCGGCGGGTCTGCCCCAGCGCGGTTTCGGCCGCCTGGAGTCGGCGCTGCCACTCGGCGCCGGCAGCGTCGAGCTGCCCCTGGGTGCGCGAGGCGCGTCCGGTCTCCGCGCGGGCCTCGGCGCGCGCTGCTTCCGCTTCCGCCGCCACCCGCTCCAGTGCGGTGCGTGCTTCCGCTTCCGCCCGGCGGGCGAGCGCGGCGGCGTGTGCTTCCGCTTCCGCCCGACGGTTCGCGGTCGCTGCTTCCGCTTCCGCTCGCGCCCGGTGGGTTGCTTCCGCTTCCGCCCGCTCGGTCGCCGCGCGTGCTTCCGCTTCCGCCCGGCGCACCGCCGTCGCGGCGGCTGCTTCCGCTTCCGCCCCGCGCACCGTTGCCGCTTCCGCCCGCGCGTCGGCGGCGTCGGCGCGTGCTTCCGCTTCCGCCAGTGCCCGTCGGGCCTCGGCGGCGTCGGCGCGGGCCGCCTCGGCTTCCACCCGTCCGGGCGAGGGCAGCGCCAGCAGCGGCGCCGGGGTGCCGGTGGCCGCGATCCGGGCCAGGGCCGCCAGGGCGGCGCCGGAGTCCTTGCCGGTGGCCTTGCGCAGCGCCTTGCGGGCACCGGCGGCGACCTCGGCCACCACCTTGTGCTGCCGCTCCCGCTCCGCCTCGATCGCGGCCTGGCGGTGCTGCTCGGCCCGCCGGGCCTCGGCCCGGGCGATCAGCGCGGCCGCGCCCGGGGAGAGCCGGTCACGCACGTCGGCCTTCCACGCCTCGCGGGTCTGCCGCGGGTAGGTCAGCCACCGTCGCCACCCGAACCGCTCCGGCGGCTCCGGGATCATGCCCTTGGCGCGCAGCGCGGGGCGGTGCTTCGCTCCGGAGCGGACCTCGTAGACGATGATCCCCAGCGCGGACAGCGCGGACAGGCCGATGGCCTTGACCGGGTCGGCGTGGTGCCCGATCGCGTTGATGGACACCGCGGCCGCCGTGCAGATCCAGATCAGCGCCCGGGCCACCATCGCCCGCTCGCCGTTGAGTCGCTGGTGCTGCGCGGTCAGCGCCATCGCCAGCCCGGTGCCCTCGATGGCCACCGCGGCGATCACCCCGATCGGGGTGGGCAGGTTGTTGGCCCGGGCCGCGTCGACCTGCCCGTACACCGCGCCGGACACGGCCAGGCCGTAGATCAGTCCGGAGTAGACCGCCGCGGCGTTGTCGCGCACGTAGGCGATCCGGCCGGCGTACCAGCCGGCCAGCTCGGCTCGGCGGGCCTGCCGACGGGCCTTGCGGTCGGCCCGCTCGTTTTCCCGCTGCTTGCGGCGCCGCTCGGCCCGTGCGTCGCGGTTGGCGTCCTTCTGCGCCTCCAGTCGCAGCTGCTCCGCCTTCGTCCGCAACTGCCGATCGCTGGCGGCGTCCTCCGAGGCGATCCGCGTCTGCGCGGCCAGGCGCTCCCGCTCGGCCGCGGCCAGGTTGCGGGCCACCTTGGAGTCGGTCGCGGCGAGCTGGGTCAGGTCCGTTCCGTGCTGCAACGTCGTCACGACGCCACCTCCAGGGTTCGCGCCGGCGTCGGGATCCGCTCGTCGTCGATCAGGGTCCGGCCGGTGCCGAGCAGCTCCCGGGCGATCTCGTCCTCCGCGCACGACTGGTGGCACGCGTCGCCGCGGCCGTCGCGCATCTTCGTGGCGGTGGCACAGACCCGGCACGGCAGCGACCGGTCGCGGTCGTAGTGGCCCGGGCCGGTCCAGTCCAGGTGCACCTTCACCACCAGCAGGGCAGCCATCAGCACACCTCCCCGCGTGCCAGGCGAGCCGCGCGTACCTTCGCGAGCAGCTCCTTGCCGAGGGGGTTCAGGTCGGCCTCGTCGACGTCGACCGCGAGGGGGTGCCGGCGGTCGTCGAGCCACTGGGCCGTCCGGCTCGCGCCGACGGCGGCGGCCACCAGGCCGACCGCGACGGCCGGGGAGTAGAGCAGCACCTGCGGCACCTGGTCGGCGTACTGCGCGAGGGCCTGCCCGGTCAGCGCCGCCGCCGGAGCTCCGGCGATCGCCGCACCGGCGGCGATCCGCAGCGCCCGTGACCGGGTCGACGTCGTCGGCGGGGTCGCCGTACGGCGGGACTCGCGCTCGGCGTCGATGGCCCGGCGCAGTTCGCCGGCGTACCAGCCCGGCAGCGCCGCCACCTCGGCGGCCCGGTGCTCCAGTCCGGCGTCCGTCAGTGCCGGCAGACCCTCGCGGTACTGCGCCAGCGCGGCGGCCAGGTCCAGGTGCTTCTTCGTCGGGGCGGTCATGCCGCGTCCTCCACCGTGCGGGCCGGCTCGGTCTTCGTGCGGCCGCCGGCGAGCATCTGGGAGATGCGGCCGCCGGTGATGCCGATGAACCGGCCGACGACGGTGGCGGGGATGCGGCGGCCCTCGACCAGCTCGCGCACGGCGGCGAGTCGGATGGTGAGGGCGGCGCGGCGAGCCTCGTGCAGCTGGTCCGCCACGCGCGAGGCAGCGCGCGCCCTCTCCCACGGGTCGCCGATGTTCAGGAGATCGGCGGGGGGCGTCACGGTCGGTGGTGCGCTACCAGCGCCGGGGTGGTCGTGGACAATGCTCATGGGTCGTGCTCCTTCCCAAGGTCAGCGACCCGCCTGTGGCGAAGCCCGGTGTTCGTAGCGCCGGGCTTTGTCCCGTTTCTGAACGAACCCTGGTGGGGGATTGTCCCGGGGACACTGCTAGTGTCACCCTGTAGGCCAGGGGAGTCAACAACTCTCCCGGGGACTCTTTGGGAGGCTGGCGTTGAGAGCTGTGAGCAGAGGCGCCGAGATCGCCGTTGATCTGCGCAGTCAGATCCAGTCCGGCAAGTACCTGCCCGGCGATCGGCTGCCGCGGCTGGCCGACCTCATGGCCATGTACGAGACGCGATCGCGCTCCGCGCTCGACCGGGCCTTGAAGGAGCTGGTGGCCGAGGGGCTGCTGACCGTGGTGCACGGGTCGGGCATCTACGTCCGCCGCCGCCAGGTGGTGCGACGCGACCTGCTCGCGGGCCTGCGTATGGAGTACGCGGCAGCGCGCCGGGGGGCCGACGTTCAGGCGGGCTTGTTCGAGGCGATGACTGGGACGGACGCCAAGGTCGACATCACCTACCACCACGTGATGGCCTCAGAGCAGATCGCCCGGCTGCTGGACGTCGACGCGGAGCACAGACTCCTGGTGCGGACGTTCCGGTACGTCGTCGAGGGGGCGCCGCACCAGGTGGCACGGTCCTACCTGCCGGCGGAGACCGCGCAGCGCATCGGCCTCAACAGCCCCGACGACGAACGTCCGGGCGTGGGCACGATCGCTCACCTGATGGCGGGCGGGATCGCCGTCGACCGCGCGAAGCTCGGGTTCGAGTCTCGCGTGCCGTCCGCCGCCGAGGTGACCGAGCTGGCCATCCCCGGCGGGACGTCGGTGTTCGAGCACTGGCGGACGCTCTACCGCGGGTGCGAGCCGATCGAGGTGTCCACGGCGATCGTGCCGGGAGACCGCGTGGCGTACGAGATCGACGTCAACCTCACCGAGGGCGATCGGTGAGCCCGGCGACCTGGTCGTGGATCGCCGCCGCGGCGTCGATCGTCGGGCTGTGGATCAGCGGCCACAACCCCCGGGTCGGGTGGATCTACGGCATCGCCAGTCAGGCGGTGTGGATCGCCTACGGCTTGGCCACCACGCAGCCCGGGATGATCGCCTTGTCGATCGCCTTCGTCGTGATCTACTCGCGCAACATCTATCGCTGGCGCGGCACCCGCTTCCAGCGCGCCGCAGCGGCGCAGCCGCTTCCCACCAGCACGGACGGTCAGCCATGACGCTCGACAGCACCCAGGGGGATCCGGCGATCCTGTCGGCCCTTGAGCACCTCAGCGGCTCGTGGAGCTGGGGCCGGCCGCCGCGCCTCCTGACACTCACCCGTCGATCGACGCAGCCCGCCGTCCCCACCACGCTGGCCGGCGGCGTTGGCTCCCAGACAGCCTCCGACCTGCTCGAACAGTGGATCGACAAGTGCCGCCGCCACCGTGGGCTCGTCGACGTGCAGCGGGACTTGGGCGTCGACGCCGTTGGCGTGGCCTTTGAGACCGGCGACCAGCACGTCCTCTACGTCATGGACCGCTCGGGTGTGGAGTACCTGGTGGAGGGCCAGCGGTTCTCCACCGCACGATCCGCCGCTGGCGCGAACCTCGGCGGTCAGGCTCTCGGCTTCCTCGCCGAGCAGATCGCTGAGCTGACCTGGCGCCTGGCCGGGTGGCCGGCTCCGGCCGCCGGCGCCCGCATCCGTGACATGTGGCCCAAGCCTGGGCTGGTCGACCTCGATGACGACGAGCTGCACGACCGCCTCGCCACCGACGCCGGGCACGTGCGGCTGCTGGCCGTCGCCAGCATCGACGGAGTGGCAGCGCTGAACGGAACCAGCGCCGCGCTGTCCAGCCCGGGCGACCAGCGCGTCTACCAGGCAGTCAAGCGAGACGCCGACGTGCTGCTCATCGGGGCAGGCACCGTCCGTGCCGAGCAGTACGGGCCCACGCCGCTCTCCGCCCTCCAGATCGCCCGCCGCCGCTCAATGGGCCTGGCCCCGTACCCGACCGTCGCCGTGGTCAGCCGATCTCTCGACCTTGACCTCACCGGGCCGCTGTTCCAGCGCCACACCGGCCGCCACGTACCACCCCGCCCGATCGTCATCGCTTCTGCAGCAGCGGCGGCCAGCATCGACCCGGCCCTCGACGAACGCGTCGACCTGGTGGTCGCCGGCGAGACCGACGTCGACCTGGCGCTGGCCGTGCAGCAGCTCCGCAGCCAGGGCCACCAACGGCTCGTTTGCGAAGGTGGCCCCGCGCTCGCCAGCGCGATGACGCAAGCTGGGCTGCTCGACGAGATCTCCATGACGATCACGCCGCAGCTCCTGGCCGTACCCGGGCCTCGCATCACCTCCGGTCCGTCAGGCCCGGCACCGGCCGCAAACGACTGGCAGTTGCAACGATCCCTGATCGATGAGCGAGGCAACCTCTTCCTCCGATATACCCGCCTGCCCAGATAGCACCTTCGTGCTGGCAGCAATGCCCCACTAGCGGCCCCTCGGCATCTCGCCGAGGGGCCGCTTGCATTCAGGTCCGCTGACCCATGAGTAAGACGCATATGAAACCTCACACTGGTATGAGGGCAGCGTCACCACCAGGTGTTTCACACATCTCATACGCGTGTCTCTCCTCAGAACGGTATGAGGCGTCTACCGTGCCGACCATGTACAGAATCTCGGTGACGAACCAAAAAGGCGGCGTCGGCAAAAGCGCGACGACAATCAACGTCGGGGCGGCGTTGGCCGAAGAGGGACAGCGGGTGCTCTTGGTAGACCTGGATCCGCAGGGGCACCTGACCCGGGCGCTCGGGCTGCCGGATGCCCGGGAGCCGGCAACCTTGGCCGGTGCGCTGCTCGGCGAGTGGTCCGGCGAGCTGGGCGAGCTGATCGCCATCTACCGGGAACGGCTGCACGTCATCCCCACCAACGCGGACATGTTCCTGCTGGAACCGCGGATGTACGGCGCGAACGTACGTGCCCGCGAGTACCGGCTGGCCCGCCTGCTCGACGCGCTGGAGGACGGCTACGACTTCTGCCTGATCGACTGCCCGCCGTCGCTGGCCGCACTGACCGACAACGCCCTCGTGGCCACCCGGCGGCCCGGGCCCACTGACCAGCACGCCGGTGGAGCGGTGCTAATCCCGGTCCAGGCCGAGGACTCCTCACTGGACGCACTGCGGCTGCTGTTCGACCAGATCCGCACCGTAGAGGAGGAGTTGCAGGTGCAACTCGACGTTGCCGGCCTGGTGGTGAACCTCTACGACGGCCGCCGCGGCCGCATCGCCACTTCGACGCTGGAGGCGTTCCGCGCGATGGAGGGCCTGGACGTGCTCGCCGTCATCGGTGATCGCACCGCGATCCGCGAGTCGTGGCGGCTGCACGCGCCGGTCGTCGAGCACGCACCGGGCTCGGACGCGGCCGGCTGGTACCGGGAGCTGGCCAAGACTCTGATTGGTGCGGGCGCATGAGCTCTCGTAAGGACCTTCCACCACCGTCGACCGGTGGGGTGCTCTCCCGCCGGTTCAGCGCCAACGACGATCCAACGCCTCAGACACCTCAGACACCTCGGACGGCTCATACGCCTCATACAGCCGCAGCGGCGCGGGCCGGCGACAGCAACCGCGAGCGGCGCGCAGAGCCGTCCGGGATGACCCGCCGGACGTACTACTACTCAACCGCGGCGGCCGATGCCCTCGCTGCGGCCGTCGACCGCTTGCACTACGGCAGCCACGGCCGCATCTCTAAGAACGCAGCGCTCGACGCGATCATTCGTGCCGGTGTCGAGCAGGTCGACGTCATCGAGCAGCGCCTACGCCGAGAGGGGTAGCACGCCTCATACGCGTAAGAGGCGTAATAACGGCGATCGCGGTGAAGCTGACCGGGGTGTCTGGTCGTTGAACAGGGCATGTCGCTTCGCATCCGCCGGCGAGCCCAGGAAAGTCAAAACCCCGGCTGCGTGCCCTTGCGGGGCAGAGGCTGGCCGGGGTCTTCGTGCCTGAGCATAGCGCGTTTCGGCAGCGTGGTGGGCTGATGCCGACACCGGACGCGGCAGAGTTGCTGACGTTGGAGCGGCGATGGTCGCCGGAGCGGCTGGCGCCGTACCGGGCGGCGTGCGGCGGGGACCTGGTGGCCGCCGTCGCGCTCTACCGGTGGAACGCGGAGATCTCCGCCGCGCTGGGCACCACACTCGGGCACGTGGAGGTGCTGCTGCGCAACGCGCTGCACGAGGAACTGGCCGCCTGGTCGCTGCGTCGCTACGGCGAGCCGACCTGGTACCTCGATCCGGGCGGCGTGCTGACCGATGAGGGCCGCCGCGACGTGAACAAGGCGCGGTCCCG
>NZ_JBFAGS010000041.1:0-25688 GCF_040653835.1 Micromonospora sp. NPDC050980 | reverse complement strand
TTCGTGAACCCACGGACTCAGATAGCCTCATAGCTGCGTACCTCCCTTCAGTTCCGGCGTAATGACACTTCGGAATTCGTGAACTCACGGACCTTGGGTCAGAAGCTGTCGACGGCGGTGACAGCCGGGTAGAGGAGGAACAGCATGTAGGCGGCGGCCAGGAGCATGACCGGCATTGACATGCGTTCGGTGGCGGAGTTGGCTCTGGCCTCCAGGGCGGCGGCCTGGTGGGCGCGCAGGGTGGCGGCGCGGATGGTGAGGGAGTCGCGGATGCGGGCGCCTTCGGTGCCGGCGAGGCTCATCGTCGCGGCCAGTTCCTGCAGTTCGACGACGCCGGTGTCCTCGCCGAGCTGGCCGAGGGCCTGCCAGGGCGGGATGCGTAGCAGCCGGGCGGTGGCCACGGCACGGTTCAGGCGTCCGGCGGCCCAGCCGTGGGTGTCGGCGCAGGCGTCGTCGAGGGCTTGTTCGAGTCCGGCGCCGCCGGCGAGGGAGATGACGACGAGGTCGAGCACGGCGGACAGGGCGTAGCGCAGTTCGTCGCGGCGCCGCTGCGCCTCGGCGTGCACGGTGGTCTCGGCCAGCCACCAGCCGCCGGCCGCGCCGGCAAGTGACGCCCACAGCGGCATGCCGGCAGCGAAGCTGACCCCGCCGGAGGCGAGGACGGCCATCGCGACCGGGGGCAGGAGCAGGCCGGCGAGGACCGCGAGGCTCTGGTCGGCCAGGTGGGTGGCGGTCGGCCGTTCGAGTACGGCGAGGTCGGCGCGCATCCGCTGCCGGGGCAGGCCGAGGGCGCGCAGTGGCGCGGCGAGCAGCCGGGTCCTGGCCCCCGCCGGTTCTTCCGGGGCAGCCGGGGTCCGGCGCAGGGCGTCGAGGGCCTGGGCGAGGCTGGGTCGGGCGGGATGCAGGCCGGTACCGGCCAGGACCAGGCCGAGCCCGGCGACGACGCCGCACGCCAACACGAAGGCGGCCATCACGCCACCTGCCCGGGCTGGTCGGCCGAGAGCACCCGTGGTGGTTGCGGCACGCGGGAGGCGCGGGCCAGCCACCAGAATCCGCCGGCGAACACCGCCCCGACGACGAGGAGCACGAGCTGTCCGGTGACGCTGCGGTAGGGGGCGAGGAACCCGCGGTTGAGCAGGATCAGCCCGGCGACCATCGCCACCGACGTGCCGGTGATGACCCGGGCGGCGGTGCGGGTCGCGGCCCGTTTGGTGGCCACCCGCATCCGGATGCCGGCGAGCTCGCGGGCGGTGGCGGCGAGGCTGGTCAGGCACTGGGACAGTTGCCCGCCGTGGTAGCCGGCGGCCTGCGTCAGGGCGCGCACGACGAGGTCGGCGGTGGGGTCGGCGAGGTCGGCGGCGAACGCGCGCAGCGCGTCGGGCAGCCGTGCTCCGCCGCGCACCGCCCCCGCGAGGGCCTGCACCTGGGGGCGGATGGGCTGGGGGGTGACAGGGGCGGTGGCGGTGATGGCCTGCTCCAGGCCGGCGGCCGAGGACAGGGTGTCGCGCAGCAGCTCGGCCCAGGTGGCGATCGCCTCGATCCGGGCGATCGCGCGGGTGTGTTCCCGGTCGGGTCCGAGGACGCGGGGCAGCGCCCACACCGCGGCGGCGGTCAGCAGCGCCGCGACCGGCCAACGGGTCGCCGCCGCGGCGGCGAATCCGGCGACGATGGCCGCGAGGAGCCGGGTGCGGTCGGCCGACGTCCACCGTTGCCGTGTCCGGGTGGTCGGGGTGCCGGGTGGGCGGCGGCGTAGCCCGTCGGCGACGAGGATCAGGCCGGCGGCGCAGCCCAGGCCGAGCAGGATCGGCAGCAGGTCCATGCTCACCACCGGTCCCGGACGAGGAGGTTCGGGTTGAGGCCGGCGGCGGTGAGCTCGTCGAGGGTGTCGGCGCGGATCGGCGCGGCGGGGACGGCGCGCCGATCAGGGCCGGGGCGGTAGATCTCGTTGGAGGGGACCTGCGTGCCGTCGGTCTCCAGGACCTGACGGATGGAGGACACCACGCGGGTGCCGTCGGTGGCGATGTCCAGGTGGACGACGAAGTCGACGGCCTGGCCGATGAGCACGTTGGCCGCGTCGAAGGTCAGCTTCTCCGACGCCTGCATGACGTACATGGCCAGCCGGGTCAGCGCCTGCTTACTGGAGGAGGCGTGCAGGGTGCACATGCTGCCGTCGTTGCCCTGCGACATGGCTAGGAGCATGGGTACGGCCTCGGCGCCGCGGGCCTCGCCGACGATGACCCGGTCCGGGCGCATCCGCAGGCCCCAGCGCACCATCGTGGACATGTCGATGCCGCCGACGCCTTCGAGGTTCGGTTCCCGCTGCTGCAGGGCTGTGGTGTTCGGGTGGGCGTCGGTGTCCTCGTCGAGGCCGAGTTCGTAGGCGTCCTCGACGGTGACGATCCGCTCGTGGGGGCTGATCGCGCCGGCGGCGGCGCGCAGCATGGTGGTCTTGCCGACGCCGACGCCTCCGCAGATCACGATGTTCTTGCGCGCCCGCACCAGCGCCCGGATGAGTTCCCGTAACCCCACCGTGATCTCCCCGCGGTGCAGCAGGTCGTCCAGGGTCACCCGGTGCAGGGTGTTGCGGCGGATCGACAGCGAGGGCCGTTTCGCTACCGCCATCACGGCGAACAGGCGTTGCCCGCCGGGCAGCCGCAGCGACAGGCCGGGCGATCCGCGGTCGAAGCGGCGCTCCTCCTGCCCGCTGCGCGCCGCCGCGATCCGCACGAGGTCGACCAGGTCGTCGTCGGAGGCGGCGACCGGCGGCACTCGCTGCACCCGTCCGTCGGTGGTGCGGATCCACACGTTGTCGCAGCCGTTGGCGAAGATGTCCTCCACCCGCGGGTCGTCGATCAACCTCTGCAAGCCGCCCAGCCCGGTAAAGCTGTCCCGCAACGCCCGCGCCAGGGCCGCCTCGGCCTGCGGAGTGAGCGGCACGCGGCCGGCGGAGATGTCCTCGCGGGCGTGGACGACGAGTTCCTCCGCGATGTATCCCGCGATCACCGCGTGGCGCTCGCCGTCGGGAAGCTGCGCGCCGTGCGCGGCCAGGCGGTCGCTGACCCGGGCCCGCAGCCGCGCCACCACCTCCGGCGGCGCTGCGGTCGTGCCGCCGTTCAGGGTCGGGGCGGTCACCGCACGACCTCCAGCGCCGCACCGGCGGGTTGCCCGCCGGCCGCGACGGACGCGGCGAGAGCGCGCAACGCTTGGGCGAGGCGGGTACGTGTCCACGCCCGGCCCGTCATCCGCCCGGCGAGGACACCCGCGCCCCACCGGTCGGCGGGCAGCTGCGCCCACACCGGGACACCGAGGCGCCCGCTGATCTCCGCCGGGGTGAAGGCAGACCTGCCGCAGACCGCCAGCCCGACACCACCCGGCCCCGTGGCAGCACGCAGCGCCGGCAGGCGGGTGTCCAGGTGATCCAGGTACTCCGTCGACCCCGAGGTGACCAGCACGACCGCGTCAGCGGAGCGCAGCAGGCCCCACGCCGGGCTGTTGGCGTACAGGCGGCCCGCGTCGACGACCACCGCCGGAGCCAACCGCGCGACCGCGTCGGCCTGGCCGGCGAGGACCGACACCGCCCCCGCGGCGGTCTCGGCCGCACCCGGCCCGACAAGGACGTGCAAGCCCAACGGCACCTGCTGCACGTACGGCGCCGCCCCGCCGGCGTGCCCACCGTGCCGGGCCGCCGCCGCCAGGGACGCCAGGCCCGGCTCCTGCGCCAGCCCGAACCGCGCCGCGACCACCCCACCACCGGGATCGGCCTCCACCAGCAACGCCGGATGCTCCGGCCACAACGCCGCCATCCCCAACGCGGCCGTCGACGCGCCCGGCGCGCCGGACACCGACGCCACCACCACCAACATCTCCCGCGCCTCCTCACGTCTCACTGGGACGGGCCGAGCTGCACCAGCGACACGTCCCCCGGGGCCGCCGCGACCGCTTCCGCCGCATCCGCGGCGAGCAGCACCGTCACCAACTGCGTGCCCACCTGGTCGGCGCCCGCCGCCACGGACACGACCGTGGCCACCGCCCGACGCACACCGTTGTTCTGCTGCGGCGCCTGCTGCCCGCCTCCGGGCGGCGGGGCGACCAGCACCACCACCCGCGACCCGGCGGTCAGGCTCGTCGGGGCCCGGCCCGGCTTGACCGGAACCGCGATCACCGCCTGCCCCGCCGCGGGCCAGGCCGCCGGCCCGACCTGCGCCGACACCAGCAGGCTCCCTGCCGCCAGCGGCACCGCCGCCGAACGGCCGACGATCCCGCCGCTCCGCTCGGCCGGGACGAGGTCCAGGCCGGACGGGTTCGATACCCGCACCACTCGCACATCGGCGTCGGTGATGACCTGACCCGCCGGTACGTCCCGCGCGACGGCGAGGAACTGCTCGTCGGCGTGCCGGCGCAGGTCCACCTGCCAGAACGTCACCACCGTCGCCAGGACCAGCACCATGCCGGCGACCACACGCCGGCCGCTGCGCCGCCCCACCCGCCGCCCACCGTTGGACACCGGCGGCAGATCCGCAGCGGCGGTGTTCATCGCCCGGGGACGGTCCGTGGTGACGCTCATCGGACAGCTCCGACGATCGCCTGGGACTCCGCCACCCGCACGGACACCGTCGAGGTCGTCGTGAGCGGGGCGAGAGTGCCCCCGCCGCCGGCACCAGACCAGGTGACCGACCACGTCACCGTCGCCCGCAGCCGGAACGCCGCCCCCGCCGCGACAGCGGACGAGGAGGTGTAGGTGTGCCCGCACGGCGAGGACGCCCGCGGGTCAGTGCCCGGCTTCCACGGCTGGCCCGGACCAGTGCACGTCAGGTCGTCGCTGCCGTCGCCGAAGGACCACACCACCCGAGTCGGCGTCGCGGTCGCGGTGACCGACACCCCAGGCACCGAGGCGGTCGCCGACCGGACACCCCACGTCGCCGGGTCCACCCACAGCCACACCGGCACCTGCACCAGCACGAACGGCGCCGTGGTGGGATTCGTGCGGATCTGCGGCGAGGGCAGGCGCAGCCGAGAACGCGCTGCCTGCGCCAACGCCGCCAAGTTCACCGTCGGCGCCTGGTCCAGCCACACCGGCACCTCCTGCGAACCCAGCCCGTTGCCCACGCAGGTCCGCGAATACCAGCCGCCCTCCGGGCCCCTACCCGGCGGGGGCGGGAGACCCACGTCGACCGGCGCCCAGTAGCAGCCGTCCTCGCCGCCGCCGCCCGAGCCGTCTCCGGATCCGCCGCCGCCCTGGCTGCCGCCGCTGGAGCCGCCAGGGCCGCCGGGGGTGCCGGGGGTGCCGGCGTTAATCTCGCATTCGGGAGCCGACGGGTTCTGCGTGCAGCTGACCCCGCCGATACCGCCGTCGGCACGTGCCGGGCTTCCAGATGCCAGCACGACCGCCGCCGCGCCCACGGCGATCAGGGATTGGACGGCGCGACGCATCAGCACGACCCCACGTCCTGGACGCCGAAGCTGGTGATCTTCCAGCCACCGGCCGCGAGGTTCGTGACCGTGGCCCGCGCACTCCGCCGCCCCCCGGGCACGTCGTTGATCGGCTCACCCGACAGGTTGTAGACCAGGAAGTCGCTGTCGTCGATGCAGTCAGTGACCGTCACCCTCGCGGGCGAGGCGGTAAGCGCGACCTCGGCCACCTGCGGGTTCAGGACGTACTTGCCCTTGAGTACCTGCTTCTTGCTCCGGTAGCTGATTAGGCCGTTGCGCAACGTCTTCAGCGCGCCGTCGCCGGCGAACCTGCTGAGGTCAGGCTCGTCGGGGTTGGCGGTGAGGCCGGCCTTCGCGTACGCGGCCCACATGCCGCGGTACGCATCCAGCGCTGCGCCTTCGGCGGCGCCGCGCGGATCCTGGCTTGGCGCGGGAACAGTGACGGAGGTGGTGGGAGAAGTTTCTTGCCCGGTGTTCCCGGCGTCGCACGCCCCGGTGCCGACCACCAGGCACAGGCCGATCGCCGAGCCCGCCACGCGAGAGCGGTGGCCTCGCGATCGAACGGTGGAAGTTCGCTGTCTGTTACGGCTCGTCATCTGCCGCCCTGCCTCCTGACGGTTCTTGGCGACAGCGACGCGGGCCCGCCCCGCTGTCGTGGAAGTTGCACGCACGGATGCCTGAACCCACCTCTACACCCGGCCCCCACGGTTACCGCAACGTGCTCACCTGCCGGTGATTACCGTCAGGTGCTCACCTCAAGGTCACCGATAAAGCGAGTCTTTCGACGCAATCCGACCAGCTGGTGTCGGGTTCGCGACACTATGCCCGCAGGGATCGAGGGCCTTAGAATCCTCAGAAAATCTCAAGGGAGCGCGCAATATGAGCCGCACCGCCGAGGGTCCTCAGCCCGCCGACCTCGCTGCGGAGCTCGCCCGTCGGCCCACAGCCATCGCGGCTCTCGTGACGTTGCGTGACCGCGCTGCTGCCACTGTCGGTGACCTCGGCGGCATCGACGAGGCCTCACGCGAGGCACTGCGGGCCGACCTATGCTGGCTCGCCGCAACCGGACTTCTGCGGCGCGAACCGCACGGCACCTGGGACGTGGTCGCCACCACGGGCGCCTATCACCTGTCCACTATGGGGAACGCTCTGGCGGACGCCCTAAGTGCGCTCGCAGAGGGCTGCAGCCGCCTTGCAGCCGCACCAGCTCTTCAACGACGTAACTCGATGCCTCGATGATCTCCGCTTGACTCAACGTGAATTCGCTGTTCACGTAGAGCAGTCGATCACCTAGACTCGTCCTCTGGCCGACCTTGACGGGGAGGGGAGGCGGATGGACGACGACCTTCACGTCGTACACGAAGCAATCAAACTGTGCGCCCAGCGGTGGACCCTGGAGATCCTCACGGCACTCGGCCAACGGCCGATGCGATTCTCGGAGCTGCTGCGCGAGATCCGACCGGCGCCGAGCTCCAAGTCGCTCAATGACGCCCTGCGCCGCCTGCGCGACAGTGG
This sequence comes from Micromonospora sp. NPDC050980, assembly GCF_040653835.1. Lineage (NCBI taxonomy): Bacteria > Bacillati > Actinomycetota > Actinomycetes > Micromonosporales > Micromonosporaceae > Micromonospora > Micromonospora sp. NPDC050980. The sequence goes on along the minus strand of NZ_JBFAGS010000041.1, from coordinate 18,743 downwards.
CTTGGTGCACCATACCGACGACACGGGTGCCGGTACCTACACCCTGACCGCCGCCGGCACCCACCTGCTGCCGCTGCTCTCGTCGTTCATGCGCGAGATGCGCCGCTGGTCGGACACCTACCGCGACGGCTGTGCCCAGCCGACCGCTGCCGATACCGGACCGGCGTAGGCCCATCGCGCGCCACGACAACCGCAGCCGATGAATCCCGCAGCACTGGGGCTGGCACTCTCCGGCGGCGCCCTTGCCGGCTTGGCACTGCCATTCGCGTACACCTGGCTCGCGGCCAACCCACCGGCGATCGCAGGCCTGCCAACGTCCGAGATGGCCGGGATGGGCGCCTCGGCATCCCGCCGTGTTCCGGCTAGGAGCGCGCTGACGTTGTTGGCCGTCTCGGAGCTGTGTGGCATCGGACTGGCTGTCGCATCCGCAGGCCTAGTCTGGCTGCTGCGCGACGCCCCCGGCGGCCTGCCTCTGCTGGCGGTCTGGCTGGTGGTGATACACGCCGGCGTGCTGCTCGCCGCCGTCGACGTCGCGGTCCGCAGACTGCCCACGCCCGTGATCAGCGTCGCCGCCCTGACCGTCGGCGTCGTGCTGGCCGGCCAGGCAGCGACCACGGGTCAGGCCCGGACGCTGGTCACTGCCGCGCTCGCCGCGGCTGCGCTCGGCGGCCTGTACCTGGCCTTGGTCCTCGTGGCGGGCAGCGGAATGGGCCTGGGTGACGTGCGGCTGGCCGCGCTGCTCGGCGCGGCACTGGGCGCCACCGGCTGGCCTGCGGTGTGCCTCGGCGGGCTACTGCCCTTCGTGCTCGCCGTCCCCGAAGCGCTGGCACGCCTGGCGCTGCGCCGTGCGCACAGCATCGCCTTCGGTCCATACCTAGTCGCCGGGGCGCTGACGGCGGCTGTCGTCATTAGCTGACCAACGTGGCGCGACCATAGTGTCCAATATGCGGTGGCATCTTCTACTCGGTTCGCGGAGCCCCAGCTGCAACGATGATTTGAAGAAGTTCAACGGGCATGGCCGCCCGGAGGGCGAACTCTTCGAGGAGGGTGCCGCGTGAGCTGAGTAGCTCGATCGCGTGGCCGATGATCGACGGCGCTTCTCGGGGTCCCAAGTCTCCGGGTTCGGGGTAGCCCCATTCGGCGAGCATAGCCATAGCGCGTCGGTAGGTGTGGTCGCGATAGATGCCCATTTCGTGGCCACGGTAGATGAGGGCTTTCAGTGACATTCCCCAGCGGCGTTTGAGGGCGTGCAGTCGGTCGAAGTCGAGTCGGCTGGGCAGCTCGTCGCGTAGGCGGTTGCTGGGTGCGAGGAACTGGGAGGCGAAGGCGGTTGCTTGTCGCTCCAGCAGCTGACTACCGGGTTCGGCGTCATGGTGCAGCAGCAGGTGACCGAGTTCATGGCCGGCGTCCATGCGGGAGCGGGCTTTGTCGTTCTTCGCGGGACTGGTGAAGACGAAGGGTCGCTGCCCATACCAATGAGAGAAGGCGTCGACCCGACTGGAGACGTCAGGAAGGGTGAGCACGATAACACCGTGCGCCTCCAAGAGCCGCATGACGTGGGGAATGGGCTCGTTGCCAAGCCCAAACGCCGCCCGAGCGTCGAGCGCGGCGGCTTCCACGTCCGCGGCCGTGGCGGGCTCGGACAGGTCGACATGCGGGAGCCGAAGTTCCGGCAGTCGCACGTGCCGTTCGATGACGTCGATGACCCGCCAGGCAATCTCGCCGAAGGCCAGGGCCTGATCCCGCTCAGCCTGCGTGGTGGTGCGTAGGCTCCGAAAGTGAGCATGGCCGGGCGTGACCGGGGTTGGAAAACCGGCGGCGAAGAACTGAACTGGCATCGCCAGCGCGAGCGCTAGGCGTCCCAGAACGCTGCCGGATGGACGACTTTGCTCCAGTTCGTACTGGCTTACTGCGGCAGCAGTCACACCGGCCTGCTGGGCTAGCTGTTTCTTCGACAGGCGCCGCCACCGTCGGGCCAACGTCAACGCACCGGCTTGGAAGGCTGCCGCGGCCAGCGCCGGCGTGTCGCTGCGACTGCGGGCGGGGCTCATGCAGACGTCGGCACAGCCGTGAGGCCCAGACGACGATCGTGGCGGATCCGCAGATCCAGGCCTGGCAGCGGCATCTCGTCGTGGTGCGGAGCCTGGCGGTCGAGCACATGCTGGTCGGTGGGCTGAGCGATCGGCCGAGCGGGCTGGCCGAACCATAGGGCTACCTCGAACCAGGGTGATCCGCCGGTGCGGTTGTCGCGGGGGAAGCCGATGTAGGCGAGGGAGTCGCCGGTGTCGATGTCGCCGGCGTGGGCGATGCGGATGTGCCGCTTGCGGGGAATCAGCCCGGCGAACACCTCCGGGAACTGTTCCTCGTCGTCGAGGGCGAGTTGCCCGTCGCTGCTGTTCTCCACCGCCCCGCCGAGTCGGGTGTCGCTGCCTTCCCACCGGATTGACTCGACACTCGTTGCGGTGCCTTGCAGCGAGTACAGCCGCAGGATATAGCCGGCGGTGAGGATCTCCAGCGAGTTGTCCTCGACCCGGGCGTCCACGCCGGGCTGGCTGGTGAACTGAGCGGCACCGAGGTTGGTGAGGTTTCGCCACACCGTTGTGCCGAAGCTCATCGCATCGTCGCCCAGTGCCGGCTCGTGGCGGTCTGCCGCGCGCCGATACACCTGGCGGATCAGGTCAACAAGCGGGTCCAGGATGCCTCGCTCGTCAAGCGTCGCCATCGCGGCAGTCAGCAACTCCATGCCTGGAAATCTAGCAGACCCGCCATTTGGTGTTGCCGAAATCAAGTCGCCGTCGTGTGGAGAGAGCGACAGGGCGTGACTTGAGCAATTTGGGGGAGTCGAGCGGCGATCGGGCCCGCTAGCCAGCGCCCCCGGAGCGGTGGGCGCGCGGGAAGTCCGACTCGACTCGCTCGGAGGATGGACGTGCACGCTTATCTCCTCATTAGCGACCAGGCCATCCTTGCGACTCCCCGACAACCCGCTGGCGTGAGTCGGGCTCGTGCTGGTGGCCAATGGCTCCACGCGGCGGCATCTTTCATTCGTCGCTTGCGCCTTCCCTCACCGGCCAACCGGGAATCTCCCCCGGCAACCCGCCGAAGTGTCACAACGGAGGACGTCACAGTGCCCCGGGAGCTGCGTGCCGCACTCGAGGGCGGGCTTACATCGCCGCGCCGCTGGGATGGATTGCGCCGCCGCGACCGCCTCCCGACAGCACTTGACCTTGGCGTACGAGGTGGGCGTTCATGCGGTGGCCGCGAACCAGCACATCGCTGCTAATCGCAAGTGGCGCCCGAACACCGTAGGGGGAGGCGGCGGATTGCATGTACTTCGGGGAACAGGTGATGCGGCTGGAGTTCCAGCCGTGCTTGTAGTGTTACCGGTGGCCAAGGATATCCCTGCGTTGATGGTGCCGCCGGATTTAATCGATCGGACGACTGGAGCGGTTCGGGACGTTCGAGCGTTTCTGAAACTGCCCACGGAGGCGCTCGCTGCAATCGTGCAATCGTCCTGGGTTGAGACGGCTGGCCGTTTGGTGGCGGCTGTGTTGGTGCACCGCTTGAGTGGACGTGCAGTCGTTGTCGGACCTTTCGACAATGCCACGGAGGCGGCGTCCTGGTGGTCAGCGGATCGGAACCAGCTCGCCATGCACCCTGCAATGATCATGGCCGTGTTGCCCCTCCTCGACGCCGAGGATCTTATCGAGGAGGGGCAGGGCTAGAACATGTCGGACTTAGCCATCAGAGGTGACATACCGCGCAGCCGGCCTCGTCATTCTCGTCGTCCAGGGCGTCGGCGAGTACGTCGATGAGCGGCAGGTTGCGTCGGGGGCGCGCGGCAGCCCTGGCGAGCGCCGCCTCGTGGCGCTGTTCGATCTCGCCTCGGCGGTCAAGTAGCTCTCGCAGAGACTCGCCTTGGGACCAGGTGTACTGCCGGCCCTGCATGGCGGTGCTGGCGAACTTGACCTTGTCTTCGTACTCGATAGCGCGCTCGAACAGGTCGGGGTGGCGGTCGGCGAGGCCAACCCATTCGTGCTTACGTTGGAAGAAGCAGAAGTAGCAGCCGGAGCGGGTGCGCCACTCGTAGTAGGCGGGCAGGCCAATGCCCGATTCTTCGAGGATAGTGTTCACGCCGTCGCGGTCGATGCCGTCTTCGCGGAACGGGAAGACGGCTTTGATGTTGGGCTTGGTGCTGACATAGCCGAGGCGGTTCTCATCGGCGCGGATCGCGACATAGGAGATGGCCTCGTCGCTGCCCAGCCACTCCTCCAGCGGCTTGATCTTGAGGTTCTTGGTGCACCAGCGCATGCTGGCGCTTGGAAGGGTGCCCTGGTACACCTGCATCCAGTGGTCGAAGTCGCGGGTGGCGTTGAGCCGAACGATGGGCTTGCCCAGGGCGGCTTCGAGCCGGTTGAGGTAGTCGTACGTTTCGGGAAGCTCGGCGCCAGTGTCGCAGAAGAAGTACTCCATATCGGGTACTTTGCCGCGCATGTAGACGGCCAGCGCAGAGGAGTCTTTGCCGCCGGAGATGCCGAGAACGTGACGGACCTTCTTTTTGGTTCGCTGCTGCACGATTGTCATGAGACGGCCTTCTTCCCGGTGGGGCCCTGCGTGTCGTCGGCGCCCGTGTTAGCCGAAGCACCGCTGATGAGCGCCTCGGCCAGCATGGCGAGCAGGATTCGCTCTCCCTGGGCCCCAAGATTATCCCGCGCTTCGGCCAGCACGGTGCGTGCGAGCTGATGAGCTCTGTCCCGTAGCGCGTCGGGGACGTGAACCCGAGCGTGATCCTCCCGCCCGTCTGCCCCGGTCAAGGTGAGCAGGCGGACGGAGTAGGGCTGGGCTCCCTCCTGGAGTTGTTCGCTTTGGTAGAGATGCCCGACTCGGTCGAGGTTCTTTGCCATGGCTGCGGCTTGCTGAGGGAAGGCCATGGCATCGTTGTCACGCCAGTCCCCCATGCCTCGGCCGGCGATCCGCACGACTGCCATGTCCAGCCATTGATCGTCGCCGACCGTGGTGTCGTGGGTGATGGTGATTAGACCCCGGAGTCGTGCCTCAATCAACGAGACATCGAGAAGTGCCTCGGTATGTTGGGCGAGGCCCGCGCGAAGCTCGGACAGCTCGTCCGGCAGTCGGAACGCTGTTGCGATGGCGGTGATGACGGTCCGCTGCAGGTGCTGGTCGATGTCGGCGATCTCGGCCAGAGCGGTGGCGAGGGCGCTGGCGTACTGCTGTGCGGCTTGCTTGTCGGCCTTGCCCCGGGCCGGCACGGCGGGGAGCCCTAGCGCAGTGGGCAGAGCGTCGAAAATCAGCACGTCGGGCTCGCGGGCTTCCCGCAAGGCGGTGCGGACAGCGTCGGCCTCGCGGCTGAGGCTCTTGGTGCGTTGCGCGTAGGGACTGAGGACGCGGACCTTGTCGAGCAGCTCGCGGGCGACCGCGAGTAGCGCGGCATTGCGAACACCGGGCCGCGGGCTGCCAGGTACGCCGATGGCGAGCAGGTTGGCGATCTCGGTGATTGCTTGCTTTCGCGGCCCCGTACCGGCGTTGATGGTCTTTACCGCGAAAGTATTCGGGGATTTGACCATGCGCTCGATCAGCGCGGCGGTGAGCCGAGGCTGGTAGGTGCCTTCCTCGAAGACCGCGAGGTCCTGTTCACCGGCGATCAGCGTCGCTAGAACTACCAGGGGTGCCATGCCTGCCTTGATGCCGTATGGCGGTGCCATGAGGAAGCTCAGCACTTGGTCGAGGCTTACCGGGGTGTCCGAGCTGGACAGCAGCTCACTGAGGGCTGCCCATGCGGGCGCCAGGCTGGAGTCAGGCAGCGGGGCAGTGAACGCATAGGCCAGCAGCGTGTCGAGGCTGGCGGCGGATGTCGTTTCGACGGGCCGGTGTAGCCCGAGGTATTGCAGGGCACCCCCGTACATGGCGCGTTCGGGCCCGTAGCCCTCGATACCGAGGTTTTGCTCGGTGGGGCGGGTAAGCATGGCTTCCATCAGCTCACGACGGGCCTTTGCTCCCTGACTGGTCAGCTGGTGGCGACCGAGCATTTCGTTGCGGATTTCCGGTGTGTGCGGGTAGACCGCGTCGCACACAGCAGATACCACGCCGGCGAGGCTGCGTGCCTGCAGCGGTTCGGTGTCACGGGGGCGCGCAGCGGCACCATCCTCGGTGGGCTGCACCAGATACCACTTGGCGGCGAACTGATTCGGCGCGAACGCGGCAGCAAGCCGAGTGGCGAGTTCGGCGTTCGCCTGGGCGATTCGCTCGGCGAGCTCGCGCCGAGCGACGGCGTCGTAGTCGTCGTTGTAAGAGAGCTCTTCCAGCGCGTGCAGGTAGCGGGCAGCGGCGAGCACTGTCTTAGCGTCTCCGCTGACGCCGACTGCTGCGGGCCGAGGCGAACTCACGGCCGGGAGTGTGCTCTCGTCACCGAAGTGAAACAGGAGCATGCCGTCGGCCGGCTCGCCGATCTGGCATCCGGTGATCGTTCCGGTCTCGGCGTCGGTGGCCCTGGTGATGAAGTGGCGCAGCATGCCAGTGCGTTGGCTGTGTCGGCCCGCTACTACTGCGACAGGTAGGTAACGGTTGACCACGCTGACGGCAGTGTGATCGTCGCACCGCTCGATGAGGGTTTGGATCTCGCCGCCGAGGTCAACGTCGCTACCCTGCCAGACCCGATACTCGTCGCTGAACTCCCGATGGACCAGGAAGTTGCGGTCGATCAGGCTGTTGATGCGCTCCCACAGTGCCTGGCGTGCCTGCGGGTCGGCGGTGTCGGTGGGGTCGGTAAGAGCGAACAGGACCGTATCGAGGCTGGCTCGCAGGGCACCTGACGAGTCGACGAGGTTGAGCAGACCGATGGTCTTAAGGACTTCCTGATCCTCATCAGGTAGACCGTTGGCTTCGCTGATTCGCGTGTCGATCTCGATCCATCGGCTGGCGTTGGCTGAGGCCAGCAGGGTGGTGCGGCCGGCACCTAGGAAGAAGTCGAAAACGTCGGCGAGGCGCACCGTGCTGGCGCGGCTGGGCGCTTCGCGGGCATGCTGTGCCAAAAACCGGGCGACGGTGTTTGGCTCGTCGCTGGCGATGAATCCGGTCAGGCTGCGGTCGTTCTGCCCGATCTGGCCCGCAAGGAGTGGGGCGACGGCCACGGTGAGCGGATGCAGGGGATAGACGCTGGCGAAGAGGGCCGTGTCGGCGGCTAGGACGCCGTCGAGCCCTTGTGCTGTCCACGCCTGCTCGGCGGATTCGGCGTGGCGCTGGATCAGCGTTGCTGCATCTGGGCTGAGTCCGCCGTGGTCGAGAGTCCGTTGGATGAGGTGCACCGCGTCACCGAGATGCGTGGTCATCGTGATGTCTTCGAAGCGGCCTTGGATCTTGGCCCACTCGCGGCTCTGAAGGTTGGTGGCGCGGGAGGCGTAGTCACCGAAGGAGAGATGCTGCAGCGTCAGCAGGTGCAGGGGCAGACCACGCGTTCCGGCGCCCGCCTCAGCGAGTTCCTGAAGCAGGAACACGTCCGCCTGCGCATCGGCGAGCTCGCCGCGTGCGGCGAGGTGCTCCAAGCTCTTGCCGAACTCGTCAATCACCAACAGTATGGGGCTCTCGCCGCACAGCGCGCGGACGGCGGCGATGATTTGTTCGCTGCCGGCATCTGGCTTGTTCAAGTCTGCGAGGGCGGCGGTGATGGGTCTCGGTGTGCGCCGTGCAGGCCACGCCTGTGCGGCCCCATTACGCAGGGCCCGCGACAGCGTGTCGAACAGGGGCTCTCGTCGAGCCGTGGCGATTGCACCGATCATGCCGTTCGGGGCGCGACGTTCGCGGGCGGCGGCGAAGCGTTCGGCAAGGGTCGGGCTCGCCGCTGCGAGCCGTCGGTCGGCCTCGGCGCGGCGGGCGTTGTTTTGGCCGAGCAGCGCGGCGATCAGCAACGCCTGCGTTGACTTGCCGGTGCCGTACGGGCCGGTCAGAGCCCAGGCTCGGGTTCGAGTCCGGTCCTCGAGGGCGGCCGTGACGCGGTCGAGCATGTCCTGGGCACGTACGCCGATATAGATCGGTCCGAGTTGCGCGTGGGTAACATCGCGTTCGAGGTTCGTCGATCGCAGATGGCTGCTGACGATGCGGATGCCCTCGGGCGTTTCCACGTTCGACGCCGCGAACTTCCTCGACTTGCTCATGCGGTGGCTCCCGTCAAGGTGAGCTGTCCGTCGATGCGGCCATCGCGGCGCGACATCATGACGCTACCGGCCTCCGGATACTCCCGATACCAGGTCTCCTGGTCGGGGAAGCCGGGGCGTTGGCGGACGTTGCCGTAGTGGCCGTCCAGCACATCCCAGGCGATATCCCGCGGCGGCCTACTGAAGACGAGACTGCGTTGACCCACACCCTGAGAGATCTCCAGTTCGCTGTACTTAGGGATAACCTCCTCCAGCGCAGAGACGATCTCCGGCTCACGCAGGCGTAGTGCCCGGCCCGGCCCCCCGGGCTCGTTAGCAAGCCGCGCCATGGCGATTGAGCCGCCCTGGCGAAGAGCCGGGTTCCGGTCGGCGTAGTCCAGGCAGGCATAAGCGATCACACGCGCGGGGAGGGAAGTCCGGGCGGTGCTGGTGAACTGCCAGACGCGCTCTTCCCGGTCGCCGCTGCGCTGGGTGCCGGCGAATTCCAGCAGACCGAGTTCGCGGAATGGACAGTCCAGTAGGTCCTCGAAGCTGCCCGGTGATCCAGTGGGCGTCTTGCGCCGGGCGTACATCTTGGTCAGGCAGTCGGCGTCCTTGGCGATTGACGTCCGGACCGGCAGCTCCCACTCGGAGGTGCGGACCTGCCGGATCACCGTTTCGGTCAAGTTGTCTTCTGTAAACCGGGACGATGACATGGAGTTGAAGGCGACCCACCAGGTCGGCACGAAGGACGGTCCGCTCAGCATCCACCAGTGCAGCAGCCAGAGGCTGGCCGTGTCCTCTAGGTACGGGTCGGCGCCGTCCTCATCCAGGAGCCACCGTGCTTCCCAGGTGGGTGCCGCGGCGAACGCTCGGGAGTTCCTGCCGCGCGGGTGCTCGACCGTAATCTTGAATGCGTAGGACCAGAACCGGATGGCATTGACCATGTTCTTGCCGACGCCGAGCCGTACCGGCGCGTCCTGCTGCAGGAAGACCTCGCCACCGATACTCGGGTCACGCAGGGCGGTGTACGCCTTGTGTAACCAGCCGAACCGCGGCGCGAAGGTTTCGTGTCGGGCGAATGACGGAACCGCAGCGTCCTTGAGTTTGATCTCGAGCATGGCGGGGCGAAGCTCCTCAGCGAGGTGATGTACTGGAATGCGCTAGCGATCGAGGCGGCGGCTCACGACACCCACATCGCCTCCTTAACGCGGCGCACTGCGGATACGACCTGTTCAACCGCGAAGTCGATCTCCGCGTACGTAGTGGCGTACCCGAGAGAAAACCGGACGGTGCTATCCGCCTCTTCCGCTGTTCTTCCCATGGCAAGAAGGACGTGACTCGGGGTGAGTGCGCCGGAGGAACAAGCACTGCCATCGGAGGCCGCAACGTCTGGCAGCCCGGCAAGGACTGCGTCGGCAGGAGCACCCGGGAACGTCATGCTGGTGACGCCCGGCAGGCGGGATACGGATCGTCCGTTGATCTTCGTGTCCGGCAGGGCCGACAGCACCATCGTTTCAAGCCGATCACGTAGCTGCGCTATTCGCCTGCGTTCTGGGTCAAGCTGTGCCCGCGCAGCAGCTGCGGCCGCACCCATGCCGGCAATCCCGGCGACGTTCAAGGTCCCGGCACGCCATCCCCGTTCTTGACCACCGCCTCGGACGAGTGGGCGGTGCGCGATCGGCAGGCGTCGGCGGAGGAATAGCGCTCCAACGCCCTGGGGGCCGCCGAACTTGTGCGCGGACAGAGACAACATGTCGATCGCGACAACCGACAGATCAAGGGGAAGCCGGCCGATGAGCTGCGTCGCGTCTGTGTGGAAGATGCCGCCGGCCGCGTGGGTCAGCTTCACGATCTCCTGGACGTTGTTGAGCACGCCGGTCTCATTGTTCGCCGCCATGATCGACACAAGGGTGCGCCGCGGGCCGCTCAAGGCGGCACGCAGTTCGTCGAAGCGCAGCTGGCCGTCACCGTCTACGCCGATGATCGTCAGATCGCACTGCTGGTCCGCAGCGACTTGATGTGCGGCTTCGAGCACTGCGGGGTGCTCGGTGGCGCTGACGACGATGTTGCCGCCATTCGGTGCGGCTGCGCGAAGCGCCAGATTATTTGCCTCGGTGGCCCCAGAGGTGAACACGAGCTCGCTTGGTGAGCACACGAGCAGCTCGGCGAGTTGAGACCGGCCGAGCTGAACGAGCGCAGATGCTTGCCGGCCCGCCGCATGCGGACTAGAAGCGTTGCCGGGCGTCCGCAGTGTGGCGATCACGGCAGACGCCGCCTCCGGTCGTACCGGGGCGGTTGCGTTGTAGTCCAGATATGCGGAGGTGGGTTGGGGTGCTGCGCTGTCTCCTCTGAGTTGATCTCCGGCCACGGCGCAACCTTACTCCGCTCACTCCTGGCGGTCGAGTGGGCCCTGCGGCGGGTCGTCTCCAGGAGTGCTCCGACCTCGCTACCTGCAGCTGCAGGGATCACACCGAGCAGACAGGGAGAAGGCGAATCGGAAAAGAGCGACTTTTTGCCATCGGCGATTCCCGCGATCAATGTGATCAGTAGCGGTCGAGCAAGGAGATCACCGCACGAGCTTCATACAAACGGCCCTGTCACTGCCCGCGCCGATCGCGTTACCATGGCGCCGTTCTGTCGTGCCCGCGTGCTTTCATAAGCCAGTAGGGCCTCAACGGCAGGATGCTCAGAGGGGTAGCGGGGGTGATCGGCGCGTGACATTCTGGTCACCAGGCACGTCCTTCAAAGCCGTCCTCGAGGGTGCACCGATCTCCTACATCCGCGATCAACTCGGTGCCGACCTGTGTGGTCTGCTCGACCTCGTCGAGGGCGGCGTCGCAGAGGACTCGAAGCTGCGTGCTGTGGCGGCCAGCGCCATCGACGCCGAAAAGCTGATCGCCGCGCAAGACAGCCGCACAGCCTTTCTCGCCTTTTTGCCTGCAAAGAAGCAGGCTGAACTCGCGCAGCGGCTCGGCAAGGACGACGACGGGCAGGACGCTGGGGCCTACCTGAAGTCAGCGAAGTGGACCCTGGACCAACGCCAAGAACTGCTGGAATTCCTCGGATTCACCGTCGACAGGGTCCCGACGCCGGCGATGCGGCCGGCAGGAGAGTGCGAGTCAGACTACGGTCTGTTCCCGCACCAGCGAGACGCAGCCGCTCGTGTACGCGACCACCTGTACGACGGCGCCCGGCGTGTCGTCCTCCACCTGCCCACCGGGGTGGGCAAGACCCGTACCGGAATGAATTTGATCTGCGACCACCTGCGTCAGCACGAGCCGGCGCTCGTCGTGTGGCTCGCCCACGGGCAGGAGTTGTTGGAGCAGGCAGCCGCCGAGTTCGAACGCGCATGGTCGAAGCTGGGCAACCGAACCGTCGATCTGGTCCGCCTGTGGGGAGGCGAGAACGCCGATCTCGCCGAGGTCAACGACGGCCTGCTGGTTCTCGGCCTGGAGAAAGCCGTGTCAGCGGCCAAGCGTGACGACGCGTTCCTGCGCCGCATCGCCGCCCGATGCAATCTCGTCGTATTCGACGAGGCACACCAGATCATCGCGCCGACGTACCAACGCGTCGTGGAAGATCTCACCATCAATCCCAGCGCCAGCCTCCTCGGACTCACGGCCACACCCGGCAGAACCTGGGCGGAGATCACCAAGGACGAGCAGCTCTCGGCCTTCTTCTTCCGGCAGAAGGTGATGCTGCGCATCGACGGCTACACCAACCCGGTGACAGCCCTGATCGACCAGGGCTACCTGTCGCGGCCGACCATGCGCACGGTCGCCTCGGAGACCGGTCTGCAACTGACCGACACCGATAGGCGGGCGTTGGCAAGCTCGTTCGACATCCCCGCCGACATCGTCACCCGGCTCGCCGGCGACGAGCAGTGGAACCTGCAGGTCGTACGCACCGTTCTCGAGCTGGTCAAGCGGCACCATCGCATCCTGGTCTTCGCCGCCTCGGTGGACCACTGCCGGCTTATCGCGGCTGTGCTGTCCGCGCTCAGCATCGATGCGGCGTTCGTCACCGGCGAGTCGTCGCTGCGGCACCGCACGCAGGTGATCAGCCGCTTCAAGGGCGGATCACGCCGGCCCATGGTGCTGTGCAACTACGGTGTGCTGACGACTGGTTTCGATGCGCCGGCGGCGAGTGCGGCGATTATCGCGCGGCCCACCAAGTCGCTCGTGCTCTACAGCCAGATGGTCGGCAGGGTCATCCGCGGCCCGAAGGCCGGCGGTACGCCCGACTGCGAGATCGTCACCGTCGTCAACCCCGAGCTGCCCGGGTTCGGCGACGTGGCCGATGCCTTCATCAACTGGGAAGACGTATGGGAGACAGCGTGACCGACGCGGCAACCGGCTACCGAATCGTCAGCCCGGAGTTGACGGTCAAGGCGATGCGCGACAGCGGTTACAAGAACACCGCCTACGCGCTGGCGGAGCTCATCGACAACAGCATCGACGCCGAAGCCGAGCTGGTGGAGGTCTTCGCCTGGGAGGAGAGGCCCAAGCCCGGCGAGAGCCACGTCCGCCCACGCATTGAAACGATCGCCGTGCTCGACAACGGCAAGGGCATGGACGGCGAGACGCTGCGCCGTGCTCTCAAGTTTGGCGACGGCCGCGGCGGTGACAGCAAGCGCATCGGCCGCTTCGGCATGGGCCTGCCGAACTCCAGCATGTCCCAGTGCCGCAAGGTCGAGGTCTGGTCTTGGACGAACGGCGCCGGCAACGCGCTGTACACCTACCTCTCGCTCGAAGAGATCAATAACGGTCTCGATGATGTCCCGGAGCCGGTGCATCAGCGTGTGCCGGATCAGTGGCAACAGCTAAGTGAAGGTCTCGGCGAGACAGGCACGCTGGTGGTCTGGAGCGATCTCGACCGTGTCCTGTGGTACGGAGCCGCCGCGACTCTGCGCAACACCGAGGAACTCATCGGCCGGGTCTATCGGCATTACCTCAATCCCGTGGCCGAAGGCGCTGGCCACCGCAGCGTTGAGATCCGGCTTGTGCCGGTGCGTGATGGCGCCGTCATTGAAGGCGAACGGCAAGTACGCCCCAACGACCCGCTCTACCTGACCGCGAAGACCTGCACGCCCGCGCCATTCGCAGACCAGCCGATGTTCATGCCGTTCAACATGGGCGACGAGGACAACCCCGGTGTGGTGCGCGTGCCCATCACCTATAAAGGGCAAACACACGACGTCATTGTCAGAGCGTCCATCGCACGCCCCGAAGCACGTCAGTCCGACGTGAGCGGCCATCCGTGGCCGGCCAACGCGAACAAGAACGTCGAGCCTGGCCAGCAGCAGTGGGGCAAGCACGCCAAGCGCAACATCGGTGTTTCCCTCGTCCGGCAGGGCCGCGAGCTCGATCTCGACACCTCGTGGGCGATCGGCTATGACCCGGTCGAGCGCTGGTGGGGAGTGGAGGTCGACTTCCCGCGGGAACTCGACGCGGCCTTCGGTGTCACCAACAACAAGCAGACCGCGACCAACTTCTCGGCCCTGGCTCACTTCGACTGGGCGGCGGAGGCCGATCCGGGCGAGACCTTCAAGGCTCTAAAGGATCGCCTTGCCGAGCGCGGCGATCAGCGGGTGCCGTTGATCGACCTGGCTTTCTATCTGCAGGAGCGGCTGCTGCCGCGCATGCGCCGCCAGCTCAGGCAGCAGCGGGTCGGTGCGCGTACGAACAACAAGCGTCACGAGGATGAAGCCGCCAACAAGGCCAACGACGCCATCAACCGCCGTCGGGAGGAGGGCCGCCTCGGCCAGACCGACAAACTGGACGAGCAGGCCGAGCCCGAGCAGAAGCGCCAGGAGCAGGTCGAGGCGCTCACCAATCGCCACCACATCGATAAGGAAATCGCGGAGGCGCTCGTCGACGAGGACTTGGCCAAGGACGTCCGCGTGCGGTGGATCTCCAGCTTCCAAGACTCGCCCGCTTTCTTCAGCATCGACCTCATGGCCGGCATGCTTCAGGTCATTTTCAACAGCAATCACCCGCTACACCGTGAACTCGTCACCGTTCTCGAAGACGTTCCCGATGACGCAGACGCCGATGCCCTTCGCGAGCGTCTCAGCCGGGCTGCGGACACCTTCAAGCTGCTGCTGTTCTCCTGGGCCAGGATGGAAGATGAGATCCCGGGCGAGAGGCAGCGGGCGAAGATCACCGAAGCACGCCAAGACTGGGGCCGCTACGCCCGTGACTTCATCGATGGCGAGGACGACGACGAGTGAGCACTCGTGACGAGCGCATCTGGCAACAGGTGCGCACACTGCTCCATCGCGCCACCGACCACGTTCAGCTGATCGCTCCGTTCATCAAAATCGATGTCTTCCGAGCCGTGCTCGAGGCCACGCCAACGTCCGTTCGGCAGATCGACTGCGTAACTCGCTGGTCGGTCGCCGAGGTAGCCGCCGGCGTATCCGATCCCGAGATTGTCCAACTAGTCAACGAGGACGAGCGTCTCCGCGTGCGTCTGTGCCATAACCTGCATGCGAAACTCTTTCTCGCCGACGCGGTCGGCCTTGTCGGGTCGGCGAATCTCACCAGGAAGGCGTTTGGGACTACTGCGCGGCACAACCTCGAACTCCTCGTCGAGGTCGACGCGGACCACCCGGAGATCCAGCACCTGCTTCAGCACATCGAGCTGACTGCTGTGCCAGCCACCGAAGCGATGGCCGTCGCCATCCGTGAACAGGCGAAGCTGCTCCAGGAAGCAGAGAGTACGATCATCGTGCCAGGCGAGGACGTCGTACCGGCGGCCTGGTATCCCGTCACACGACGGCCGGACCGCATCTACGCCGCATACCTCGGCAGGGCCGACGCGTCGCCAGCGGTGCGCGAGGGGTACGTCCATGACCTCGCCTTCCTCGGCGTAACGCCAGGTCTGGATGAAGCCGGCTTCAACGACGCGGTCCGACAACGGCTCGGGGCGATACCCGAGGTTGGCCGCCTCCTCAAGGGCGATCGACTGACAAACCTGGACATCCAGCTGTCGATCAGTAAAAGGGTGGGGCTCGGGCAAAACGAGGCCCGTCGGGTTGCCGAGACGATCGCCGAGTGGCTTAAGCACTTCGACCACTTCTACATGGATGTCGCGACCTGGGAACTCAGGCCCGGCCAGGAACACGAATAGACTTCACGAAACATCCCGGCAGGACGCCCGCATCGGCCGGTGGAACGCCGCGCAGAGAGCGCCATCCGCGCGGCGAGCGGCCTGCGGAACGGGCACAATATGGTGACCATGGACGTTAAGCAGGCGGTTCCGCGCCACCGCACCGCGATCGCGCGGCCGGATCTGTCCAAGCCGATCGCTCTGGCCCTCGCCGACGGTGTCATCACCGAGAGTTCCAGCCTGTTCGACTACGGATGCGGCCGAGGTGACGATGTCGCGCGATTGCGGGCTCTCGGCTACGAGGCGTATGGCTGGGATCCCGGACACCGGCCGACCGCGGAGATCCGATCTGCCGACGTCGTCAACCTCGGCTATGTCGTGAACGTCATCGAAGATCCAGCGGAGAGGGTAGAAGCGCTCCGAACTGCCTGGGCGCTTGCAGGAAAGGCGCTCGTTGTCGCAGCCCGTCCCGGCTGGGAAGCGCGCACCGTCGCGGGAAAGCGGCATGGCGACGGGATCCTGACCACCCGCGGAACGTTCCAGAAGTTCTTCACACAAGAGGCACTGCAGACGTGGATTAAGAGCGAGCTCCGGGCGGACTGCGTTGCCGCGGCACCCGGGATCTTCTACGTCTTCCGCGACGAGAGCCATGCTCAGTCCCTGCTCGCTACCCGCATCCGACGCCGGTCGGCGCCGGTGCGTCAGCCGAAGAAGCGCCAGGCGCTCTACGACGCCCACCGCGAGGTGATGGATGAGATCCACGGCTTCGTCGCCGATCGAGGCCGCCTCCCAGACCTGTGGGAACTGAACGGCAGTGCTGATCGACTTGCCGCCGCCTCCTCGCTGTCGATCAAGCAAGCGGTTGCCATCCTCCGCCAGGTCATCGGCGCGGAGGAATGGGACCACGATCTGGGAGTTGCGCGCGAACGCGCCCAGCAGGACCTCCTCGTGTACCTAGCACTGGCCGCGTTCACCAAACGGCCTAAAGCGTCACACCTTCCCCGAGATATCGCTCTCGACATCAAGGCCCTGTTCGGCTCCTACAGCGCGGCTTGCAACCGTGCCGATCAACTGCTGCACAGCGTCGCTGATCAGAGCGCCGTGAACGCCGCCTGCGGGCAATCTAAGGTCGGCAAACTGACGCCAGAGGCGCTCTACGTCCACCAGAGTGCGTCTCAGCAGATCAGCCCGTTACTACGCGTCTACGAAGGATGCGCACGCGTACTGATTGGCAGCGTCGCCGAGTCCAACATCATCAAGCTATCGCGTACTGGTCCGAAGGTCTCCTACCTCTCGTATCCCACGTTCGATCGAGACCCGCACCCCGCGCTCGCCACCTCGCTACGCGCCGACCTGCGTCGCCTCGACGTCAAGCACATTGATTTTCGTGAGTCAATGAATCCCCCCATTCTCCACCGCAAGGAGACGTTCGTCGCCGACGACTATCCGCAGCGGGAGACGTTCGCCCGGCTCACGCGTCAGGAAGAGCGAGCCGGCCTGCTTGAGGCAAGCAGCTCCATCGGCACGCAGGAAGGCTGGCGGACACGCCTCGACAGCTCCGGCTATCGCCTGCAAGGCCACAAGCTCGTACCCAACTCGCCCGCTCAGATCGAGTGACGAGTGCTCGCCTCGTTCTCGATAGCGATCGGGGTCGGGGTCGGGGTCAAGGTTCAGTAGCCCCAGCGGCGCCGGACGTGGATCTCGCGGACCGGGATCTTGGAGAGCGCACTGCCGAAGCAGTCGCCATCCTCACCAAGGTCACTGCCGACAGTACGCGGCTGCTGGTGATGACCACCCGAACGCGGTGGCGGTGGCGGTGGCTGGCGCTTTACAGGCATGGAGAGGTGAGGCCCGACGCCTGCCGTTCATTAAGAGAACCCGGACCTCTCAACGGAAGTCGTTCCGCGCATTGGTTGTGTTCCACCGGCACTCGTTTCTACGCTGCCACAGTTCTGTGTGGACTCGGAGCCGGAGGGTGACGCGATGTCGCTGACCGACAGCATTGGTGCCGACATGCAGGCGATGGCGGCAGGCGTGGACCGGACGCAGCAGGAGGCCGGCGCTGTCGACCACGCGATCGAGCAGATCACCGCACGGGCGGTGGCCTCCGGCTTCGCCGGCATCGCTGTCGGGTTGGCTCGCGCGCGAGAAGTGCTCGGACAGGCCCGGTCTCGGCTGGCGCAGGCCGGTGGGGTCCTGGGTGAGGCGTCGCGGTCGCTCAGCGCCGTGCCGCAGCAGCCGTCACCGCAGGAGACGATCGCCGCGCTCACGCCGGTCGTAGCCGCGCTGACCGCCGTCGACGGCCATGTCACTGCGGCCGGATCCGCGGTCGATGACACGCGACGGCTGGTCACGGCGGCGTTGCAGGGAGGACAGCCCGGTCCCACGCTATCGCGGCTGCAGCAGGTGCTGCAGGTCCTGGCGACCGTCCGGACCCGCGGGACCGAAGCCCGACAGCACGTCGATACGGCGCTGGCGCAGGCTCGGCAGGTCGGTGAACTGGGATCTTGACGACGGGCGGTGGCAGCGACATCAGCCGACCGCCCGCCACACGCGACACGTCTGCGACTGCAACGGAAGCACCGGCTCAGCCCGAGTTGGTGCCCGAAGGGTTGACCGATGCCGCTCGGGACCTGCCTCGGCGGCAAGCGAAAGACCCTACCTTCGGTGTGGCGTTGATCGGTGGTGAGCGGATACCCATGAGGTCTGGCCGTGACCCGGACGCCGCTGCCGACCTCAAGCCTGCCTACAAACTTATCGCCACCACGACCGACCATCTGGAAGCCAAGCTTGCCGCCCGGATGCGCCGCGACCACATCACCCAGGCAGCTGTGGTGACGAACAATCCGCCCTGCGACTACACCCCCTACGGCTGCGAGAAGATCCTCTCCCGGCTGCTGCCGGCCGGCGCGCGGCTGGCCGTCTACGTACGCGACGATGACGGTCAGGTACGCCATTGGCGTACCTACACCGGAAACGGAAAGGCGATCGCATGAAGGTGACCTGGACCTACGACCGGGGCAAACAGCGCGACAACCACGAGGTCGAACTGACCGACCCCGACGCCCTGGGAGCCCTCCTTCGCGAGATCCAACAGGCCGGCGAGCCCGTCGTGCTGACCATCTTCAGCGACACCGACAATGACCCCGATGACCTGCCACCCGGCTTCCAGATCGGACTCGGTCACCCCACCCACGCCTTCGCGGTACACATCGCTGACGACGGCGGCTACCTCAACGACCCCACAGCGGAAACCCCGCCCGAGGGACTCCACTTCGACTTCGGCGGAGTGCCCACCGAGTACCCGGCCGAGCACCTACAACTTCGGCCCGAAACGGCGATACAACTGGCAGTCACCTTCCTCAAGACCGTGTCAAGCCCCGGGTTTGGGACTGTACAAATAACGGCTGATCGACCGATCAAGGGAGAGACGCCAGATGACGACCGAGACCACCGTGGGACAGCCGGCCGCTGAGCCGTCGG
>NZ_JBFAGS010000040.1:0-26814 GCF_040653835.1 Micromonospora sp. NPDC050980 | reverse complement strand
GCACGCTCACGCAGCTCGTCGGGGTACTTCTTCGGTGCGGGCATCGCTGGTGTTCCTCCAGGTTTCGATGTCTCCATCTAACCCGGGGCGGAACATTGCGTCAGCGCCGGCGACAGCGATGCGCCGCGCCTGGTTGTCGCCCCCGTTTACCCCTCGAAAACCCCTGTCAATGGTTGACCAGTGGCGATATGTGGTGATCAACCTGCGCGGTTTGTTTGCGCAGCTCGGCGCCAAGTACTGACAATTGGTGACGATGCCAAGATCGCAGGGTTCGGGGAGCGTAGGTCGACGGTTCGATTCCGTCAGGCGGCTCCACGGAAAGGCCCAGGTCACCGGCTTGATCGCCGATCATGACCTGGGCCTTTTGCTTGCCATCGCAGGGCCGAGCAGCCAAGCGAGCAGCCAACCTAACCACCCGACCACACCTACCGCAGGAGTGATGTGGCTGGCCCAGCTGCGGATGCTGCACCAGGCGAACCGGCGCGAGGTGAGGAGGTTCAACCAGATGCGCCGCAGCGTGTGAGCCGCAAGAACCCCGCTCGCGGGATGTGCTGCTTGTTCCGGCGAAGTACGGTGCGGCCGTGATCGAAGAACGTGAGCGTGGCGAGACGCCGGAGCCATACCGGACGCTGGGTGAGGCAGCCCGTTTCTTTAAGGCCCTGCTTCAGATGGCTGTCGGGACCGTCGGTGCCCTGATCGTGATCGTTCGTGTGGGGATCGATGCCTTGCACCGGAACCTTGATGCTGCCCAGGTCACGAGCCATCTCTTCATCAACATCGGCCTGACACTTGGGGTCGCCGCTGCAGTGGAGCTGGCCTATACGCTGTTCACGCACGGAGCGGACGAGGCGGTTGATCCTGTCATGCTCGGAATCGCCGCCGCCTTGCTGCTTCAACTCGGGCAGGTCGGGGTCTTCGATTTGAAGCAAGGTTTCTCTGCCTTACTCTTTGTCACAGCACTAGGCGCCATGTTCGTTGTCCGTAATCGTCTCGCGCATGTACGCGAACCTGGCGAGTGGAGCCCTGCTTGGTGGAGTTGGGTCCGCATGGCCGTTGGCCGTGCTGACCGTGAGGATCTAGGGCAGACCAAGCAGCCAGCGGAGCAGCCAAGCCTACGAACGGCGACGGATACCAGCGGACCGCATCGCAAGGTCTGCGCGGACCAGGACTACGACCACCACTAGGCTGCGGCCAACTCGTAATGCGTAGGTCGACGGTTCGATTCCGTCAGGCGGCTCGGCACGGAAGCCCAGGTCATCGGCCTGGGCTTCGCCGTTTCCCGAGGTCCACGACATCGTTGACGACCGGCCGGGACGGCGGGGGAACGACATGGTGGAGCGCCGGCGCGATGAGTTCGCACCGACCGGCCGGTCCACCTCGGTGACAGTTCCTCCCGCGCAGACCTGGAGTTGCCACCATGACCGACCCGACCGTGACCGTGAGCCTGCCGATCGCCGACCGAATCGCCTCGCACCGCTTCTACGTCGAGGCCCTCGACTGGGCGGCGATCGGTGAGCCGGCGGCGGACGGCGTGCCCGAGCCGCTCCAGTTCGCCGTCAACGACGGCCTGCGGTTGATGCTGGTGCCGAGCGGCGGCTTCGGTTGGGTCATCGGCGACCACGAGGTCGCCGAGCGGGGCCGCAGCGAGTGCGTGCTGAGCTGGGCCGCCGGAGACCCCGCCGAGGTCCGGCGGATCGTCGACCGGGCCCGATCGGCGGGCGCTCGGGTCGTCACTGCGCCGGCCCAGCAGCCGTGGGGTTTCACCGCCACGTTCGCCGACCCTGACGGTCACCTGTTGATGGTGACGGCCGGCTGAGTCGGGTGGCGGCCCGGAGCGCGGAGGTAGCATGCCGTGGATGACGGGGCACGCGGGCGAGAGGCAGGCGACCGCTGGTCCGCCCCGCGCGGGCGGAGGTTCCGGCGGAACGGGCCGGGCCCGGTTGCCCTACCCGGTCACCGCGGCCTGCGTGCTGCTCGCGGTGCTCGTGGTGGTCGGTGCGTGGGGCGGCATGGTGCTGGTGGTCGCCGGTCACGTCGTCCCGACGTGGCTGGTGAGCGGCGCCCTGTTGCTCGCGCCGCTGGTGAGCACACCGATCTGGCGTCGCGTCGACCGCTGGGCGCGGGTGCCGGACGACGGGGACCCGCGCGCGAGGACGCGCCGGGCGCTCACGTTGCTGACCGTCCTCGCCTGGCTGGGGACCGGACTCGGCGCGGCGGCCGACCTTCCCGCCACCTACCGGGTGCTGGAGCCGGGCGGACCGGACGGTTGCCGGGCGGTGGCCCGGCAGACGTCGTTCCTCTTCGCCGGCGGTGGTGAGGTGTACGCCGTCCCGGCGACCGGGATCGGATGGCAGGTGAGTACGTGGACCGCCGACGACGGCGGGACACCGATCACGGACCACGAGTACGAGCTGAAGTGGAGCGACGACGGCGGCAGTCTGATCCTGCACGGCGACGTCGGTCAGCCGGTCTGGCCCGCCCTGCACGCCGTCGGCTGCCGCTGACCTGACGACCGGGCGGTGGGCCGGGCCGGTCACGAAGGGAGCCCGGTGGGCGCGACCGCATCGGCGCGCCCACCGGGCTCACTCCGGCAGGGCAGAAGAAGGTCTAACGGGACGGTACGGTGCCCGGCGGCGCGTACTCGGGTTCGGGCTCCGGCGGCGGCGGTTCCTCGTCGGTGTCCGCGCGGTGCCGGGCCGCCGGCTCGGCCGAGTGGAACGTGTCGGGGATGCCGCCGGGGGCGATGGTGCCGCGCCAGCCGCCCGACTCGACCTGTCGGCCCTCGATGAAGTCCTTGAACCGCTTCAGGTCGGACTCGGCCTGCCGGTCCACCATGTGCAGCTTCTCGCCGGCCTGCTCGATGAGGCCCTCCGGCTCGTATTCCAGCAGCAGCTCGACCTGGGTGCGGTCGGCGTCGATCGGCGCGAACCGGACCATGCCGGCGTTGGGGGTGCCGCCGGTGGCGGCCCACGCCACCGACCGGTCCGGCACCTGCTCGACGATCGTGGCATCCCACTCGCGTTGCACGCCGGCGATCTCGGCCACCCAGTGCATCCGGCGGTCGTCGAGCTGCCGCACCTCCCGCACGCCGCCCATGAACCGCGGGAAGT
Organism: Micromonospora sp. NPDC050980; assembly: GCF_040653835.1. Classification (NCBI taxonomy): domain Bacteria; kingdom Bacillati; phylum Actinomycetota; class Actinomycetes; order Micromonosporales; family Micromonosporaceae; genus Micromonospora; species Micromonospora sp. NPDC050980. The sequence goes on along the minus strand of NZ_JBFAGS010000040.1, from coordinate 23,704 downwards.
CCTCGAACTGGGTCCACTGGTTGTAGGCGGTGCTGACCGGCACGTCGACGTCGATCGACTTCTCGACCTTCCTGGTCATGACCACTCCTTGTCGTCCCGTCGTCTACACCCGAGCGGTACCCCGGTGGGCCCGGCCTAACCGGCCGGCGATCAGACGTAGAGCTTCCTCGCGTAATCCGGGCCGTAGTGCCGTCCCAGGTCGGCCAGGCTCTCCGCCGGCGCCTCGACCTCCTTGACGAGACGGGGCCGGGACGGCAGCACGTCCGGCTGCCAGGTCTCCGGCTGCCACAGCTCGGAGCGGAGGAACGCCTTCGCGCAGTGGTAGAAGACCTGCTCGACGGTCACCTCGACGGCGAGCACCGGCCGGTGGCCTTTCACCTCCATGTCGGCGAACCAGGGCGCGTCGCGGAGCAGCCGGGCCCGGCCGTTGATCCGCAGCGTGTCGGTGCGGCCCGGGATCAGGAAGATCAGCCCGACGTGCGGGTTGGCCAGGATGTTGCGGTATCCGTCGGCGCGCCGGTTGCCGGGCCGTTCCGGGATGGCGATGGTGGTGTCGTCGAGCACCAGCGCGAAGCCGGGCGGATCGCCCTTCGGGGAGACGTCACAGGCCCCGTCCGCCCCGGCGGTGGCGACCAGGCAGAACGGCGAGGCGGCCAGCCACTCCCGGTCCCGCTGGTGCAGCGTGCGGCGTTCCTTCGCCAGCGCCCGCGGCGTCGGCGAGCCCAGCAGGTCGCGTAGCTCCTCCAGGTCGGTGATCTCCTGCGTCGTCACGTCTTCCTCCCCCGTCCGTTGGCCTCGACGACGGTTCCGACCCGCGACGGGCCGGGATCCGCCATGGTTCAGTCTAGGAGCGCGCCGTCGTCGGGTTTGCCCCCGACAGCGACGGGTAGGTACCCGGTGGCAGCGCGTGTCCGGACGCGACGGTTGGAGGCCGTGATGGAGAGCCGACTCAAGGTGCTCGGCCATCCCGTACACCCGATGCTTGTGATGTTCCCGGTGGCCCTCCTGGTCACCGCCCTGATCTTCGACGTGGTCGACACCGTGGGCGGGCCGGACCTCCTCGGCGAGGTGGCCTACTGGAACATCACCGTCGGCCTGATCGGCGGCCTGCTGGCCGCCGCGGCCGGCGCGTTCGACCTGCTCGCCCTGCCCACCGGCACCCGGGCCAAGCGGGTCGGGCTCCTCCACGCCGCCGCGAACATCGCGGTGATCCTCCTCTTCGCCGCCGTCTGGGTGGTCCGGCTCAACGCCGACTCGCGGGCGGCGGGCGGCGCCCTGATCGCCATCGAGGTGGTCGCCGTGGCGATCCTCGGGATCAGCGCCTGGCTCGGCGGCGAGCTGGTGGATCGGCTGGGTGTCGGCGTCGACCCGGACCACGATCTCAACGCGCCCAGCTCGCTGCGCCCCGGCGCCCCGCGGGTCGGAGACGCGCGATGACGGAACCGAAGGGCTGGTGGGGCCGCCAGCAGGGCTGGGACCCGATGGGCGAGCTGCAGTCGCTGCGTGCCGAGCTGAGCCGCCTGGTCGGCGGGCGCGCCGGCAGCCCCGACGTGGAGCTGTCCGAGACGGCCGACGGCTGGGAGGTGCTGGTCCGGCTGCCCGGCGTCGCGCCGGAGGAGGTCGCCGTGGAGCTGGACGACCGCGAGCTGTGCGTCCGGGCCCGGTCCGAGGCCGAGGTCAACGCCGACCAGGGCATTCCCGGCGGGTTCACCACCCGCGGCTTCGAATACCGCGTCGACCTGCCGGCGCGCGTCGACCCGGAGCGGATCGACGCGGTCATGGACCACGGCCTGCTGCGGGTGCGGCTGCCCCGGGCGGCCCGGCCCGCGCCGCGCACCATCACCGTCGGCCGCACCGGCCCGCACGCCGCCACCGGTCGTACGCCGAGCCAGGCCGACCCGGCCGCGGACCGGGAGTTGCACCACCCGGACACCACGGTCGACGAGATCGACCGTCCCTAGGCCGGCCGTGACCAACCCGTCCGACGGCTCCAGCTCGCCGCGCCGCGACGAGGAGCCGTCGTCCGGCGACTCCGGCTCGGCGCGTGTGTCACCGCGCCGCGACGAGGAGCCGTCGTCAATGCTCGGACCGGTCGGCGAACGGGTGCCGGATGTCGAGCGGATCGCCGTGCTGCGCGCCAACGCGCTCGGCGACTTCATCTTCGTGCTGCCCGCGCTGGAGGCGCTGCGGGCCGCGTACCCGGCGGCGGAGATCGTGCTGCTCGGCGCGCCGTGGCACGCGGCGCTCTGGCGCGACCGGCCCGGCCCGGTGGACCGGGTGCTGGTGGTGCCGGCGGCGCCCGGCATCCGCGAACCCGGCCCGGACGAGTCCCCGGGCGACCCGGCCGGCTTCCTGACCGCCGCCCGCGCCGAACGGTTCGACCTGGCGGTGCAGGTGCACGGCGGCGGCGCCAACTCCAACCCGTTCGTCGCCGGGCTCGGCGCCCGCGTCACCGCCGGGCTGCGGGCCGACGACGCGCCGCCACTGGACCGCTGGCTGCGCTACGTCTACTACCAGCACGAGGTGATCCGCTACCTGGAGGTGGCCGCCCTGGTCGGGGCGCCGGCCACCACGATCACCCCGGCGCTGGCGGTGACCGACACCGACCGGGCCGAGGCCGTCGCGGTGCTCGGCCCGGCCACCCGGCCCCGGGTGGCGCTGCACCCCGGCGCCACCGACACCCGGCGACGCTGGCCGGCCGAGAGCTTCGCCGAGGTCGCCCGGACGCTCGTCGCCGACGGGTACGAGGTGCTGGTCACCGGCACGCCGGTCGAGCGGGAGACGGTCGAGGCGGTGGTCGCGGCGGCCGGCGTGCCGGTCCGCCCGCAGGTCGGCACGCTGGGGCTCGGCGCGCTCGCCGCGGCGTACGCGGACTGCGCGCTCGTGGTCTCCAACGACACCGGGCCACTGCACCTGGCCGCCGCGGTGGGCACGCCGACGGTGGGGATCTTCTGGGTCGGCAACCTGATCAACGGGGCGTCACCGCTGCGCGGCCGGCACCGCCCGATCGCCTCCTGGACCACCAGATGCCCGGTGTGCGGGGTCGACTGCACGCCCGGGATCTATCCGCACCGACCGGGTGACGGCGACTGCCCGCACCGGGTGTCGTTCGTGGCCGACGTGCCGGCCGTCGAGGTGGTCGAGGCGGCCCGCGACCTGCTCACACCTCCGCCCCCGACTCGGTGAGCACGACCTCCCACGCCTCCACGTCCCGCTCGGTGACAGTGGTCGGCGACTCCAGGTGGTAGGCCCCGCTGGGCAGCACGCCGGCGCCGCCGTGGCGCTCCAGCACGGCGAGCTGGGCGGCCACGTCCTCGCCCTGGTGCCGCTCGGGCAGCCGTTCCCAGAAGTCGAAGCCGCCGGCATCGACCAGCTTGGTCCGGTCGTAGAGCACGCACCCGCCGATCCAGGAGACCTTGTACGCCCGCCAGGCGCCGGCCGGCAGCGCCAGCTTCTCGGTGACGTGCAGCAGGTTCGCCGCCGGATGGATGGCCGCCCGGTGCCACTCCGGCGTGCCCGGGCGGATCCGCTCCGGCTCCGGCCGGCGCGTCCACTCCTCGTAGTGCCGGTGGGCGTCCGGGCGGACGTCGTCGACGTAGGAGAGCCCGTGCACCGCGTTGCCGACGAAACCGCAGCCCAGCTTGTCCAGCGCGCCGACCAGCCGGCACAGGCTGCCCGGCTCCAGCCACACGTCGTCGTCGAGGCAGAGCACCGCGTCCGCGACCGACTGCGCCAGCAGGTACGACCGGTGCTCGGCCAGCCCACGCCGGGGCAGCCGCCGGGTCAGCAGCACCGGGTGCCCCCGGTGGCGCAGCGCCCGAACCATGGTGGCCGCCGCCGGATGGGCGTACGCCGGGTCGCCGTCGGACTGGTCGCTGACCACCACCCCGAACCCGGGCACGCCCTCCTGGGCGGCCAGCCCGGAGAGGGTGACCGCCAGTTCGGCCGGGCGGTTGCGGGTGGGGATCAGCACGTCCACCCGCCGGGGACGGCGGAACTGCCCGCGCGTGCCCGGGTCGAGCGGTCGGCTCACGCGGGCCTGCTCTCGCCGACCGACTGGGCGCGGATCCGGTCGATGATCGCCGAGGTGGAGCGGTCCGGCACGTAGCCGAGCGTGCGCACCTGGCCGCCGAGGCGGCGCACCAGCGGCGCCTCCGGCACCATCTCCGGCGGGTAGTCGCCGCCCTTGACGTAGACGTCGGGGCGGACCGCCTCGATCAGCCGCGCCGGCGAGTCCTCCTCGAAGATCACCACGTGGTCGACGCAGGCCAGTGCCGCCAGCAGCGCGGTGCGGTCCTCGACCGGGTTGACCGGCCGGTCGGGGCCCTTGAGCCGGCGTACGCTGCCGTCCGAATTGACGGCCACGATCAGCAGGTCGCCGAGCGCGCGGGCCTGGGTCAGGTAGCGGACGTGCCCGGGGTGCAGCACGTCGAAGCAGCCGTTGGTGAACACCACCGACCGGCCCGCCGCGCGGTGCTCGGCGACGAGCGCGGTCAGCTCTTCGGCGCCCACCAGGGCCGGGTGCCCGGCCTCCTCACCGCCGGTGCCGAGCGCGGTGAGCAGATCCTCCCGCCGGCACACGCAGGTGCCGGTGTCGGCGACGGTGATGGTGGCGGCGAGCTGGGCGAGCTGCGCCGCGGTGGGCAGTCCCGCCTCGGCGGCGAGCGCCAGTGTCATCGCCGCCAGGTACGCGTCCCCGGCGCCGACGGCGTGACTGGCCGGGACCGGGGTGCTGTGGCTGCGCCGGGGTGAGCCGTCGGCTCCGCCGACCACCGCGCCCTCGGTGTCCAGGGTCACCGCCACCACGTCCGCACCGGTGTGTGCGCGCAGCTCGGACAGGCGCGACTCGGCCAGCACGGCCCGGTCCACGCCCGCGCCGGCCGACGCGCTCACCGTCACCCCGGTGCCGGTGACGCTGAGCCCGTTCCCGGTCAGCGCCACCCGCCCCTCGCCCGGTGTCGGCTCGCCGGTCGGCCCGGAACTCCCGCCGGCGGGGGCCTCGGTGGCGGGCGTACCGGAGGTCGGGTGCGGACTGCCCGGGGTCCGCCCGCGTGGCCCGCCGGCCGTCCGCTCGCCCGACCCGGTGCCGGTCGTCCGCTCGCCGGCCCCGCCGGGCGCGGCGCCGACCACCAGCTCGGACGGGCCGTCGGCTTCCGCCGGATGGTCCAGGTGCAGGTCCCGGCCGCCGCGGGCGGCCCCCCGCTCGGCGTGGGCGAAGCCGGCGGCGGCGCGGGCCAGCAGCCGGGTCGCCTCGGCGAAGCTCGGGGTCACCACCGTCGGGTTCAGGCCGCGCCAGTCGGCCAGGTCGTGCGCGTCCAGCGCCACCGTGCCGTAGCGGTCGCGGTTGGCGACCAGCCAGGCGCGTACCGCCGACGGCAGCGCGCCCAGGCCGTAGTCGCAGACCACGAGCGTGACCGGCGCCCCGGCGGCCACCGCCCGCAGCTCTTCGGTGGCGCAGTGCAACGCGGTCAGCAGGCGGGCCATCCCGTCGTCGTCGAGGCCGTCCTCCGGGCCGCCGGAGTCCTCCCGGAGCAGGATCTGGTTGCCGGCGAGCATCCGCCGCTTGACCGGGGTGGGCCGGCCGGGCTGACTCACCGTGCGGTCCCAGACCGACGCCCGGTCCAGGCAGTCGTGCAGCTCGTCACCGGCGACGTCGGCGCCGACCGGGGCGACGAGCGCGACCCGGCCGCCGAGCGCGGCCACGTTCACCGCGGTGTTCGCGGCGCCGCCGGCCGCGGAGATCCGGCGGCGCAGGGTGAGGACCGGCGCGGGCGCCTCCCGGCAGAGTCGCTCCGACTCGGCGAACCGCCACTCGTCCAGCATGGCGTCGCCGACGACAAGCACGGGACGTTCCTGCCAGCTCGCCACCACGGTGGCCAGCCGGCGCTCTTCCGCCGCTGCTCCTGCCATGCCCCTCCGGGTCCCCGTGCGGCGACCGGCCAAACCTGGCCGCCCGGCGGTCCGGGTGCGACGCGGGCCACCCGATGTGCCCGGTTTCGGGGCATCGGGTGGGGGAACCGTGCAGACACACCCCGGAGAGGAGAAGCAGCATGGCAGCGACACTTCAGGGCAAGCGGATCGCCTTCCTGGCCGCCGACGGCGTCGAGGAGGTCGAGTACACCAAGCCGCGCGAGGCGGTGGAGAACGCCGGTGCCCAGGTGGAGCTGGTCTCCATCGAGCCCGGCTCGATCCAGGCGTTCAACCACCTGGACCACGGCAAGCAGTACCAGGTCGACGTGACCACCAAGGAGGCGGACGCCGGAGCGTACGACGGGCTGGTGCTGCCCGGCGGCGTGGCGAACCCGGACTTCCTGCGCACCGACCCGGACGCGGTCCGGTTCGTGAAGTCGTTCTTCGACGCGGGCAAGCCGGTCGGCGTGATCTGCCACGGACCGTGGACCCTTGTCGAGGCGGACGTGGTGCGTGGCCGCACCATCACCTCCTGGCCGAGCCTGCGCACCGACCTCACGAACGCCGGCGCCAACTGGGTGGACCAGGAGGTGGTCACCGACAACGGTCTGGTCAGCAGCCGCAAGCCGGACGACCTGCCGGCGTTCTGCGCCAAGATCGTAGAGGAGTTCGCCGAGGGCCGGCACGGCCGGCGCTGAGAAAACTCGACGTCCCACCGGGGGCATGATCCGCCCCCGGTGGGATAGGAAGCGGGATGACCGCCCAGGCCGCGCCTCCCGCCCTGCCCGCCCGCCAGATCCGCCTGTTGATGTTCGGTCTGATGACCGGCATGCTGCTGGCCGCGCTCGACCAGACCATCGTCGGCACCGCGCTGCCCACCATCGTCGGTGAGCTGGGCGGGATCGACCACTACTCGTGGGTGGTCACCGCCTACCTGTTGGCGTCGACCGCCTCGACGCCGCTCTACGGCAAGATGGCCGACCTGTACGGACGCCGGCCGGTCTTCCTCTTCTCGATCGGCACGTTCCTGCTCGGCTCGCTGCTGGCCGGGCTGTCGCGGGACATGACCCAGTTGATCGTCACCCGGGGCGTGCAGGGCCTCGGCGCGGGTGGCCTGATGACGCTGGCGTTCGTCATCATCTCGGACGTGGTGTCGCCCCGCGAGCGAGGCCGCTACCAGGGCCTGTTCGGTGCCGTGTTCGGCCTGTCGTCGGTGGCCGGCCCGCTGGTCGGCGGCTACTTCGCGGAGACCAACTGGCGGTGGATCTTCTATCTGAACGTGCCGCTGGCGATCCTCGCCATCGTGGTGTGTTGGCACGTGATGCGGCTGGTGCCGTTCCGGCGTCGCGAACACACGGTCGACTGGATCGGCGCGGCACTGCTGGTCACCGGCGTGAGTTGCCTGCTGCTGGCGCTGAGCTGGGGCGGTGGCTCGTACCCCTGGGGTTCCAGCGTGATCGTCGGGCTGTTCGTAGCCGGCGCGGTGCTGGGCGTGGCGTTCCTGCTCCAGGAGGCCCGGACCCGGGAGCCGATCCTGCCGTTGCGGCTGTTCCGCAGCGCCACGTTCGCGCTGGCCAACTCCGCCGGCTTCGTGCTCGGTCTGGTGATGTTCGGGTCGATCATCTTCATCCCGCTCTACCTCCAGATCGTCAAGGGCGCGACGCCCACCCGCAGCGGCCTGCTGATGCTGCCGATGATGGCCGGCATCATCGTCACGTCGATCCTGACCGGCCGGGCGATGAGCCGGATCGGCCGCTACAAGTGGTTCCCGGTGGCGGGCTCGGCGGTGCTGGTGGCCGGCATGCTGCTGTTCCGCCAGCTCCAGGTGGACACGACGCTCTGGCTGGCGTTCGGCTACATGGTGGTGATCGGCGTCGGGCTGGGCCTGTGCATGCAGTCGCTGATCCTGGCCGTGCAGAACGCGGTGGACGTCCGCGACCTCGGCGCGGGCACCTCCTCGGCCACGTTCTTCCGGTCGCTGGGCGGCTCGTTCGGGGTGGCGATCCTGGGCGCGGTGCTGTCCACGCGGCTCAGCTCCGCGCTGGCCGACCGACTGCCCGGTGCGATCGCTCAGCTTCCGCCGCAGCAGCGGGCGGCGGTGACGGCGGCCGGCGGCCGCGAGAACGTCTCGATCAACGACCCGGCGACCATCCTCGCTCTGCCCGGTCCGGTGCGCGCCGCGATCCAGGCGTCGTTCGTCGAGTCGCTGCACCTGGTCTTCCTGACCACCGGTCTGATCGCCGTGCTGGCGGTGCTGGTCACCCTGGCCATGCCGAACCACCAGCTACGCGGTGCCGGGCCGCAGGGCGCCACCGGCGGCGCCGACCCGCTGGGCGGGCAGGCCGCCGCACCCGGCGGCAAACCGCTGCCCAAGGAGTCGAAGGACGAGGCCGCCGCCGAGATGGAGGCCAAGTCGCAGACGATGCTCTGACCCACCCCACCCCACCCCCCGACTACGCGCTGTTTCACGGAAACAGCGGCCATTCCAGGCGCCATGGCCACTCTTTCCGTGAAACAGGCGCGCAGCCCCGCGGGTTACTTGAGGATCAGGCGGTTGGTCTGCTCGAAGACGTCCAGGTCGGCTAGCGTCTCGGGCACGCTGGACGAGAGCGGGGTGGGGAACTCCGCCGGGTGGAAGAAGGCCGCGTCGATGGTCTCGTCGGTGAACCGGGACAGCTCGCCGTCCCACTCGTCGACCCGGAACGCGGTGGTGAAGACCTGGTAGGTGTGCCCGTACATGTTGGTGTGGGTGCGGTCCGGGCCGGTGTAGAGCGCGAACGCGCTGACCCGCAGCGCGCGCAGGCCGGTTTCCTCCCGCACCTCCCGGACGGCGCAGTCGGCGATCGACTCGCCCAGCTCCATGGCGCCGGCCGGCAGTGCCCACTGACCGTTGTCGGAGCGCTGGATCAGTAGCACCCGGGCGGCGTTGTCGCGCACCACGGCACGCGCGCCGACGAACATCAGGGTGCGGTCACCGGCCAGCGCGCGGAGCTGCCCGACGTACGAGTCTGCCCACGAGATGCTCACCCGGACAATCTACGCAGCATTCCCGGCCGGCTCGACCGTTCCGGGGGTTCCGCTGGTGTGAACGGCGACACTACGTTGTTACCCATGCGTAGCACGATGATGGACGCCCCGCTCCAGGTAGCCCGCATCCTCGAGCACGGCTCAGGCGTGCACGGCACGGCCGAGGTGGTCACCTGGACCGGTGCCGAGCCCCGCCGGATGACGTACGCGGAGGTGGGTCGCGCCGCGGCCCGGCTGGCGCACGCGCTGCGCGACGAGTGCGGCGTGACCGGCGACGAGCGGGTCGCCACGTTCATGTGGAACAACAACGAGCACCTGATCGCCTACTTCGCGGTGCCGAGCATGGGTGCGGTGCTGCACACGCTCAACCTGCGGCTCTTCCCGGACCAGGTGGCCTACATCGCCAACCACGCGCAGGACCGGGTGGTGCTCGTCGACAGCACGCTCATCCCGCTGCTCGCCCGCGTGATCGGCGAGCTGGCCACGGTGCGGCACGTGGTGGTGGTCGGCGGCGGCGACCCGGCCCCGCTGGTGGCCGCGGCCGGCGACCGGATCACCGTGCACCACTGGGACGCGCTGCTGGCCGACCGGCCGGACGTCTTCGACTGGCCGGAGGTGGACGAGCGGGACGCGGCGGCGCTCTGCTACACCTCCGGGACCACCGGCCACCCGAAGGGGGTGGCCTACTCGCACCGCTCGATCTATCTGCACTCGCTCCAGGTCTGCATGCCGGAGGGCTTCGGCCTCGGCCCGAAGGACCGGGAGCTGGCCATCGTGCCGATGTTCCACGCCATGTCGTGGGGCCTGCCCTACGCGGCGTTCCTCTCCGGCGCCTCGCTGATCATGCCGGACCGATTCCTCCAGGCCGAGCCGATCGCCGCCATGATCGCCGCGGAGCGGCCCACCCTGGCCGGCGCGGTGCCGACCATCTGGACCGACCTGCTGGCCTACCTCGACAGCCACGACGTGGACACCTCCTCGCTGACCGAGGTGATCGTCGGCGGCTCGGCCTGCCCGCCGGCGCTGATGCACGCGTTCCACGACCGGCACGGCATCGAGGTCATCCACGCCTGGGGGATGACCGAGATGTCCCCGCTGGGTTCGGTGTCCCGCGCCCCGGCCGGAGCCACCGGCGACGACGCCTGGCGCTACCGCTACACCCAGGGCCGCGTCCCGGCCGGGGTGGCCGCGCGGATCGTCGGTCCGCTGGGCGAGCCGCTGCCCGCGGACGGGACGTCCGTGGGCGAGTTGGAGGTCCGCGGGCCGTGGGTCACCGCGCGGTACGTCGGGGACGACGTGCCGGACGCCGAGAAGTTCCGCGACGGCTGGCTGCGGACCGGAGACGTCGGGACGCTCTCGCCGGACGGCTACCTCACGCTTACCGACCGCGCGAAGGATGTGATCAAGTCGGGCGGCGAGTGGATCTCCTCGGTGGAGCTGGAGAACGCCCTGATGGCGCATCCGGCGGTGCTGGAGGCGTGCGTGGTGGGTGTGCCGGACGAGCGGTGGGACGAGCGACCGCTGGCCACCGTGGTGGTCCGCGAGGGCGTTTCGGTGACCGCGGAGGAACTGCGGGACTTCCTGGCCGGCTCGGTGGCCCGCTGGCAGTTGCCGGAACGGTGGGCGTTCATCGACGCGGTGCCGAAGACCAGCGTCGGCAAGTTCGACAAGAAGGTGGTGCGTTCGCGCTACGCCGAGGGCGGGCTGGAGGTGCGGGAACTGACCGCGCCGTAACACTTTCCGGCGTACCGTCGCCAACACGGGTAGGAACATGGTTCCAACGGACATTCCTCCCAGAGGGCGGCCCCGGCGTTCGCACCGCGCCGGGGCCGCCCGTCCGTTACGGGCTGACCCGCACCGTCATTGTTGCGAAACTTGTTCGCCTCTGTCCTGATGTCGGGGAAATCGGCTACTCGTCGGCGGTGGTGACGAGCACCTTGCCCACCGCGCCGTCCCGCACCGCCTGCTGCGCCGTCGCCGCCTCGGCCAGCGGGTAACGGTGCAGCGGGAGGCCCGCCTCCTCGCCGACCCGGATCGCGCCCTGCGCCACCGCCGCCGCGACGTCGGTGACCGCCTGCGCCTTGGCCACCTTCGGCGCGGTGTAGACCAGCACGAACTGCCAGCGCGCGTTCGGGCCCATCAGCGGCCGGATCGGCAACGTCACCGCGTCGCCGCCGTCGTCCGCGTACACGCACACCGCGCCGCCCGTCCGCAGGATCTGCACGTCGGCGGCGGCGTTGCGGGCGGCGGAGACCTCGACGATCGTGTGCACCCCGTCGGGCGCGACCTTGCGGACCTCCTCCACCACGTCCTGCTCCCGGTAGTTGATCACAAAGTCGGCGCCGGCCGCGGCGGCGAGCTGCGCCTTCTCCGGCGTGCTGACCGTGGTGATCACGCAGGCGCCGGCCCAGCGGGCGAGCTGGATCGCCGCGTTGCCCACCGCGCCCGCGCCGCCCTGCACCAGCACCACGTGGTCGCTCAACGCGCCGGCGTGCAGCTTGTCCGGCATGAACTCGCCGGCGGTGAGGCAGCGGTGCGCGGTCAGGAACGGGATGCCCAGCGCCGCGCCCAGGTCGAACGAGGCCGAGCCCAGCGACACCGCGTGCCGGACCGGGACCACCGTGTACTCGGCGGCGGTGCCCCAGGGGCGCTGCCAGGCCGCTTCCCACAACCAGACCCGCTCGCCGATCAGGATCCGGTCCACGCCCTCGCCGACCGCCTCGACCACCCCGGCGCCGTCCTGGTGCGGGATCTGCCACCCGGCCGGCAGCGGCCACGCCTCGCGGGCCTTCCAGTCGGTCGGGTTCACCCCGGAGACAGCCATCCGCACCAGCACCTCGCCCGGGCCGGGCTCCGGCACCGGCCGCTCGACCACCTGGAGCACCGAGGCGTCCCCGCTGCGCTCGTACACGATCGCCTTCATCGCCGTCCCTCCGTCGTCCCCGGGTGCGTCACCTCCACCCTAAGGAGGGATGCCCGCGCGACGCCTGCGGTAGCGGAAGGCGCCGCCGCGCAGCTCGGGCTGACGAAGACGTGATGATCACCGCGGTTTGAGCGGTGCGAGGCAGGGGAGGCGAACAGTCGACGGTCCCGTCGGCCGACGGGACCGCGCCGGTTTCCGGAAGGGGTGAGTCGTGCTCGTCCTGGCGCAGGAGGGTCTGAAGATCAATTGGGTGGAGATGCCCACCTACAACACCATCATGTCGGTCGCCGCCGGGGTCGGGTTGCTGCTCGTGGTGGCACTGGGCCGCCAGCTGGTCGACGGGCGGGAGATCGCGCCGGAGGGCTGGTCGATGGCCTTCGCGGTGCTGGGGGCACTGCTCACCGCGACCGGCCTGCACATGACCCTGACCTGGCCGCTGGCCAGTGGCGGCTTCGCCTTCGACAACATCATCTTCGGGGAGCCGGCGCTCGCCTTCGGCGTGCTGCTGCTGGCGGGCGCGCTCGTCCTGTGGCGGCGCGCCCCGCTCTTCGCGGCCGCCGCCGACGGCGCCGGGGACCGGCGGCTGGAGTTCGTCCGGAAACTGGCCACGCCGATCTCGCTGTTCGTCTTCGCGCTCGGGCTCTGCTGTTTCGCCATCGCGGCCGCGGGATGGGCGTTCACCCTCTTCGCCGCCCCACCCGAGGAGCCGATCAGCGGCCAGTTCGCCGACTACCCGCTGATCGAGGCGACCTTCATCTCGGGGCTCTACGTCCTGGTGGGCGTCGGCGCGGTGCTGTTCCCGCTCGCGCTGCACCGGATGCGGCGACCACTGCTGATCGTGACCGGCGGCGCGTGGACCCTGGCCGGGCTCGCGTTCATGCTGTTCGGAGCGCTCAACTACTTCACTCACATCGGCCTGATCGTGCACACCCAGTAGACCACCGCGCCTCAGCCGAGAGTCTCCACCAACTCCGGGGTGAGCGCGTCGATCGAGGGAAGCAGCACGGCCGCCAGCGCCTCGGCGTCCGGATCCAACGGGTACGACAGGTGCGGCACCGCCACCACCCGGCAGCCGGCGGCAGCCGCCGAGCGCACCCCGTTCGACGAGTCCTCCACCGCCACGCACCGGGCCGGGTCGACGCCCAGCCGCGCCGCCACCGCCAGCCACACGTCCGGTGCCGGCTTCCCCCGGGCGGTCTCCTCGGTCGACAGCGTCGCCCCGAACTCGTCGGCGAGGGCCGTCGCGTCCAGCGCCGCCGCGATCAGCCGGGTGGGGGAGGAACTCGCCAGCCCCAGCGGCCACCGCGCGGCCACCCGGCGCACCACTGCGTCGGCCCCGTCGATCAGCGGTACGCGCTGCGCGTAGCGCCGGACCATCTCGGCCACCACCTCACGGGCGACCTGCTCGGCCGACCGGTCGACGCCCAACTCGTCGCTCAGGTAAGCGGCCCACTCGCCGGTGCTCATGCCCATCAACCGGCGCTGCGTGTCCGGCTGCCAGGTGCCCCCGTGCACGGCCACGTACGCCCGCCGGACCTCCTCCCAGACCGGCTCCGAGTCCACGAGCACGCCGTCCAGGTCGAAGAGCACCGCGTCCACCATGCCGCCATCCTGCCCCAACCGGCGTCCCGGCTCAGCCCCGGAGCGTCGCACCGGCGGAACCCTGCGCCGGCAGGCCGATCGGGGCCTTCGGAGGGATGATCGTGCGGCACCGGGCGGCGATCGGTTCGAGCAGCTCCCGCAGCCGCCCGGTACGTCTCGCGCCCAGCGCCCGCCACGGACCCCACGCGGCCCGGTCGGTGGCCTCCTCGACGGCTCGGAACGCGGCGGTGGAGTGCGCGGTCGGGCTGCGCCCGTCGGTCAGCCAGCCCCGGCCCACCAGCCGATCCTCGGCGGCGGACCACTCCTCGTCGGTCCAGCCCCGGGCCGGCTGGTGGAACTCGCGGAACTGGTCCGCCCGGCACCGCCACGCCACCACCTCGACCGGGTCGAGGCCGGTGCCCACCAGCGCGGCGACGTGCCCGTCGCCCCGGTGCTCGCGCAGTGTGGCGGCAGCCTGCCAGAGCCGGGCCAGCGGGTATTCCCCGCGCGGCAGGGCGGCGTTGACGGCGCCGAGCACCCGCCCGGCCGTGTCCACGTGCCCGGCCGCCTCCTCCAACAGGCCGGCGACCTCGACGAGGTGTGACTCGGGCAGCTCGTAGGTGAACTCGGCGAGCGCCTGCACGGCCCCGGTGAGCCGGGCCCGCAGCGCCTCCTCCGGGGAGGCCAGCTGCCACACCGACGGCAACGCCCGGGCCACCATCGGCGGCGCGAAGCTGAAGAACGCCGCCGTCACGGTCGGCGCGTCGACCGGCCCGAGCGGCGCGGCGCGGCCCGCGAAGTAGCCGCGCCAGTAGCCGCGCAGCCCGACCGCCTCGAACGCGGCCCGGGCCCGTGGGTGGAAGTACGTCACCGCGTGGACCGGCTCGAAGAGCGTCCACATCTGCCGGGCCACCCCGGGGTCGTCGTCCAGCGCCGCCACGTGCACCTCCGCGTCGGTGGGCAGGTCACCGCGAGCGGCGGGACCGCCCGCGGTGACCATGAACCTACTGCCGGTGGGTGACCGGGCGGAAGCCTGGAGTGATCTACTGCGCAGCCAGCACGTCGACGACGAAGCGCAGCGGGCCCGCCGGACGGCCGCCCTCGGCCTTGTCGCCGTACGCGAGGTCGGCGGGCAGGTCGAGCTGCACCCGGCTGCCCACCGGCACGCCGACCAGACCCTGGTCCCAGCCCTTGATGACCTGGCCCACGCCGATCGGGAAGGTGGCCGGCTGGCCGTTGTCCCAGGACGAGTCGAACTGCTTGCCGTCGGAGTAGAAGACCCCCACGTAGTTCGTGGTGATGGTCTGTCCGGCCTTCACCGCCGGGCCGGTGCCCTTGACCAGGGTGGTGACCTTCAGCTTCGTCAGTTCGCCCGACCCGGCCTGGACGGTCGGCTTGGTCTTCAGCGCCGGGTCGAGATTGGCGGGCAGCTCCGGGGCGGGCGGTGCCGTCGGCTCGACCGGAGCGCTGGGGCTGGCCGAGGTGGCGGTGGTGGCCGGCTTGTCGTCGTCCCCGCTGTTCAGCCAGACCAGGCCGCCGACCAGGGCCACGACGGCGAGCACGCCGACCGCCGCGCCCAGCATCGACTGCCGGCGCCGCCGCGCCTCGGCGGCCTTCTTCTCGGCCAGCTGGGCGGCCAGCCGTCGCCCTGCCTTGGTGGCCGGGGCGGCCTGGACCTCCGACCGGTTCTCCACACGCTCGCTCACGTCGACTCCCTGCCTGTGGGTGGATGCGCGCAAACGGTACCCGCCCACACCCCCGCAGTGCGGAAAGGCGGGGCCCCTTCTTAACGCATTCGGTATAGGCCGGGCCCCTTCTTAACACCTCACCCTTGACAGGGCCGGGTGACGCAATTCATGACGAACCACGCGACTCGACCCGACGCGCCCGCCCGGCCGCCGCCGGGCACCGTGCATGGACGGCGGCGGACAAGGTGGCGACTTCCGCAGCCCGCTGATCGAGGGGGTGACAAGCGGGGGCCCTTCCTCTGCGGAATGCGTTAAGAAGGGGCCCCTCCTTGCACTTCAGGCGGATTTTTTGGGCGCCGTCTTCTTCGCCGTCTTCTTGGCCGCCGTCGTCTTCTTGGCCGCCGTCGTCTTCTTGGCCGCCGGCGTCTTCTTCGCGGCCGTCTTCTTCGCCGGTGCCTTCTTCGCCGAGGTGGCCTTCCCGGAGGTGGCCTTCTTCGCGGCGGTCTTCTTCGCCGAGCGCGCCGACGAGATCGGCGTCGGCTCGGCCCCGCCATCGGACGGCGCCTCGCCCCGGGCCGCCCGGGCCCGCTCGACCGACGCCTTCAACGCGGCCATCAGATCCACCGCCGCGGCCGGCGCGGCCTCTTCCTCCTCCGGCTGCACCACCTCGCGGCCCTCCACCTTCGCGTCGATGACTTCCTGCAACGCGGCCCGGTAGTCGTCGGTGAAGGCGTCCGGCTCGAACTCGCCGGCCATCGAGTCGATGAGCGAGCTGGCCATCGCCAACTCCGGCGGGCGGACCTTCAGGTCCTCGTCGAGGAAACCGAAGTCGGGCTGACGGATCTCGTCCGGCCAGAGCATGGTGTTGAGCAGCAGCACCCCCTCGCGGACCCGCAGGGTGGCCAACTGCTCCCGCTGGCGCAGCGCCACCTTGACGATCGCGACCCGCTCCGAGTCGGTGAGCGCGTCGCGCAGCAGCACGTACGGCTTGGTGGCGGTGCCCTCCGGCTCCAGGAAGTAGGCCTTGTTGTAGAGGATCGGGTCGACCTGCTCGGCCGGCACGAACTCCAGCACGTCGATCGCGTGCGAGGTGCTCAGCGGCAGGTCGGCGAAGTCGGAGTCGGTCAGGATGACCATCTCGCCACCGCCGATGTCGTAACCCTTGGCGATGTCGTCGTAGGTGACCTCCTCGCCGCAGACCGAGCAGGTGCGCTTGTAGCGGATGCGACCGCCGTCCTCGCGGTGCACCTGATGGAACCGGATGTCCTTCTCCTCGGTGGCCGAGTAGACCTTCACCCCGATCGACACCAGGCCGAACGACACCGCTCCCTTCCAGATCGCCCGCATCCCCGCGCTCCTCTCCCCGGCTGAACACCAGAATCGCAAACGATCGAACGTGACGCACGCCCTTCGGCGGGCAACTACAGTCAGGAGGTGCCCGGCGCGCCGTTGAAGCCGATGCTCGCGATGACCGGGCAGCTCCCGGCCGGTGCCGCCTGGGCGTACGAGTTCAAGTGGGACGGGGTCCGCGCGCTCGCCGACATCTCCCACGGCGACCGGCACTTCTACGCCCGGTCCGGGGTCGAGATCACCACCGCGTACCCGGAACTGCTCAACCTGGCCGAGCAGGTCGACGACGCGCTGCTCGACGGCGAGGTGGTGCTCTTCACCGACGGGCAGCCCTCGTTCACCGCGTTGGCCGAGCGGATGCACGTGCGCAACCCGGTCAAGGCGGCCCGGCTCGCGGCGACCGTGCCCGTCACGTACATGATCTTCGACCTGTTGCGGCTCGACGGCGTGGACCTGACCGCCCGACCCTGGCGGGAGCGGCGGGCGGCGCTGGAGTCGCTCGGGCTCGGCGCGGCCCGGTGGGCGGTGCCGCCGGTCTTCACCGACGGCCCGGCCACCTGGGCCGCGGCCGGCGAGCACGGGCTGGAGGGGGTGCTGGCCAAGCGGGTCGAGTCGGTCTACCGGCCCGGGGTGCGTTCGCCGGACTGGGTGAAGGTCAAGCTGGAGGTCACCGGCGACTTCGTGGTCGGCGGTTGGCGGCCCGGCGCGCGTCGCATCGGTGGGCTGCTGGTCGGCGTGCCCGGGCCGGACGGGCGGCTGGTCTACCGGGGGCGGGTCGGCGGCGGGATCGGCGCGGCCATCGAACGCGAGCTGCTGCGCGAGCTGGAACCGCTGCGCGCCGGCGCGTCGCCGTTCGCCGGGGACGTGCCGCGCGAGGATGCCCGGGGCGCGATCTGGGTATCACCGGAGGTCGTGGTGGAGGTCAAGTACGGCCAGCGCACGCCGGACGGCCGGCTGCGCTTCCCGCGGATCCTGCGGCTGCGCCCGGACAAGCCGCCCGAGGAGGTCGACGATGCCGGCTGACCGGTTGAAGGTCGAGGTCGACGGGCGCTCGCTGGAGCTGTCCAACCTGGACAAGGTGCTCTTCCCGCAGGCCGGCTTCACCAAGGGCGAGGTGATCGACTACTACACCCGCATCGCCCCGGTGCTGCTGCCGCACCTGACCGACCGCGCGCTCACCCGGATCCGCTTCCCCAACGGCGTCGCCGGCGGCTCGTTCTTCGAGAAGAACGCACCCGCCGCGACCCCCGGTTGGGTACGCACCGAGAACCTTCCCGCCCCCGGGTCGAGCAAGGGGAGGGAGACCATCGACTACGTGGTCTGCGACGCACTGCCCACGCTGGTCTGGCTGGCCAACCTGGCCGCGCTGGAGCTGCACACGCCGCAGTGGAAGATCGGCACCCACCCGGACATGATGGTGGTCGACCTGGACCCGGGCGCCCCGGCGGCTTTGCGGCAGTGCTGCCAGGTGGCGCTGCTGATGCGCGACCGGCTGGCGGCCGACGGCGTCGAGGCGTACCCGAAGACGTCCGGGAAGAAGGGCATGCAGCTCTGCTGCCCGATCGCCGGCACCCAGGACGCGGACTTCGTCTCCGGCTACGCCCGGCGGATCGCCCGGGAACTGGAGCAGGCGCACCCGAAGCTGGTCGTGTCGAAGATGGCGAAGAACCTGCGCCCCGGCAAGATTTTCATCGACTGGAGCCAGAACAACGCGGCGAAGACGACGGTGGCGCCCTACTCGCTGCGCGCCCAGCCGGTGCCGGCCGTGTCCACGCCGCTGACCTGGGACGAGGTGGAGGCCGGCGCGGCCGGCAAGCGACCGTCGACCCGCCCGTACACCGCCGCCGAGGTGCTCAGGCGGGTGGAGAAGCAGGGCGACCTGCTGGCCCCGCTGCTCGACGGCGGTCCCGAGCTGCCCGCCCGCTGACCCGCCACCACGCGCCGCCGACCAGGAGCAGCACGAGCACGCTGATCGCCACGTCACCTACCAGGTCCGCGGTCGGGCTCGACGGGGCGTAGGTCGGCACGTCGTAGGCGAAGGCCGCCGCGGCGAGCACGCTTGCCGAGCCGGCGGCAAGCACGTGCCGTCGATCCCAGCCGGCCCGCCGGGACCAGCGGGTGAGCAGGACCGCGGTGACCGCGGCGAGCGCGAGCGCCAAGCCGATCCCCGGCCAGCCGGGCGCGACTCCGGCGCCCAGGTAGGTGACCAGCACCACCAGCCCCGGCCAGACCGGCCGGGGGGCGGCCGGCTTCGGCCCGGCGGTCCGGTCGGTGGAACGCCGGCCGCGCCACAGGGCGGCGACGATGAGGGCCAGCGCCACACCGGCCGCGACCGTGAGCTGAACCGGGGAGGCCAGGAAACCCTTGCGGCCACCCGGGTCGGCGAAGACCAGCAGGCTGCCGCCGAGCCAGAGCAGCGCCGCCGCGGCCAGCCCCGGGCGGCCCAGCCAGGGCCGCGCCCGGCGACCGGCACCGAGGTACGACTCGATGAGCGCGATCGACGCGCAGATGGTCAGCGCCACGTGGTTGCCCACGTAGTCGACCGCCTGCCGGGCGCTGAACCCGAGGCCGGGCACCAGCGTCGCCTCGGCGGCGGCGCGGGTGTCGGCGAACTGGGTGTCGTCGAGGTACGCGGGATTGAACAGCGACTGGTCGACCAGGCCGGCCTGGACCACGCCGAAGGCGGCGGCGAGCAGGACGATCCCCGGCCAGCCCAACCCGAGCCGCCGGGCCGTCTCCCGGATCAGCAGCGCCGCGCCGCCGTACATCGGGGCGAGAATCACCACGACGAACGGCATGCCGGTGAGCGTGAAGCCGCCCCAGACGCACTCGGCGGTCCAGGGCGCGAGCAGCAGCAACGCGACGGCCGGCGCGAGGCGTCGGCGCAGGGGTTCGGTCGTCATGTCCGCACCGTGCCGTAGCCGTCCGGCTGGTCGATACGGCCATCGGCCGCCCGGGCCCGCGACCAAAGTCGACCGTCGCGGACCCGGTCGGAGGACGGGTTCTAGAGGGCGATCAGCAGGGCGGCGTTGAGGGGCAGGATCACGGCGGTGGCGAAGTGGATGCCGAAGGCGGTGGCCCGGGTGCCGCCGTGCCGCAGCACGATTACGGTGTCGCCGAGCGGGGCTAGCGCCACGACCAGCAAGAACCAGGCGACGGCGTCGGCGCTGGTGAAGGCGATCAGGGCGAGGCCGACCAGGCCGTAGGTGAGGTCGCGTACCCCCTTGATCGTGAGGTAGGCGGGATCGCCGGTGCCCTCCGCCGCCGGGACGCCGTAGCCGGCGGCGGCGGCCCGGGGCGCGGTGAGGAAGCGCGTGCCGATGAAGACGATGAACAGGCTGAGGACGACGGCGAGACCGTACGCGATGGGGGTGAGCATGGTCGACTCCAATTACTAGCGCCGCTAGATGTTAGGGCGACGCTCGAATAGCATCGGCAGCGTGTCTAGCAGTGCTAGGATTCGGGTCATGTCGATTCAGGCGCGTCGGGAGCGGGAGCGGGCGGAACGCGAGCGGACGATCATCGCCACGGCCCGCGAGCTGGCCGAGTCGGAGGGCTGGGACGCGGTCACCACCCGCCGGCTCGCCGCCGAGATCGAATACAGCCAGCCCGTCCTCTATAGCCACTTCAAGGGCAAGGACGCCATCATGGCGGCGGTCGCCGTGGAAGGCTTCGGCGACCTCGCCGACGACCTCACCGCCGTCCGGACCGCCGCGACCGACCCGCGCCGCGCGGTGGCCGACGTCGCCATGGCGTACGTCGCGTTCGCCGAGCGTCGGCCCGCCCTCTACGACGCGATGTTCACCCTCGCCGTCGATTTGCCCTTCGCCACCCAGGACGTTCCGGTCGACCTGGCCCGGGGCTTCGCCCAACTGGCCGAGACCCTGCGCCCGTTCGCCGGGGACAACGACGTGGGGGCGTTCACCGAGACGTTCTGGAGCGGGCTGCACGGCTTGATCACGCTGATGCGCAACGGGCGGCTGCGGCGGGCCGACCACGAGCGACGCCTGGCCCTCCTGGTGGACCGGTTCGCCCGGCTAGGGTGAGGCGCCCCCGCCAGGGAGGAGCCCGTCCGATGGCAGCACCCGCGTCCGTCCCCGTCGCCGCCGACGAGCCGCTGCTCAGCTACCACGACGACGCCACCGGCGAGCGCACCGAGCTGACCACGTCGGAGCTGGGCGCCTGGGCGGCCCGCAGCGCCGGGTTGCTGCGCGACGGCTGCGGGCTACGCCCCGGCGACCGGGTGGCGGTGCTGCTGCCGCCGCACTGGCGCACCGCGGCGGTGCTGCTCGGGGCCTGGTCGGTGGGGCTCACGGTCTCCTTCCGGCCCCGGGCGCTGGCCGGGCTGCCGGTGCTGGAGCCGGGCGCGGACCGACCCTACGACGCGGTGTTCGTGACCCCGGAACGCCTCGACTGGCTGGAGGACGTACCCGAGGGACGCACCGCTACCTGGTCGGCACCGGCGCCGGCGCGCTCGACGCGGTGCCGGCGGGCTGGCTGGACTGGTCGGCCGAGGTTCTGCGCCACCCCGCCGACCCGCCGGACTGCACCGCCGTGGACCCGGCCGACCCGGCCACCCCGGACGGCGCCAGCTTCGGCGCGTGGCGACGGCTGGCCGCGGAGATCGCCGGGCAACTCGACCTGCACGCTGGTGATCGCCTGCTCGTCGACCCGGTCGAGCACGAGCAGCCGCTGAAGTGGCTGCTCGCCCCGCTCTCCGCCGGTGCCCGGATCCTCATTCACGCCAACCCCACGCACCCGGCCCCGCCCCACACCCACCGCCTCTGACGACGGGCATCTCGGGCCGCACCTCGACGCTTGTGCTCCCCAGGTCGACGTCGAGGAGCAGAGCGATGGCTTCGCGGGCCATCCCCTCGACCTGGTCGAGACGTCGTGCCTGGGAGAACACGCCGGTGTGGGCGCTCGGCTGCCCTATGCTCGTCGGGTGAAGGCGGTAGCAGCACAGATCCGGCAGCCTTGGCCAGGCGAGACATCGCCGTTGCTGACGGCGATCCCCGCGGAGTCGGTCGAGCATGGCGAGGTATTCACCCGTCGTTGGGTCGTCGAACTGGTCCTTGACCTTGCCGGTTACACCGCCGATCGCGATCTTGCGCAGATGGTGGCGGTTGAGCCAGCATGCGGCGGTGGCGCATTCCTCGCGGTGATCGCGTCTCGCGTCAGCGCCTCGTGCCGCAAGCACGACCGACCGCTCCTCGACGCCAAGTCGGCTCTACGTGCCTTCGACCTGCTCGCGCCGAACGTGGCAGCAAGTAGGACGCTCGTCCGGAACATACTGGTTGACGAGGGTTGGCCGCTTCCCGAAGCGCGCGAGGTGGCAGCGGCGTGGGTACGGCAGGGTGATTTTCTGCTCGATCAGCATCTACCGACCGAGGCAGACTTCGTCGTAGGGAACCCGCCCTACGTCCGTCTGGAGGATGTGCCCCCGGACCGTATGCGGGCCTACCGGGCGGCGTGCCCCACCATGACAGGTCGGTCCGATCTCTACGTGGGCTTCTATGAACGAGGGCTGCGATCTCTGCGCGTCGGCGGAGTTCTCGCCTTCATCTGCGCGGACCGTTGGATGCGCAATCAGTACGGGCGCCAGTTGCGGGAGCTTGTCGCCGCGGGTTACAGCGTCGACGCCACCATCGGCATGCATGACGTCGACGCATTCGAGGAACAGGTGTCGGCGTACCCGGCCGTCACGGTGCTGCGCAGGGCCGAGCAGGGTGCCGCCATGGTCGCGGATACGCGACGAGGCTTCGGGCCGCAGGACGCGCCGGAACTGGTGGAGTTGATCCACGCCGCAGAACCGAGGACGGCGGCGAACGGCAGTTTCGAGGTGGCCCGGCTGCCCCACTGGTTCACCGGGGGCGAGTCCTGGCCGGCTGGCTCACCGTCGAGGCTTGCGCTGATCGAGACGTTGAACGACCGGTTCCCTCCGCTGGAGGATCAGCGCACCGGGACCCGGGTCGGCATCGGTGTGGCCACGGGTGCGGACCGGGTTTTCGTCACCACGCATGCCGACGTCGAGCCACGCCGACTGCTGCCCTTGGCGATGGTCAAGGACACCGCCTCGGGCGTTTTCTCCTGGTCCGGCCACTATCTGGTTAACCCTTGGGACGCGGAGGGCACGCTTGTCGACCTGGCTTCGCTGCCGCGTCTGCGGGAGTACTACCACCGACATGCGACGGCCCTCAAAGGTCGGCACGTGGCGGGCAGGCGGCCGGCGCAGTGGTATCGGACGATCGACAAGGTGGATCACACCCTGATTGACCGCCCGAAGCTGCTGTTCCCAGACCTGAAGACCGCGATTCATCCAGTGCTGGACGAAGGCGGTTTCTATCCCCATCACAATCTGTACTACATCGTTTCCGACACCTGGGACCTGCGAGTTCTGGGCGGACTGTTGTTGTCAGGTGTGGCACAGGCCTTTGTGGAGGCTTACGCCGTTAGGATGCGGGGCGGCACCCTTCGATTCCAGGCTCAGTATCTGCGTCGGATCCGCGTACCCAGGCTTGAGACCATCTCGGCCGCCGACCGTGCTGCGCTCGCCGCCGCCTTCGACGAACGGAACCCGCGAGCGGCGACGAAGGTTGCGCTTCGCGTGTACGGGATCGAGGCGATGGGGGATCTGGTCGTTGGATCAGCGCTCGTGGGAAGAGGCGGTTCGTAGCTCCTGGGCGGTCCGGGAGTCACAAGCCGCGAAGAAGCTGCTGGGCGGCAAGACCGATACCGGAGGACGCGGCGCAGTCACCGGCGGTGCCCACCTCGACGCGCTGACGGAACTGCTCGCCCAAGTCTTCCGTGACGCCGGCTTCCCGTCCGATGCCGTGCGCTCCAGGTCCAAGGTCGAGCTACCCGGCTACTTCCGCCCTACGAAGAAGTGGGATCTGGTGGTGCTTCACGAGGGCGAACTGGTCGCCGCCATCGAGCTGAAATCCCATGTCGGCCCATCGTTCGGCAACAACTTCAACAACCGGAACGAAGAAGCGATCGGCAGCGCGGTTGACCTGCGGCGTGCCTACGACCATGGCCTACTCGGTCGGCTACGGCCATGGCTCGGATATGTGTTGCTCGTGGAGGAGGCGCCAGCCTCCATCCGCGAGGGCACACCTCGAAGTGGCACCTTGTCAAGCCCCGGGTTTGGTGGAGAGTTGGTTAGCTGGTTTTCAGGGGTGCGGTGACCGGGTGGGTCATCGCGTGTAGGGCCTCGTGTTCGGCG